>JAFEEX010000070.1 GCA_018240895.1 Pseudomonadota bacterium | reverse complement strand
GCACAAAACCGTTACAAGTCCAGTTCGACGTGCTGCGCAAGCTGAAGGTGACTCGGGAATGAGCGTCTTCACCCTAGCGACAGTGCCGAAGCCCCGAACGGAGCCTGTCGAGGTCGATGGCGTCACCGTGGTCGATGGGCGCGCATATCTCAGCGAGCGTAGGCAGCGCAGATACGACCAGCGGAACGGCATGTCTGTTGAGGACGCCGCACAATACCGCGCCGCCCGCCAGCAGGAAAGAGAAGCGGAAGCGCGTGCGGTGGAAGAGACGTTCCGCAGGCTGCGCGAAACATCGGAGAAGAGACAATGACCGACCTTCCTGTGCCACGCGGTTTGGCTGACGCGCCGCTTGCCCTGCGCCAGCGTGTTGAGCGGGAGCAGCATCGGGGCCTGCGCGCCTCTCTCGTCCGCAACCACTTCAAGGTGATGGACGGGGAGCAGGCGCTTGCCGGTGGACTGCTTGCTGCCGATTTGGAAATGGCGGCCGTGCTGAACGCGCACCGCGCCCGACCTGCGCCCAGCGTCTCCGTTGCTCAAATCCCGGTGGTCGTGCCGGTAGCGCCGCCCGCCGAACCAGACTTGCGCGCCCAGCTTGGGTTGAAGTGACCACATGAGCCTTCGGAATCTCCAGCGCCGGGTAGCGAAGCTCGAACAGGCAAGGCGTCCGAACCTGTCGCCGTTCGCAGCCATCTATGGCTCATTCGACGCATGGGTTGAGCGCGACGTGCTGCCCGGCATCGAGAAGGGGTTGCTGGACGGTGCGGACATGATCGTCATCATTGCCGCGCTCCGTCGTTGGGAGAGCAACGGCGTCTGGGACGGGGCATATTCGTCATAGATATATCAGCTTGCGCGGGGGTTCATCCATCACCCGCCGCGCCGAGGCTTAAGACCACCGACGCCTCGCCATACAACATCGGGGTCAGCAGCGGGGCGAGGCACACCTCCTCCTAGCCTGACGCTGCCTGCACCCTGCGCCCTCGGGCGTGGGGTGCAGCTATGAGCGGGCATCAAACCGTTGGTTTGACCGTCACGGCCGCATAAGCCCTTGGTTTAGGCGCTTTAGCGCTTCCCACTGATAGACCGTAAGCCCATCGCAAGCCGCGTGACGATCAATGGCAATTCTCACTGGAAACAGCCCGTGTCGGGGCTATGCTGTGCGGCGAACTAACCAGGAACGCCGCACACCGTGACTTTTTCGCTGCCCGATTCGTTAGACGACATTTACCCGCACAACAGGGCGCACGCTTTCGTGAAGATAAGGGGCGCGTTGCAAGCCAGTGAAGCCTTCAGTTCGGATGCGCTTTCGTTGTCTAGCGGAGATGCGCTAGCCTGCCTTCCGATGATCCCGACGGCCACCGTTGATCTCGTGCTCGTCGATCCGCCCTATCATAGCACCAAAAAAGACAACATTTACGGAGATTCAGATTTTGAGCATGATGATCATTTTGTAGAATGGATCACTGATTTAGGCCGGGAATGGAAGCGGGTCCTGCGGCCCAACGGATCTCTATATTTATTCTGTTCATCTGATATGGCTCCATATCTTTATGTAGCCCTTAGCAAGGATTACAATGTCCAGTCGATGGTGACGTGGACTAAGCCCAACGAACCGGGCTACGATGGCTGGCGTCAGAAGATGAAAAAGACATCTCTTCGACGTTGGTATCCGCATTCGGAACGAATTATTTTTGCAACGCCGGCGACCGACGGAAACCTCAAGCGCGCGCCCTTCGGACATTTCCTAAAGAGCTGCCGCGTCCAGTGCAGACTGACGTCGAACCAGCTGACCGAAATCACCGGAGCATATGGGAAGGTGAATAACGGTGGGGCGGTATCCAACTGGGAGACCGGGAGGAATATTCCGAGCCGTGAACAGTATGCAAAAATTTGCGAAGCATTTCTTGGTACTAAACTAATCAAAATTATGCCGAAATATGAAGACGTAATTAGAGCGTTTAATATTGACCCCAAAGAACCTTTCGTGGACTCTTGGGATTTTATGAATGTGAGGCAGTATCGTGGTAAGCATCCTGCTGAAAAGCCTCAGGATATGCTTCGCCATATAATCAGAACTAGCAGTTACGAAGGCGATGTAGTTTTGGATTGCTTCGCAGGGTCTGGAAGTACACTTGCCGCTGCAAGTGCCCTCGGCCGTCGAGCTATCGGTATCGAGATTGAAGACCGATGGGTAGCCTACGCCGCTCAGTTCATAAAAGCTAAGGCTGACGTATCGCTTGAGCGTGAACGCGAGCTAAGCATTCAGGGGCCAACCGTGGCGGTCGCTTCACTTCCTTTATTCGCCGAATAGATGGCTATTGCGTACCGTGACCGCTTTCATCCACTTCAACGTCTCTACTATGCCGCTGTCTTTGCAGACAACATTGCAGTGATGATGGCCCCAGCCAAGATTGTAGGGTCTGTGGTTAAAAAGGCCATACGCAAGCTCTTTGATGTGGAACAGATTGATCTCTGTCACGGTCAGGTCATGGCGCTCACGTCCCGCCGCCTGTCCCATCCTGCTCATGAAGCCAAGGCTGCTCAGCCGCTCAAGGCATAATGGGCAAACCAGCTTGTCCGATGCGTCGATAGTGCGAGCGTCACGTAGCGCCTGATAGTCCAGCAATCCGGTTTTCTTCGCCAGGGCAAGTGCGGCCGCTCTGCGCTCGGCTACGGCCGCTTCTTCCATCCCCACCTCAACGCAGGTTTGAACGGCGTCTTCGGCCAACCAGAAAAGCGCCTCTAGCTGCACACGCGCGCTCTGAATGACTGCGGTGGGTGCGTACTCGTACAGTCGGATTCCGGCTCCTTTGAGTCCGGTAGAGGTGTAACCGCGATTGATCCGCTCGTCGCCCTCAGCCGTGGTGTTGGCCACACGAGCAACGTAACTCCCTCCCAGCGGTGTAATTCGCGACGTCGGCGCCGTGAGCCCAGCCTGTTCCGGGTTCCATTCATTCCAATGAGAGCGCAGCTCGTAGAAGACGAGAGCATTCTGCCCGACCTCGACGCCCTCTTGCTGAAGCTTTCCCTGGCAGCCAGCTCCGAAATATTCTGGCGGAGGGACGAGAACGATGTAGCCGTTCTCGTAATCAAGTTTGCGAATCGTCTCGTGACCTCGCCAAACCGCAAGCGGAATGAGCACGGTGCTATTTCGACCAACGCGATTTTGGAAGATTTGGTCATCGTCCGCGCCGCGGGTCTGGCCAGTCTTGTAAATCTTGCGATCGAGCAAGTTTGGCAATTTCGGTAAGCGTGCCATTCCACCCCCTCTGGAGCGGTCGTCTTTGATGCTGAGAGGGCGCGCGGTCAGTGCTGATAGCGCGTTGCGGCTCGCGGCGGCTGCTTACGATTTGCTTATGGGTGAAATGCTAGCAACGTGCAGGGCGATCCCTTTCGGGGTAAGTTTCTGCATTTCCTAGAGTTTTTGGTGGACGCACTTGGGCTCGAACCAAGGACCCGCTGATTAAGAGTCCACCATGAGCCTTTGATTTTTCTGCCTAATTTTCCCAACCGAGGGAAAAACTGGCTGTGAAATATCAAAAGGTTACAAAAGAAAATCCAACCGAATCCGCCCTTGATAGGCGCTTCGTTTTCACCCGCTTCCCCGATGCCCATGCACGGCAAAAGCGGGAACCGCGCATGTCGCTGCGATCCTTCGCGGCGCGGATTCCGGAGCGTGTCGCGGACAGCAAGGCGGCTCTCCCACTGGTGAAGCTAGGCCGGTTCGGCGATGAGCCGACGCGCAAGGGATCGCTTCGCCACAACGCCAACATGATCGCCATAGAGGGCGTGGAAGGCGACTATGACGGCGGCAAGTTGTCCGTGGAGCGGGCGGCGGCGAAGCTACGCAAGGCGGACCTATCGGCTGTCATCTACACCAGTCCGTCGCATCGGCCGGAAGCTCCGCGCTGGCGCGTGCTGTGCCCTACGTCGCGTTCCATGTCGCCAGCCGAGCGCGAACGCCTCATGGCGCGCGTGAATGGCGCTCTAGGCGGCATCCTGGCCGGTGAGTCCTTCACCCTCTCGCAAACATACTATTTCGGCCGGATAGATGGCCAGCCCGCGCCACAGGTGGAAATCGTGGAGGGACGGCCGGTGGACCTAGCGCACGATCTGGACGCGGGTGCGCTCGACAAGCACGGTAAGTCCTACGGCCGCGACGATGATGAGCCGGAAGACGATGAGGATTCCGGCCTGGAGCCGGAACCTGACCTGGAGCGCATCGGCAAGGCGCTGGCCGTCATTCCCTCCGATGAGCGGGAAACCTGGCTGACGGTGGGGCAGGCGCTCCACCATGAGTTTGGCGGCGATGAAGACGGTTTCGCCCTGTGGGATGAATGGTCACAGGCGAGCGCGAAATATGACGAAGACGATCAGCGCCGCGTGTGGGATTCCTTCGGCTCCCATGTCGGCCGCAAGATCAAAATCGGCACGCTCTATCGCTTGGCCAAGCTCCACCGGCCAAAGCGGGAGTTCGGCGGCCTTCGTATCCTCACCACGGAAGATTGCGCCGCCGCGCCGCCGCGTGGATGCCTGGTGGAGGGCCTGTTAGCGCCGGGGGACATGGCGTGCATCTTCGGAGCACCTGGCGCGGGCAAATCGCTCATCGCGCCCTTCATCGGCTATCAGGTGGCGCTTGGCGAAACCGCGTTCGGCATGAGCACGAAACCGGGCGTGGTTCTCTATGTCGCGGCCGAAGACCCGCATGGGATGCAGGGACGTGTGAAGGCCCTATCCGAACGGCAGGGACACGCGCCTGACTTCCTGTTGATCGAAGGCGTCAGCGATCTTCTAGACGATGAGAGTCCGGACCTGGAATCCCTCTTGGATGTGGTGCGAGATCGCGAACCGGCGCTGATCTTCATCGACACGCTCGCCATGGCGTTCCCCGGCCTGGAGGAAAACGACGCCAAGAGCATGGGCCGCGTGGTGGCGATCAGCCGCCAGCTTGCCGAGTCCGGCGCGGCTGTGGTGCTCATCCACCATGACACGAAGGCGGAAGGTTCCACGCCGCGCGGTCATAGCATCCTCAATGGCGCGCTGGACATGGCCATGCACGTCAAGCGGGATGAAGACGGCATCGTCAGGGGGAAGCTCACCAAGAACCGCAACGGCAGCACGGAACGCGACATCGCCTTCCGCATCGGCGTGGAAGAGCTTGGAGAGAATGAGTTCGGGAATCCGATCACGGCCGCCCTGGTGGAGGAAATGCCACGGGGGACGCTTCAGGGCCGGGTGCGAATGACGGCTGGCGAGAGCGCCGCAATAGCCAAGCTCCTGGACTTGGAGGCGGACGGCCGCGTCACGGAAGAGGACTGGCGGGCCGCGTGCATCGCGGAGCGCGAAGTGTCCGGCTCCGAAGACGTGGAGAGCCGCAAGCGTGCCATGCGCCGCGCCGTGCAGGGCCTTGCCAAAAAGAAGCTGATCGCAACGCGGGGCGGTTTCGTCGCCAGCGCGGAAGCAACTTCCGGAGATGAAGAGTGCGACGATATCTAATCAACTTGCCCGCCGCGCCTGATGTTGGCGCACAGATTGACGTGTATAACCATCGCGGCAAGCGGCATCGGCTCACCCTGACGCGCGTGGATGATCCATGGCGTCCGGCCGATATTGTGCTCCATTGGATTGATGAATCCGGCATCCGCTACACGTCCGGATTGCGGTCCCGCTCGCTCTATCGGGTGTCGCCATGAGGGGCGAACCGCATACCCGGACAGGCGGACAGGCCCGGACAGAGGGCGGACAGTCCGGCAAAGGAAACCACGGATTTCCGCCATTTTTGCCCGGACGGACACGGACAGCGCCCTTTAGGGCTGTCCGTCTGTCCGGCAAAGGCGCATCCCGGACAGTGCCGCAAAGCGTTGTTACGCACAGCGCATGTCAGTTCATCGCCGATCAGCCTGATAACCGCATTGCGTATCGCGGGTCCTTCCCCGGCCGGGTGGCGTGCGGGGGCGCGGAGCCGCGATTCATCACTCTTTTCAGTAAAATTGGAACGCCATCATGATCGTGGACGATAGGCCAGTCTCGCTTGACGATCTTGCGGGCATACTCGGAGTGCATAAACGCAATTTGCAAACTGCCGTGGATCGCGGCGCACTAACTCGCCTTTCCCGTGGCAAGTATGCACTTGGCAAATCCATTCGCGGCTATTGCGAATATCTCCGCGAGACGGCCGCCAACCGCGATCACTTCCGCGTGGGCACCGGCCTGGCCGCCGAGCGCGAGCGCGAGACGCGGGAACGTGCCGACGCGCTGGCGCTGAAGAACGCCGCCGCGCGTGGCGAGTTGCTTCCGGCGAAGGAAGTGGAAGCCCAATGGGCTGATATCCTCCGCATGATCCGTTCCGGCATGTTGGCGCTCCCGTCGCGGGTCCAGCAACGCCTTGGCCACCTGTCCGCGCATGACTTGGCCGTCCTGGACCGAGAAATCCGCGACACGCTTGATGAGCTTTCCGATGATCCAATCTGATTCCCTGTGGCGCGTGCGCGAAAATGCCTTGCGGGCGCTGAAGCCGCCTCCGCGCCTGCCATTGTCGAAATGGATAGAGCGCCATTTGCGCTTGCCGGAAGACGTGTCCGCATTGCCTGGCCAAGTCCGGCTATGGCGATTCCAGCGGGGCATTGCCGACGCGATCAGCGATCCGGCCGTTGAGCGGGTGACTCTGGTGAAGTCCGTTCGCGTCGGCCTTTCGACGTTGCTGACATCGGCCGTGGGATCGTTCGTGGCCAATGAGCCTTCGCCGATCTTGCTGCTATTGCCTACGGAAGCGGACTGCCGCGATTATGTGGTGAGCGACCTGGAACCGATCTTCGCCGCCACGCCTGCCTTGGCGGGCCTGCTATCGGGCGACAATGCAGAGGGCGGCCGGAATACTCTCCTATCCCGCCGCTTCCCCGGTGGATCGCTGAAGGTGGTGGCGGCCAAGGCCCCGCGCAATCTTCGCCGTCACAATGTCCGCGTCCTGCTTATAGACGAAGCCGATGCCATGGAGCCGACCGCCGAAGGCTCTCCGGTGGTGCTGGCCGAACGCCGCACGCTGTCCTTCGCTAATCGCAAGATCGTCATGGGCAGCACGCCAACGGAGGAAGCAACTTCCAACGTGCTGCGATCCTATGAGCAATCCGATCAGCGTATCTTTGAAGTTCCGTGCCCGGAGTGCGGGGAGCGAACGGAAATCCAGTGGCGGCATATCGAATGGGAGCCGGACAAGCCCGAAACGGCCGCCTTCAGATGCCCGCATTGCGAAGAGCTTATTCATGAGCGGCACAAGGCGGCCATGATCGAAAAGGGCCGCTGGCGTGCCACCTGTCCGGAAGTAACTTCGCACGCCGGGTTTCGCATCAATGCGCTGGTATCGCCGCACAGCAATGCCAGTTGGGGCAAGCTGGCCACCGAGTTCCTAGCGGCGAAGGGATCGCCGGACACGCTCCAGACGTTCGTTAACACCATCTTGGCTGAAGGCTGGCGCGAAGCGGCCGATGAAGTTGACGAAAACGATCTGGCCAGCCGTGCGGAGCCTTGGAACTTGGAGGATGTCCCGGCCGAAGTGCTGATCGTGACTTGCGGCGTGGACGTGCAGGATGATCGCATAGAAGTGAGCTTCATCGGGCACGGCCGTGATGACACGTTCGTTTTGGGCCATAGCGTTGTTTGGGGATCGCCTGGCGATGACAGCACATGGGCCGAACTGGATGACTTGCTGAAGAGCGCCTGGCAGCATCCGAACGGCGGCACGCTCCGCATTGACGCGGCCGTTATCGACTCCGGCGATGGCGGCTTCACGGAGCGGGTATATGCCTTCACCCGGCCGCGTTTCGGCCGGAAGATCGTCAGCGGCAAAGGCGTGGCGGGCAATCGGCCTGCCATTGCCCGGTCCAGCGCCAAGGGCGTGCCGCTCTTTCTGATCGGCGTGGACGGCCTGAAAGCGCAAATCCTGACGCGGTTGGCCAGAGGGCGCACCATCCGCTTCAGCCAATCGCTAGAGCCGGTCTATTTTGAGCAAGTAGCATCGGAACGGCGGGTGGTGCGCTATGTGCGCGGTCAGCCATATCGCCGCTTTGAGCGCATACTGGGGAAGCGAGCGGAGGCGCTGGACTGCCTTGTCTATGGCCTAGCCGCGCGCCAGCTTGTCACGGTGAACCTAGACCGGCGTGAAGCGGAGCTTGCGAGCGTGGCGGCGTTGCCGTCCAGCGTGCCGCCCGTGGTGCGCTCGAAATGGATGAGTGGCTAGTTTTCGACAACTTCGCCCACTTCAGCGGGCGGAACTGGCACGGCAGTTGTTTGCCTTATCAGCCGATCAAGCACGCGCAATTCGGACGCTCGAATGGCGTTTCCTAAGTGCATCATGGATGCAACTTCGACACGAGGCGTATGCGAGAGAACGATTCTGCCATCGTTCGAGATGAGTGGGCCAGAATAAAGGATTCCCACGAGCTTAATGCGTTGCGTGCCCATGTTATAGGTGTTGGATTTCCGGTCTAGATACCCATTTCTATCATAAATGAAGATAGGTGATCCTGATGATCCAGGGAAGCAGGCCATGTCCACCATGAACTCCGGCTTTCCGTTGTAATCTTTCCCAAGCGACGTGGCCGTAATCCCTCGTCTCGATATGGGAAGATTGTTTGCTTCGTCTGCCAATCCATTTGGACAGCCGATCATGGTGACTTCTTCCAAAGCGTCAAAATACGGCCAGTCTCCATCTTCAGGAACAAGGCTCATATCCAAGTGCCGAAAGAAGATCGTCTTCCCCTGCGATTCGGCCTGCCGGATTATATCCGCGTAGGCAAAGGCGCAGAGATCAATATTTGGTTCAGGATGCCAAAAGGGAACTCCCCCTGAAATATCGAAATCGCAATTTACGAACTCTCCGGAGGGTTCGTTATCTTTTCCGAAATGCAGGCGCGCACGAATCATATCCGCACCTTCGACAACGTGCTTATTTGTGACGATACAAGGGACGATCTGATCGCCGTTCTGCGCGAACGCGAACATAAATCCTGTGCCGGTGCTTGTCGGCACGCCGCCCTTGAAGGCGATCAGCTTGATTGTGGTGTAAAGCAGATTTTCAGCGAGCGTCATTGCTGGCACGGTAGTTCCCCCATTTCGCGCCAATGATATGGGGAACGTCTGAAGAACATTCAACGGCTGGAAGTTACTTCGTTAACCATAGATGCTGTGCGGCCGAAAGACCGGCCAGACAGGTCGCAACCCCTACGGCAAAAGTTGAAACGACTGCCTGGCCGGTCCCCTCCGTAGCAGGAGGATGGGTGAGTTGGCGCGCGGGACCGAGGAAAGGGCCTGGCATAGCCCGACGATTGGATCGCGAACCAACGCCGCCCTTGTAGCGCCTTCAGCATCCCATGTCAAATATCCATGAGTCTGTTATGGATGGACTCCTATCCATGAATTTGTTATGGATGATTCGTAGCAATGCTGGAGGACATCATGGAAGACGAGATTCAGCCCCTTTGGGCACATCCGGAGCCGGGGCCGCGCTTCAAGCCGAGTGAAGCCGCCGCGATCATCATGGAGCCGGGAATGGACGCGGAAAAGGTGGTGCAGGAAGTGCGCGCCTGGATTCGCGAAGGCTTCGTCCAGACGCGCGAGCGCGTCGGCAAAGGGACGAAGAATCCCCATTCCGTGCTTTCGATCAGCGATGTTGGAGTGGCCAAAATCCTTTCGATCCTGAAATGGGATTACGGGATCACGGACTCGCAAATTGTCGGCTTCGTTTCGGCCGGATGCTATGGCTGGCAGGACGGGGACCGCACGCCGCACGAAAAGCGGTTTTATCATCCGATTTTCAACGCGGTGAATGACACATCGCCGGTGAATGATCGCGATTGGGTTTTCCGGCTGGACGCCTATCGCCAAGATGGGATCGGGATGCGGCAGTTCCGCACCGCTCTCTATGATGTCGAAACTCCGCCGTCGCGCCGGTTTGACGACGCGGCTCCGCGCGGGTCCATCATGTTGAACCTTCGCCCGCACCTGAAGCCGATCATGGAAGCGGCTTGGCGCAAAGAGCGAGCCAACTGACATGGCCGCGCCCCAAGGCTTCCTTTCCCGCATCGGGAGTTTCTTCAGCCGTCGCGGCTATGAGGCAGCGGCCATCGCTCCGCGCTTCCGTGACACTGACGGCCGGTGGGGCGAGTGGCAGGTCATCGGCGGCAACCCCGTGCCCGCTAGTCTGGTGCTGCGATCCGAAAATGCGTGGCGGAACGGCGGCTATTTCCGCAACGCCTGCGAAGCCCTGACGACCGCCCATGCCGGGTCCGGCTTCGGCATCGCGCCGAAGGTCACGGAACTTGCTTCCGCCTGGACGACCTTTGCCGCCGATGCCCAATGGGGTGGCGGCAATTTCGATGGCCTCACCGGCAACATGGTGCGCTCCATGGTGGTGAGCGGCGAAGGGCTGGCCGTGGAGCAACCGGATGGCCGTTGGCACCAGTTGCCGCGCTCCGCGATTGCCGGGGACTATTCCGCCGATCTTGGGAATGGCCGCCTTGTCCGCGAAGGGATCGAATTGGCGGACGGCCGCGAAGTCGCGATCTACATTCGCCGCGATCAGGATACCGCCATGGAGCGGTTGGACCGCTCGCTATATGTCCGCCTGTGGCGGAAGGACTTCGCCGACCAGGTGAGAGGCGTTCCTTGGGGGGCGTCCGTGCTCATCGCCGCCGATGTGTTGGCCGATACCGAAACGGCGATCCTGAAGGGCGTCCAAACTGGCGCATTGCTTTCTGTGCTCATGGTCAACGAAAACGACATGGGCGCGGCGTTCCCCTTTGAGGGCGATCAGCGGGGCAGCGTCATGGAGTCCGGCCTGGAGCCTGGTGCGCTGAAGATCGTGCCTGGTGGATACCGGCCGCACGTTGTCGCGCCCCAACAGTCGCAGCAAGCGAAGGACTTCCTGGCGCACCAGTTGCACAAGATCGCTGCCGGTTTCGGCGTGCCGACGCATCTGGTGAGCAACGATCTTTCCAATGCCAATTATTCCAGCCTCCGCGCTGGCATGGTGGAGTTCAACGTGCGTGTGGAAGCCGCACAGTTCGGCATCATCGTGCCGCAATTCCTGAAGCCGGTTTGGGAGCGTTTCGTGACCCGCCTCTACCTGGCCGGGAAGATCGCCGATCTTGAAGAGGCGATGGAGTGTGAGTTCATTGCGCCAGCCCGTCCGTGGATTGATCCTGAAAAGGACGCGAAGGCCACGGCCGAATTGCTGCGCCTTCGTCTCATGTCGCCCCGCCGCGCCGTCGCGGCCTTGGGATGGGATTATGAGACGATCCTGAAAGAGACTTCGGAGGACCAAAGCCGAGCAACCGCCTTGGGGCTGACCAATTCAGCGGAGAATCCCAATGCGTGAGTTCCAGCCCGGAAGGGCCGAATATCATATCGACATCCAATGCCTGCGAACCGGCCAGCGCATTTTCATCGGCTGTCACGATGGCCCGATTGCGCCGCTTCTTGCCGGTGAAATCCTGGAACGTGCCAAGGTGACGGACGCGGGCAAGCGCCTTACGCCTCAACAGAGGGAGGCGGCATATGGCGACTATCGCAACCATTGACCTGGTGACGCGCGCCACGGCGGTTGAGATCGTCACGCGCCGTCACCCGCTTCAGCCTTCATCGCTCAACGCGGAGGCTCGCACCGTGGAAGTGGTGCTGTCCGCCTTCGCCGATGTGCGCCGGTCCTATGGCATTGAACGGCTTTCGGCCGATCAGGCGCATTGGGAGATTCCCGCCGATGGCGTGCCGCTATTGGACGGCCATCGCACGGGGAGCTTCCGCGACATTCTTGGCCGTGTGCGGGATATCCGTTTCCGCGACGGCCTCATGGTGGGCACCGCTCACATTTCCAATGATGATGCGTGGGCGGCTGTGGAGCGTGGCGACCTGAAGGGAGTCAGCATCGGCTATTCCGTTTCCAAGTTTTCAGACCGCCGGGATCGCTCCGGCCGCCTGATAAGGTCCGTAGCAGGGGCAAGACTGTTGGAGGCTTCTTTGCTTCCAATTCCCGCCGATCCCGGCGCAATGATTAGGAGTCCCTACATGGAAGATGACGATATCCTGGAGCCGGAAGTTACTTCCGGTGAAGCGGAGACGCGCGCCGATATCAACGCGCATATCCGTTCTTTTGAGGCGCGCGGCGTGTCCCGCACGTTCATTGACAGCCTCATTGACGCGGAGCCGTCGCTTGCCGACGCCAACGCTCGCATCCTGGCCGAAATGGGCAATCGCCAGCCTATCACCGTTGGCCGGTCCAGCGAAGACCCTGCCACCACGCGGGGCCTTCAGGCGGAGGCTCTTGCCGCCACCTATTCGGGCGCGGAGCCGAGCGACGGCGCACGGCAATTCATGGGCCTTGGCTTGCACGATCATGCCCGCATCTGCCTCACCCGTTCGGGCGAGCGGAACGTGAACGCCATTGGCACGGACGCGCTTGTTACCCGTTCCATGGGCACCACATCGGACTTCCCCATTGTGCTGGACGATGCGGGCAACCGTATTGTTCTGTCCGCCTATCAGGCAGCGGAGACGCCGCTGAAGCGGATTGCCCGTCAGACCAATATCCCTGACTTCCGCGATCTGACGGCCATCCGCACGGGCGGCCTGCCGACGCTGAAGAAGGTGCCGGAATCGGGCGAGATCAAGCATGTCTCCATTCCGGAGAGTGGCGAGAAGTTCAAGCTGGACACTTTTGCCAGTATCTTCGGCCTAACCCGTCAGGTGCTCATCAATGATCGTTTCGGCGTGCTTGGCGACTTCGCCCGCAACGCGGGCATCGCGGCGGCCAATACGGAGCGGGAGCTTTTGCTTTCCATCCTCTTGGCTGGCGGCGGGTCCGGTCCTGTCATGAGCGACGGCAAGACGCTCTTTCATGCCGATCATGGCAACCTGGCGGCGGCTGGCGCGGCTCCGGATGTGGACGAGCTTTCAGCTTCGCGCCTGGCCATGCGGACGCAAACCGGCCTGGACGGTTCCACGCTCATCAACGTCGCGCCGAAGTTCCTTCTGGTGGCGGCGGACCTGGAAACGTCTGCCGAGAAGCTGCTTGCGGAACTGGCCGCCGTCACGGTGGATAGTCAGAATCCTTTCGCGGGTAAGCTCACCTTGCTCGTGGAGCCGGGACTCGAAGAGGGAAGCTGGTATGTCGCGGCGGACCCGGCACAGGTGCCTTCGCTCGCCTATGGCTATCTGACTTCCGCACCGGGGCCGCAACTGGCCAGCCGCGACGGATGGGAGGTGCTTGGGCGTGAATGGCGCGTCGTTTTGGACTTTGGAGCCGGAGCTTTGGACTGGCGGGGCATTTTCCGCAATCCGGGTGAGGCCATCTGACCATGGACCTGGCCACCCTCCAAGAATGGCGTGACGCGCTCTTTGAGGCCCGAATGAAGGGCATCCGGAGCGTGCGCGATCAGAATGGCGAAGAGATCGTCTATGCGTCCGGCCGCGAAATGTCGGACGCCATTGCGGCCGCTGATCGCGAGATCGCCGCGCTTTCGGGTGGCCGCAACCCCTCCACAATCTATTTCAATCGGAGATTCCCATGAAGAACTATGTGCAGCGTGGCGACACGCTCGACATTGTGGCGGCGGCGGCCGTCACGTCCGGCAGCGTGCAAGTCGTCGGCACCATCATTGGCGTTGCCAATACCGATGCAGCCATTGGCGAGACATATGCGCTCAACGTCACGGGCGTCTATGAGCTTCCGAAGACTTCGGCGCTCGCCATCGCTGTGGGCGATACGCTCTATTTCGATGCCGCCAACAAGCTGGTGAACAAGACTTCGGCGGGCAATACGAAAATCGGTGTTGCTGTCACGGCGGCGGCCAACCCGTCGCCTTCCGTCAATGTGCGCTTGAACGGCGCGTTCTGAGTCACGGTCATGGCCAAGCGTCCCGCTCCATTCAAGCAAGCCGAACTTACCCGCGCCGCCAAAGGTGTGAAGGCAGCGGGCTTGCCCATGGTGCGGACGCTTGTGCTTCCCGATGGCACATTTATCTTCGATCATCGGACGGAAGTAACTTCCGAACCGGCGACCCCCTTTGACCAATGGAAGGCGAAGCGTGACACGCATTAACCTGAAGGGGCTGAATCGCACCAAGAAGAAACTCGCGGACGGAAGCGAGAGGATTTACTATTACCTAGGCAAGGGCGGCCCAAGACTGGAGGGCGAGCCGGGATCGCCGGAGTTCATCGCCAGCTATCACGCCGCTGTGGAAGCGCAGCGCCGCATCCCGAAAGATACGCTCCAGTCCGTCATTGACGCCTTCCAAGTGTCTTCCGATTTCACGTCATTGGCCGCGAAGACGCGCGCCGATTACAAGAAGCACATCAAGCATATCGAAACGGAGTTCGGCGATTTCCCGCTGAAGGCGATGGATGACCGGCGCACGCGCGGAGAGTTTCTGGCATGGCGGGATCGCGTTGGCGCGGTATCGCGTCGGCAAGCCGATTATCGCTTCAGTGTCTTGGCGCGCATGATCGCGTGGGGCTTTGATCGTGGACTCGTGCTCACAAATCCGTGCGAGCGTCCCGGCCGCCTCTATAGGTCCACCCGCTCCGAAAGCGTTTGGAGCGACGAAGACGAAGCCGCCTTCATGGAAAAGGCTCCCGTGCATTTGCGCCTGGCGCTCATCATGGCGCTGTGGACCGGCCAGCGGCAAGGCGACCTGTTGAAGCTCACCTGGAGCGCCTACAACGGCACGCACATTCGCCTGAAGCAAAGCAAGACGGGTGCCCGTGTCATTATTCCCGTGGGCGCACCGCTGAAGGCGGCGCTGGAGGAAGCGAAGCGCAAGCTGGCCGAGATCGAAGAGGGCAAGCCGCGTCCCCTGACAATCCTGGCGACGGAGGGCGGCACGGCTTGGACCGAGTCCGGCTTCCGCGCTTCATGGCGCAAGGCGTGCGCGAAATCGGGTGTGGTGGGCGTCACCTTTCACGATCTTCGCGGCACGGCTGTTACGCGGCTGGCGCTATCCGGATGCAGCGAAGCGGAGATCGCGACGATCACCGGACATTCGCTCCGCGATGTCGCTGCGATCCTGGATGCCCACTATCTGAAACGCGATCCACGCCTTGCTGAATCGGCGATCCGGAAGCTCGAAAGGAGAACGGAATCTCCCAACTGACTTCCCAACTGCTCTAAGCGAGTCCGATGATGATGACGGGAAAACGGCAGAAAAAGGTGGTGGACGCACTAGGGCTCGAACCTAGGACCCGCTGATTAAGAGNNACCAACTGAGCTATGCGTCCACATTCCTGCTTCGAAACCGCCCCAAGGCCGGTCCCGATTCGCCGGGAGCGCCCCCTATAGCGGGAACCCGGCGTGAGGGAAGGGGGTTGTTGCGACTTTTTTCAGGTGCCCAGGGCACCGCCGCGTTTGCTCCACTTGTCCACCGCCATGATCGATCCCACGCAGATCATGTTGGTCATCAGTGAAGACCCCCCATGGCTGATGAAGGGCAGGGGAATTCCCACCACCGGGGCCAGGCCCAGCACCATCATCGTGTTGATCGCCATGTAGAAAAAGATCGTGAAGGTCATGCCCGCGGCCAGCAGGCTGGAAAACCGGTCCGGCGCGTTGCGGGATACGCGCATTCCCCAGCGGAATACCCACAGGAAGATTGCCAGAACGAATATGCCGCCAACCAGCCCCCATTCCTCTGCCATGGTGGCGAAGGCGAAGTCGGTCTGCGCTTCGGGCAGGTAATCAAGATGGCTTTGGCTGCCGTTGCCAAACCCCTTGCCCCAGAACCCGCCCGATCCGATCGCGATCTTGGACTGGGTGATGTGATAACCCTTGCCCAGCGGATCGCTTTCGGGGTTGAGGAACACCAGCACCCGGTCCCGCTGATAGCCGTGGAGCAGGGTGAAAAAGGCGATTGGCGCGGCGACCAGCACAGCGGCCCCGGCGCTGAGGAACCACCACATCGGCAGGCCGGCCATGAAGATCACCACAGCGGCACCGACGGTGATCGCCAGCCCGGTTCCCAGATCCGGCTGCATCATCACCAGCAGCGCCGGCAGGCCGACAATCCCGGCAAGGGGAACCAGAACCCGCCAGGTGCGCGTCATGCCCGGTGGCATCATGTCAAAAAACCGGGCGAGCGCCAGGACAATGGCCGGTTTCATCAGTTCCGATGGCTGCAATTGCATGAATTTGAGGTCAAGCCACCGCTGGCTGCCCCCTTTGACCGCGCCGACCAGTTCGACCAGGACCAACAAGGCGACGATCACGCCATAGATCGGGAAGGCCATCACCTTGAAAAAATCCTGTGACAGCCGTGAAATGCCGAAGGCCATCAGCAGGAAGACCAGGAAGTGGATTTCGTGCAGCAGCGCCCAGGGTCGCATATGGCCGCCGGCGGCCGAATAGAGCACGACCGACCCAAAGGTGTTGAGCACGAACAGCGGCAGGATCAGCCCCCAGGGCTCGCTGGCGATGGCTGCGGGAACAAGGCTGCGCGCCATCAGGGGGTCACCGTCGGGCTGGGGCTTGCCGCGATCGTCGGAGAGGGGGCAGGGGTGGTGGCAGGTGCAGGAGCGACGGGCGTTGCCGATGGGCTTGGGCTGGGTGACGGTGCAGTGTCATTGCCGTGTTCAGCCTCCGAAGTGACGGTGGTGGTATCAACCGCCGCCTCGCTGCTGTCGGCCGCGGTGATGGCTTCGGCCACGGCGGCATCGTTGCCGACCTTGGGGGCGCTGGCGCCATATTGGGCGGCAAAGGCGCGGTACTTGGCCTGCATCCGCTCGCTTGGCGTGCCGCCCCACTGCTTTTCCAATGCGTGCAGCGTATCAAGCGCCTTGGCCGGATCAAACAGGAAGGTCATCACATCCCGCGCGATTGGTGCGGCAGCTCTGGCGCCGAAAGTACCGTGTTCGACCACGACGGACATTGCGTACCGCGGCGCATCGGTTGGCGCGTAGCAGATAAACAACGAGTGATCGCGCGATTTCCAGTCGCCCACATGGCCGCGGCTGATCAGGCGGCGGACCTGGGCGGTGCCGGTTTTGCCCGCCATCTTGATATTGCCGACCTGAAGTCTGCTGGCGGTGGCGGTGCCCGAGCCATTGACCACGCGGAACATCCCGTCATGCGCGACGGCAAGCTGATCGGCGCTGAAGGGCAGGGGGCTTGTGGCTGCCCGTTGCTGATCGAAGATGATAGCTGGTTGCAGATCCTTTCCCGAGGCAATGCGCGATGTCATCACCGCAAGCTGCAGGGGCGAAACCGAGACATAGCCTTGCCCGATCGAGGCGTTGAGCGAATCCGCCGCTGACCATTGCTGCTTGTACCGGCGCATCTTCCACGCGGGATCGGGAATGGTGCCATAGCGCTGGGCCGTGCCGGGTAGATCGAATTCCTGTCCCAGCCCCAGCAGGCGGGCGACCGGCGCGATTGCATCATAGCCAACGCGGTGCGCCATCGACCAGAAATAGGTGTTGCAGCTCCGCTCAATCGCGGTGCGCATATCGACCGAGCCGTGAACCGCATCACAGCGGAAAAAGCGGTTGCCCAGCCGGTATCCGCCCGGGCAATTTACCCGCTCGTCCGGGGATACGCCGTGCTGCTGCAACGCCAGCGTCGCCATGGGCTTCATGGTCGATCCGGGGGGGTAAAGACCGCGCACCGCCTTGTTGAGCAGCGGGATGTGATCATCCTCGTTGAGCATTTTCCATTCGATCCGGCCGATTCCATCGGAAAAGGTATTGGGATCGTAACTGGGCATGGAAACCAGGGCGAGGATATCGCCCGTCAGGCAATCGACCACCACAACTGCCGCGGATTCAAGCCCGATCCGCCGCGCCGCATAGTCCTGAAGCTGGGCGTTGACCGTCAGCTTCAGGGTCTTGCCGGGTACGTCCTCACGCATTTCAAGATCGCGCACGATCCGGCCGCTTGCAGTCACTTCGGCGCGGCGGGCGCCGGGGGTGCCGCGCAGCATCGCCTCGAAATGCTTTTCCATCCCGTCCTTGCCGATCTTGAAGCCCGGCGTGATCAGCAGCGGATTGCGTTCCTTTTCATAGTCGGCGGCCGATGCCGGGCCGACATAGCCGATCAGGTGGCCCACTGACGGCCCGGTTTCATACCAGCGCGAAAAGCCGCGCTGCGCGATCACCCCGGGCATATCGGGCAGGCGCACGCTGACCGCGGCGAAGTGATCCCAGTCGAGGCCAGACGCCACTTCCACCGGCTGCGCCCCGCGGGCCTTGTCCATCTTGTCCTGCAGATCCTGCAGAGCGTCGGGGCCAAGGTTAAGCAACTGGCCAAGCTCGGCCAGGGTCTTGTCAGTATCTGCGACCCGTTCCGGGATTACATCAACGCGGTAGTCCGCCCGGTTGGCGGCCAGCGGAATGTTGTTGCGATCAAGGATCAGCCCCCGGCGGGGCGGGATCAGCGTCAGGTTGACGCGGTTGCTTTCCGATGCCGTGGCGTATTTGGCGTTCTGGACCACGCCGATCCAGCCCATCCGCACCGCAAGCAGCACGCCGACGCCAACCTGCAGCCCGCCAATCAGGACAGAGCGCCGCTCAAAACTGTTGCGCAGGGTGGCGGTGCTGACGTGGCGCGGCTCTCCAAACATCACACCTCCCGCACGGGGATCAGGCGGAACCGGTCAAACAGGCCGACCACGCGCGCGGCCAGGGGATAGGTCAGGATCGACACCACGAGTTGCGGTATCAGGATATGCAGCGCTGCCTTCCCTCCGCCCAGATTGGCGATTGCCAGCGAGAGAATCAGATAGGCGGCGATGATCCCGGCGCTGACCAGCCAGTTGAACCAGAACCCGCGCCAGGGAAAGCGCGCTTCCACCACGTCAAGTCCGACCATGGTGACGGACCACAGCAGCACGGCCGAGCCAAACGGTTGCCCGCTGAACATATCATCGAACATACCCAGCGGCAGGCCGGCCCAGACCGGAAACAGCCCGGGGCGCAATTGTTGCCAGCCGATCAGCAGCAGAAAGCCGAAGGGCGGCACGACCGGGGCCGATGCCACCAGTGGCAGCAATATGCTGAGGCTGCCCAGCATCACGAGCGCCCAAGGGGCGACCATGGCAAATACCGGCGATGGCGCGCGATTGATTCGCGGCTTGCCAAAGTTCTGCAATTGTCGGGGAAGCGGTGCCGGCATCAACGTCGGCCAGCCGGTACGGCAACCGGCTGCTCGGGCAGCTCGTTGAGCGAGGGCTCCCACAGGGGATCCACCGTGACGAATTCCGTGCTGCCGGGATCGCTAAGCGGTCGGGCGATCGCGCCGTCATGCGTTACCTCGCTGACCACGGCGATGGCGACGCCGGGGCGGTACAGCCCGCCCGAACCGGACGTGACAAAGGCATCGCCCTTTTTCAGCGGGTTGATTCCCAGGTTGATCAGGCGGATTTGCAGCGATCCGTCACCGTGGCCCGTGGCGAAGGCCGGCATCCCGTCGCTCGCGCGACGAACCGGGACGACGCTTTCGGTATCGGTGATCAGCAGGATGCGTGATGAGGCGCGCCCCACCTCAAGCACGCGCCCGACCAGACCGAGTTGGGAGCGCACCGGCATTCCAACCTGAACGCCCTGATTGGCCCCGGCGCCAAGCGTGGCATAACGCCGGGTGCTGGCCGATGAAGATCCGATCAGGCGGGTGGTGACGATTGGTCTGGCATTGCTGTCAGTAATGCCCAGCAACGCTTTCAGCCGGTCATTCTCACCCTTCAGCGCTTCTGCCTCCACCAGTTTGACGCGGGTTGCCTGTACCTCGCGCTCCAGCCGGGCGGTGCGAAAGCCGGCGGTGAAATAGCCGGCAACCACTGCCATGAAGGACTGGGTGCCGCTGCGCGCGCTGGCTGAAACGCGGCCCGCCGGCGCAACCGCATCGCTTGCCGTGGCGCGCAGACCGGCAAAGGCCGCCGCGTTGCTCGTGGATACCACCAGCAAAAGCACACCAAGCCCCGCGCCAATCACGGCGACGACATAGCCAAAAAATGTTCCGTACTGCGCCCTGCGGGAATATCCCGGACGCCGGTTGCCGGGCGGCGTCATGCCTGCAAACTCCTTCAACCCGCCACGACCGGCAGGCAAACCTGGATCACGCGGTCATCAAAACGCCGCGATAGACCGGATCTTCCATAGCACGGCCCGTACCAAGCGCGACGCAGGAAAGCGGATCTTCCGCGATTGAAACCGGCAGCCCGGTTTCTTCACGCAGATATTCGTCAAGCCCATGGATCAGCGCCCCGCCGCCGGTCAGCACAATGCCCTGATCGACAATGTCCGCCGCCAGTTCCGGCGCGGTGTTTTCCAGCGCGATCCGCACGCCTTCCACAATCGCGCCAATCGGTTCGGACAGTGCCTCGGCGATGTTGGCCTGGGTGATGGTAATTTCCTTGGGCACGCCGTTGACCAGATCGCGGCCCTTCAGGTGGATTGTCTCGCCAATGCCGTCTGCGGGAACCGTGGCGCAGCCATAATCCTTCTTGATCCGTTCCGCCGTGGCTTCCCCGATCAGCAGGTTGTGGTGCCGGCGCACGTAAGAGACGATGGCTTCGTCCATCTTGTCCCCGCCGACCCGGACCGAAGTGGTATAGGCCAGACCGCGCAAGGACAGCACCGCGACTTCGGTGGTGCCGCCGCCGATATCCACCACCATTGATCCGACCGGTTCGGTAACCGGCATATCGGCGCCGATTGCGGCGGCCATGGGTTCAAGGATCAGGAACACCGAACTGGCCCCGGCGTTGCTGGCCGCATCGCGGATCGCGCGGCGCTCGACCGAGGTTGAGCCAGACGGCACGCAGATGACGATTTCGGGCAGCGGCATGAAAGTGCGCTTGCCGTGGACCTTGCGGATGAAGTGCTTGATCATTTCTTCGGCGATTTCGATGTCGGCGATCACCCCGTCGCGCAGCGGGCGGATCGCTTCGATGCTGTCAGGGGTCTTGCCCATCATCATCTTGGCGTCATCGCCGACGGCCTTGACCCGCTTGATCCCGTTGATCGTTTCGATCGCGACCACCGAAGGTTCGTTCAGAACAATCCCGCGATCCTGAACATAGACCAGGGTGTTCGCCGTACCAAGGTCGATCGCCATGTTCTGTGCACCGAATTTGAAGAATCGCGAAAAGAACGAAGCCATTGAAAAATCCATAGGTTTTCCGGCCATTTGGCGCAGGAATCGCGCCAATGGTATGCCGGCTGTGGGCGTGGAAGCGGGTCACTTAGCGCAAGCCTTGATCAAAGGCCAAAAAATTGTTCGAAAGGTTCCGGAAAACGGATCACCTGATCTCGAATTTGTGGCGCTTCGTCGCTACCCTTGGCAGGCCATGCCCGTGATCCGCCGCCTGCCCGAAACGCTCGTCAACCGTATCGCTGCGGGAGAGGTGGTGGAACGCCCCGCTTCCGCGCTCAAGGAATTGATCGAAAACGCGATTGACGCCGGCGCGCGGAACATCGCCGTGCGGCTAAGCGATGGTGGCCTGAACGGAATTGAGGTGACTGACGATGGCTGCGGCATGACCGCGGACGAGATCGCCCTGGCGCTTGAACGCCATGCCACGTCAAAGCTGCCGGATGAACATATCGAACTGGTTTCTACCCTGGGCTTTCGGGGTGAAGCCTTGCCGTCAATCGCCAGCGTTGCCCGCCTGACGATTGAAAGCCGTCCGCGCGGGCAGGGTGAGGGGTGGCAGGGTGAGGGTTGGCGGCGCACGGTCGATCACGGCAGTGTGACTGATGAAGGCCCGGCAGCCCTGCCGCCTGGTACGCGGATCCGGATGGAGCAGCTTTTCGCCCGGGTTCCGGCGCGGCGCAAATTTCTCCGATCGGGCCGCAGCGAATATGCCACCAGCATTGATGTGGTGCGCCGGCTGGCCATGGCGCGGCCAGAGATTGGCTTTACCGTGGAACACGATGGCCGCCGCGTTCTGGCGGTGCAACCGGATGAAACGCTGGCGGCGCGGGTAGCCCGGATCGTTGCCCGTGAACTGGCCGATGACGGCGTGACGATCGATCTGGAACGCGGGCCGGCACGGCTGACCGGGGTTGCCGGGCTGCCCACCTTCAACCGCGGGGTGGCCGATCATCAGTACCTGTTCGTCAACGGCCGCCCGGTGAAGGACCGGCTGCTGGTTGGCGCGGTGCGCGGGGCCTATTCCGATATGCTGGCGCGTGATCGCCATGCGGTGCTCGCCCTGTTTCTTGAGGTTCCGCCAGAGGAGGTGGACGTTAACGTCCATCCGGCCAAGACAGAAGTGCGGTTCCGCGATCCTGCCTTTGTCCGGGGATTCATCGTTTCAGGGCTGCGCCACGCGCTCGAAAGCGCGGGGCAGCGTTCGGCTCAGGCCCCCGCAGCCTCGGCGATGGGCAACTGGCAGGCCGAACCGATCGCGCGGGTGCAAGAAGCCGCCCCATCTCTGGGTTCGCTGTTTGCGCGGGAATTCGCCTCGTCCGGCGTGCGAGAGGCATCGCGGACCTGGCGCGGCTATGAACAGGCGATCCTGACCCCGGAGGCAAAGGCAGAGCCTGCCGAAGCAGAGGCGGAACCGGCGGAGCAGTTCCCGCTTGGTGTGGCGCGGGGGCAAGTCGCCCAGACCTATATCGTCGCCGAAGCGGAAGACGGGCTGGTGATCGTTGATCAGCACGCCGCGCATGAACGGCTTGTGCTTGAGCGGCTCAAGGCTGCTGGCGCGCAGCAAGCCGTCAGCGCCGCACAGGCCTTGCTGATCCCCGAGGTGGTCGAACTGGACGAGCCCGATTGCGACCGGATTGAAGCAGCGGCACCGCAACTGGCGCAGTTCGGCCTTGCGCTGGAACGCTTTGGCCCCGCCGCCATGTTGGTTCGTGCGGTTCCGGGGGCGCTCGGCAAGGGTGACGTTCAGGCCCTGATCCGCGACGTGGCTGACGATCTGGCCCAGAACGGCGACGCGCTTCTGCTGGGGGAGCGGCTTGACCATGTGCTTGCGACAATGGCCTGCCACGGCAGCGTCCGCGCCGGTCGCACTCTGTCAGTGGCTGAAATGAACGCCCTGCTGCGCGAAATGGAGCGCACGCCGCGTTCGGGCCAATGCAACCATGGCCGCCCCACCTGGGTGAAGCTGGCGCATGGTGATATCGAAAAGCTGTTCGGGCGGCGTTAGCTGCCGCGCACCCGGATCAGGCCGATCGACGTCATGGTGCAGACCAGCGCATCATCCTGATTGTAAGCCCGCACCGCGGATTCGAAGCTGCCCATTTCCGGGCGTGACCGGCTTTGCCGCTTGGATAGGATCTCGGTTTCGACACGCAAGGTGTCACCGGGATAGACCGGCTTCAGCCAGCGCAATTCGTTCAGGCCAGGAGAGCCAAGCCCGGCTTGCCTGCGCTCGGTTATATTATCGACCAGCATCCGCATCACCATCGCGCAGGTGTGCCAGCCGCTGGCCGAAAGCCGCCCGAAATGAGTCTGCGCCGCCGCCTCGTCAGAAAGGTGGAAGGGCTGGGGATCATACTTTGATGCAAAGTCGATCACCTCCTCGCGCGTTACGGCATAGCTGCCAAAATGCGCGGTGGAGCCAACCTCGATATCCTCGAAATAGAGCAGCCCTTCATCACTCATGCATCAATTCCCCAGGATCAGCTTTGCAAACAGCGTGTAGCCCCATGGGTTCCGGCCATAGGCCGCGTCAAGCGCTGCGGGCTTGGCATAGGCGCTTACGCTGCCGCCCAGCGCCAGTTTCACCGGGCCAAGCGGGATGCGCCGGGCATAGCCCGCCTGGAACTTGGTGACGCGAAACTTCACGTCATGCAGCGGATTGGTGTGGTCGGGGAAAAGCTCGTCATTGGCGACGTTTTCCACGCGGCCGAACAAGGTGTTGTGCTGATCGACGTTCCAGTTCGCCTCGCCCAGCCAGGCGGTCAGCGTATCGCCGGAAACGCGTTTCTTGGCGCTGAAGGCCAGCATCGCGTTCAGGCTGCCGTTGCCATAATGCGCCGATGCCGTGAAGCGGTTCTCATCTTCGCCCGGATGGGTTGCTTCCGGTTGCTTGATCTGGCCGTAACTTGCCTGCAATGCCCAGGTTGGTGAGGGGTTCAGGGTGGCGCGGACCGACCAGCTATCCAGTTTGGGGGCTTCGATGTTCCAGCGCCGCTCGTCCGGCTCGGCCCCGCGAAAGGCGCTGGTTTCAATCTGCCATGTTCGCGCCGAATAGCCCGCAGTTATCACGCCATAGGTGATGTGGGTGGAATCGAACCAGTGGTGAGTGATCGGCGGTTCGGGATTGTAGGCAGCCGACCCCCGGTGCATGAACGCCGATGGCCCCAGCGCCGGTTCACCAACCGGCCCGCCATAAAGGAACAGGCTGCCCGATCCGGCGTTTACGTCGATCCGCGTGGCCAGTTCCATGAACAGGTCATGCGGATGTTGGCGATCGACCAGCGGCAGCCCGCCCGCGGTTTCACCCGTGGCGAACAGATTGGGATAGCCCCGCGCCGACATTGCCGGTTCAAGGCTGAACATCGATTTGAACTGCACCTTGCCCCAACCGGTATCGCGCTCCGCCATCAGCATCGCCATGGAGGTTACATAAACCATGTCATCGCCACGCGGGCCTTTGTGATCGGTGTATTGGAAAGAGGCGCTGCCGTGCGCCATCAGCATCCAGTCGCCGGCCATCAGGTGAAGGCCGCGCATCTCCCCCTCGCTGCCGGGAAGGCGTGCGGTGCCTGATCCGTCGGCGAAC
Organism: Pseudomonadota bacterium; assembly: GCA_018240895.1. Taxonomy (GTDB): domain Bacteria; phylum Pseudomonadota; class Alphaproteobacteria; order Sphingomonadales; family Sphingomonadaceae; genus Novosphingobium. The sequence continues at coordinate 4,252 of JAFEEX010000070.1, read as the reverse complement.
GGCGCGGGAGCGGCCTGATCTCCATGGCTTGAATGGTCCATCCCGGCCATATCGTGACCGGCGTGATCCATTTTTCCCATCGGCGGCGGGGCTGGTTTTGGTTCCGGCGCTGGGGCCGGCGTGGGGGAAGGCGCGGGCATATCCATCCCGGGCATTGCCTGCATATCGTGGCCGGAATGATCCTGGGCGAGCGCAGGGGCGGACAGCGTAAGACTGCTGGCAAGCAGCAGCGAAGAAGCGAGTTTCATGTCAATGTTCCTGATTGTTCGGGGAAAGCGCCCGCAATGGCGGGCAGCCTGGAACAGTCAGGTGCGGGGCGGCGGCGTTTCGGGCGTGCGAAATCCCCCCGCCAATGGCTGGGGCTGTATGGCCAGGGCAACAACGCCGCGCACTTCGCATGGCCCCTCCACCTGTGCAGCCGGCGCGGGTGCGGGAACGCAGCCAATGCATTGGTGCTGCTCGTGCACAGGGGGAGCCTTGCCTGGCGCGTGCCGCTGCATTTCGTGGCACGATCCGGCCATGGGGCTGGATGCCCGCTGTGCCGCGTGGTTCATGCCCGGCATGGCCATGGCCGGAACCGCAAGGCAAGCGATCAGCAAGGTCATAAGCAGGCGGCGAAACATGATTGGCTTTCCTAACGCTGCATGGGCGGTGCGTCCATGCAGCAAATCGTTCACATCGGACGGGCGAGCATCCACAGCGCCATTGCGATCATCGCCAGGTTTTCGCTGAGCGATACGAAGCCCAGCGGCACCCGGCTGCTGCCACCAACGCAGGCGCATTTGATGTCACGCTTCTGGACATAAACCGCATAGAACACCGACACAGCCCCGATTGACCCGATGAACAGGGCGACCGGGATCGAAATCCAGTCGAGCGCGCGCGCGGCCATCAGGGTGCCGGCGGCAAATTCCAGAAAGGGATAGGCCCGGGCATAGGGCACCCAGCGCCGGGCCAGCAGATCATACCCCAGGAACATCGTGGCGAAGCGATCAATATCCTGAAGTTTGAGCATGGCGAGGATGACCATGGCGAAGGACACGAACCATTCCGCCGCGCGCAGGGTCAGCGGCGTGCCGAACGCGGCCTGGCTTGCCGCCATCGCCAGCGCGCCCGCCGCCGCGAAGACGGCCAGGACGGGAACATAACTGACCGCATCAGGATCGGGCAGGGGAAGTCCAAAATGGCGGCGCAGATCATCATGGCCGCCGATGCGCCTGCCATCGATGAAGGTTTGCGGGGTGGTTTTTACCCCGTGCTCCGCCTTGAAGGCATCGGTCTGCTCGCGGGTGGTCAGCCAGCGGTCATCAACCGTATAGCCCTTGCTGCGCAGCAGATGCAGCGCCTTCAGGCCGTAAGGGCAGATGTGCTTGTCCATCATCATGCGGTAAAGGACTGCGGAACGGGTTTGTGATGCTTGGTTTGTCATGGCGAATCGGCTTATAGCTTCCGTACCATGGTACGGAGTCAAGCATGGCACTGACGATTTCGGAATTTGCCCGCGGCGGCGGTGTGGGGGTGGAAACCGTGCGCTATTATCAGCGCCGGGGATTGCTGACCGATCCGCGACCTGGAAGTGCCCACGGCAGCGGGCGACGCGAAGGCGGGCGGCGGCATTATTCGGATGAGGATCTGCGGCGGCTGCGCTTCATCCGTTCGGCCCAGCGGGCGGGCTTTTCCCTCGATGAGATTTCCGGGCTGGTTGCGCCGGAACGCACCCGTCCCGAAGTGCGCAGCCTGGCCAGGGCGCGGATTGCCAAGCTGGATGCGCAGATCACCGAATTGCAGGCCGCGCGGAAATGGCTGGCCGAACTGGCGCAGGAATGCGCCGCCGGCGGACCGGGACCGTGCCCGATCATCGCCGCGTTTGAGGTGTAAGGCTTGACCATTGCGGACGTGTTGACCGGATCGTATCACTAAGCCATGCCCTATTCGCTCGCCAGCGCACTTCTGATCCTCGCAGCCGTTGGCCCTCAGGTGATTCCCATAGACGACGCGAGATTCCGTGTGCGAGTTGTCTACGACGACAAGAGCGCCGCCGGACACGCGAACGCACAACTCGCCTTGATTTCCACCGCTCGCAAGAACTGCAAAGGACGCGGCGTGGCAGTTTCGGAAGGAATGTTTGAGCTCAACAAGGCCGAACCGATCCGAAGAGGACGGGAGGCTCTGGAATTGAATGAGGTGTATCGCTGCGTGGCCAAGAACTAACTTCAGCCAGTCCGCTGTCCCACCACTGTCGCCGGTTGGTCCTGGAAACGAACCTGCCCAAGAGCGTTCATTCGCCCAGCAAATCTATCAACGCGACACAGGTTCAGACATTGAACTTGAAGTGCAGCACGTCGCCGTCGTGGATGACGTAGTCCTTGCCTTCCTGGCGTAGCTTGCCGGCGTCCTTGGCGGCGGTTTCGCCGCCCAGATTGATGTAATCGTCATAGGCGATCGTTTCGGCGCGGATGAAGCCGCGCTGCATATCGGAATGGATTTCGCCCGCCGCCTCGGGCGCCTTGGCACCCTGATGAACGGTCCAGGCGCGGGCTTCCTTGGGGCCGACGGTGAAGAAGGTGATCAGGTGGAGCAGATCGTAGCCAGAGCGGATCACCCGGGCGAGGCCGGTTTCATGCAGGCCCATCTCCTCAAGGAAAATTAGCCGCTCGTCCGGCTCCATGCCAACCAGTTCGCTTTCGATCGCGGCGGAAACGATCACGGCATTGGCCCCTTCGGCCTTGGCCTTGTCAAACACCCGGGCGGAAAAGGCATTGCCAGCGGCGGCGGCGGCTTCTTCGACGTTGCAAACGTAAAGCACCGGCTTGGCAGTCAGCAATTGCGCCTGATCGAACACGCGGCGCTCTTCCTCGTCATCGGGGCGGGCCAGCCGGGCCGGTTTGCCTTCGCGCAGCAGGTCAAGCGCGCGGCCCAGCACGCCGGCGATCAGCTTGGCTTCCTTGTCGCCCTGCGCCGCTTTTTTCTGGGCGGCGGGAACGCGCTTTTCCAAGCTTTCCAGATCTGACAGCATCAGTTCCGTTTCAACCGTTTCGGCATCCGATATCGGATCGACCTTGTTGTCGACGTGCTGGATATCGTCATTTTCAAAACAGCGCAGAACATGGACGATCGCGTCAACTTCGCGGATGTTACCCAGAAACTGGTTGCCCAGACCTTCACCCTTGCTGGCACCGCGGACCAGCCCGGCGATGTCAACGAAACCCAACTGCGTAGGGATGATCTTCTGGCTGCCGGCAATCGCCGCCAGCTTGTCCAGCCGAGGATCGGGCACGCCGACATTGCCGACGTTCGGTTCAATCGTGCAGAAGGGATAGTTCGCCGCCTGCGCCGCCTGCGTTTCGGTCAGCGCATTGAACAGNNAGGGTCGACTTGCCGACATTAGGCAGGCCGACGATACCGCAACGAAATCCCATCATTCACTCCAATCGGGGGGCAAGCCGCGCCCATAGTGCCTTCGATCAGCTTTGGCGAGTGGCACCGGGCAATGGCAGGGATTCAATCCAGCGATCAGCCTGATCCGGGCCGTGAAGCGTTATGATCGTGCCGGAAAAGTTGGCCAGGGCTGCATGGTTGCGACTGCGCCACGCCCGCCTGAACCGTGCAACGTAAAGCAGAAAGGCGGGGGATAGCCGCTCGTTGCAATCCTCCGTCATGTCGGCGCGGGTCATGCCCCTGAACTGCCACCAGCGTTTGATCACCCGGCCAAGGCACAGCACGGCGGGATAGTCGAGCCACACCACGGTATCGGCCCGGGCGATCCGCAGCGGCAGCGTCGATCCATAGTTGCCATCGATGATCCACGCGGGCTGCGCCAGCACTTCGTTCAAAAGCCGGCGTTCGTCGGCGGGATCACGTTCGCGCCAGCCCGAAAGCCAGTGCATCTGATCAAGGTGGTGGATCGGCAGGCCGGTCCGATCGCTCAGGGCTCGTGCCCATACGGACTTTCCTGCGCCGGGGGAGCCGATCACCAGAACCCGCCGCACCGGATCAATCCTGCTGGCGCAAGGCCACGTCGTTCATAAAACGGGTATCGTCATTTTTGGCCAGCCAATCGGCTTCGCCGGCAACGCTGCCCAGCATATCGGCCAAATCATCAATCCCGGCCTTGGCGAAATTGCCGAGCACGTAGCCGGTAACGCGGTCCTTGTGTCCGGGGTGACCGATGCCCAGGCGGATACGGCGGAAATCAGGGCCAAGATGCTGATCGATTGATCGCAGGCCATTGTGCCCGGCGGTGCCGCCGCCC
>JAFEEX010000006.1 GCA_018240895.1 Pseudomonadota bacterium | reverse complement strand
TCGATCTGGTGCGCGAACAGATCCGCGTGGCCGATGGCAAGCCGCTGTCGGTGGCGCAGGAGGACATCGAGTTTTCCGGCCATTCGATCGAATGCCGGATCAACGCCGAGGATCCCTGGACCTTCACCCCTTCGCCCGGCACGGTGAGCAGCTATCACGCCGCCGGGGGCATGAACGTGCGGGTCGATTCAGGGCTTTACGCCGGTTACCGGATTCCGCCCTATTACGATTCGATGATCGCCAAGCTGATCGTCAAGGGCCGCACCCGCGAAGGCTGCATCATGCGCCTGAAGCGTGCGCTGGAAGAAATGGTAATCGGCGGGGTCAAAACCAGCATCCCGCTGCATCAGGCGCTGATGACCGAACCTGATTTCATCCACGGCGATTATACGATCAAGTGGCTGGAGGATTGGCTGGCCAAGCAAAAGGCGTAAGCCCCTTGCCCACATGGTTTGATGCGCCATTCCTGCGTTTGGATTCAGGCCTGGCTCGCCAGCCGCCCTCGCGAAGTCCGGTAAAGCACCACAGCCGCGATCAGGGCCAGGATGTGCAGCACCGGCAAGGCCCACAGCCCTGCACTGTAACTGCCAGTCGCGTCCTTGGCGGCGCCAAAGGCGAAGGGTAGCAGGAAGGTTGAAAGATTGGCCACGGTCGAAATGGCGGCGGCCCCGATTGCCAGCCGCCGGTCCTTGAGCACGTCCGCCCACAGCGCAACCTGCGCGGTGGAATGGGCTCCGCGCCCGATCTGGCTGAGAATCACCCCTGCCGCCACCATCCCCGCCGATGGGGCCAGTGCGATCAGCAGGTAACCCAGCGTATCGATCACCAGCGCGATCAGCAGCACGGAATAGCGTTCGCCCCGCCGGTCCGTGACATAGCCGGCGATAAGCATCAGCGCGGCCGCGGCCAGCCCGCCCGCGCTGATCAGCGATCCCACCGCGCCCAGCCCCCATCCGGTAGCCTCCATCAGGATCGCCGGGCCGGAAAGGATGAAGGTTGTGCCCGCCGACAGGGTCAGCGAATAGATCAGCGCCAGCAGCAGGACGCGCCGGTCCGACAGGATTGCCAGCATCGCATGGCCGCCGTGATTTTCGCGCTGCTGGGGGTGTTCGGCCAACGCGGTGGTAAGGGCCTGGCGCTCTCCATCCGTCAGCCACGGTGCGCGCTGCGGCGTTTCGGGCAGCCACAGCAACACCCCCAGCCCGATCACCACCGCCGGCAACCCCTCAATCAGGAACAGCCACTGCCAGCCGCGCAGATCGGCATGGCCGTCAAGCGCCAGCAGCGGCTTGGAAATTACCCCCATCACCGCCACCGCCAGCGGATTGGCCAGATAGAACAACCCCACCGCCTTGCCCCGCTGCCGTTCGGGAAACCATGTCGACAGGTAGAAGATCACGCCTGGGAAAAATCCTGCCTCCGCCAGCCCCAGCAGAAAGCGCAGGGTGTAAAATTCCAGCGGGGTGCGCACAAACATCATCGCGGCGGCCAGCAGCCCCCACATGATCATGATCCGCGCCAGCCAGCGCCGCGCGCCAAAGCGCATCAGCAGGATGTTGGAAGGCACCTCTACCAGCGAATAGGCCAGATAGAACAGCCCCGCCCCAAAGCCATAGACCGTCGCTGAAAAGCCCAGATCGACATTCATCTGGGTTGAGGCGAAGCTGACGTTGACCCGGTCCATATAGGCAACCAGGTAACCGATGGCGAGTAGCGGCAGAATGCGCCAGCCCGCCTTGGCAACGGCGCTTTTCAGGGCGGCGGCATCGCCTTCCCGCACAGTCATCAATCGGCCCTCCGCGCGCCGGCCTATTCCAGCGGCACCCCGGGCAATTGCTTGGCGGTACGGATCGTCAGGCTGGTCTTGACGCTGGCGACATTGGGCGCAGGCGTAAGCTTGCTGGTCAGGAATTCCTGAAAGCTTTGCAGATCCCGGCTGACGATCTTCAGGATGAAATCAATCTCGCCATTCAGCATATGGCATTCGCGCACCTCGGGAAGATCCTTCATCGCATCTTCGAACTGCCGCAACGAATCCTCGGCCTGGCTCTTTAGGCTGACCATGGCGAACACGGTTATGGCAAAGCCCAGCTTCGATGCGTCCAGATCTGCATGATAACCGCGAACCACCCCCGATTCTTCCAGGGCGCGCACCCGGCGCAGGCATGGCGGCGCGGTCAGGCCAACCCGGTTGGCCAGTTCCACATTGGTCACGCGTCCTTCATCCTGCAGTTCGGCGAGCAGCCGACGGTCAATCGAATCCAGATTAGCCATGCACCCCATCCCTTCGCAGCGGCCCCAACAGAGGCAAGGTGTCCCTTGCTGCGTCAGCACACATTTCGCAATAATCGCAGGTCGCAATAATCGCAGGCCGACCCCGACCCACAGATAATATTATTGTTTCATATCGCAATCGTCCCGCTTTGCAACGCATCAATTGCTGCCCCTTCAGGCTGGGGACAAGTCTGATAAAGCAGCGACAGGCGATGCCCGCGCCTGATAAGGCATCACCCCGTTTGAAGTGGAGCTTCAATGCATTTCGATGACCGTCTTGGAACCGTGCTGCGCCTGCGGGCGGACGGTCCGGCGGTGCGTCGCATTCAATACCGGCAACTGCTTGATCTGCTGGGAACCGTGCCCAGCGAAACGCGCGGCGAACAGATTGACAGCGCCTTTGCCCGGTTGGGGGAACTGGCCGTGACCATTCCCGCGCAGGAACGCGCCGCCATGGTGCGCGATGATGGCTTGCGGCTGCGCTCCCCGCGGTTGGTGGCCAGCCTTGCCCAGGACGATTCACTGGTGGCCGGAGCGGCGCTTGACCGCGCTGAACTCAATGAAAACCAATGGCTTGACCTGATTCCGGCGCTGCCGATCATCACCCGCGGCCACGTTCGCCGCCGGCACGATCTGGGGCGGGCCGTGGAATTGCAGTTGGCGCGCCTCGGCATTGTTGAGCGCGGCTTGCCTGTCGCCACCCAGGTGCAAGCGGAGGCAACCACGGGTGAATCTTTTCCCGGTGCCCAACCCCACGTGGCTGCGCCGGCCAGCACGGCGGCAGATGATACGCAGCCGGCAATGGCCGGGTCCGCCCCCGCTGACCCTGACATACTCCCTTCCCAGTCCCCTCCGCCAACCGCCGGGGATGGCATTGGTGCCCTGGTCCGCCGGATCGAGGCCTATCGCCGCGCCCGCCGGGTGATTGACCATCAGCCCATGGTCGATGCGCCGCGGCTGCCGCTGGATGAAGATCACCTGTTCCCGGCACCCTGCGCGCTAAAGGCATTCAACTTTGCGACCGATGCCGCCGGCCGGATCGTCTGGACCGACCCTGGCGTGGCCCCGATGATCGTGGGTCTGGCGCTGGCCGGAATCAACACCGATACGCCCGGCTCACTGGGCGAGGCGCTGCGTCGCCGTCAGCCACTGGTGGCGATTGCAGCCACGTTGGAAGGAGCCCCGGGAATCACCGGATCATGGCAGATCGATGCTGCACCGTGGTTCGATCCGCTTGGCGGCCGTCATCTCGGCTGGCGCGGGCGGATGCGCCGCTTCGGCGAGCCGTCCGTCACGGCTCCGGCGGAGGCCGCAATCCAGCCGGAAAGCCAATCAGACCGGATCCGCCAGATGCTGCATGAGCTGCGCACCCCGGTAAATGCGATTCAGGGCTTTGCCGAGGTTATTCAGCAGCAGCTTTTCGGCCCCACACCGCACGAATACCGCGCGCTCGCCGCCTCGATTGCCGGCGATGCCGCCCGGATGCTGGCCGCCTTCGGGGAACTGGAGCGACTGGCCAAGCTGGAAAGTCATGCAATCGATCTGGAGCCGGGTGAGACCGATCTGGGCGAAGTGGTAAATTCGACCATCGCCCAGCTGGCGGCGCACACCCGCCAGCGTGGCAGCGGGTTCGCGCTCAAGTCTGATGACAGCCTGCCCCCGGTGGGGCTTGCGCGGATAGAGGTGGAACGGATCGTCTGGCGCTTGCTGGCAACGCTGGCGGGGGTATCCGCACCGGGTGAAATCCTGCGCCTCAAGCTGCAAAGCAAGCGGGGGCTGGTGCGAATTGACGTTGCGTTGCCCGCCACGCTGGCCACCCGCAGTGAAGAAGAACTTTTCCAGGCGGCGGCCGGTGCCGTGCCGCAGGTCATTTCCGCCGGGGTGTTCGGCCTTGGCTTTGCCTTGCGGTTGGTTGCGGCAGAGATCAGGGCAGCCGGTGGCGCTCTGGTTCACAAGGGCGATCGTCTGCGATTGACCCTTCCGGGGTTGACCCAGGGTGCGCCGGACCATAGCCATACATCCGCAGGCAGCACGGGTGATTGACCCCGGCAGCCACGACCACGGCACACCAACAAGGGAAACTGCAAGTCTTGGCGGATATCCGCATCACCGAGGCCCCCGGGCCTGACCGGATTGTTCGCTTCACGCCGGGCTTGGCCCCGCGTTTCATCCTCACCGTTGATACTGAGGAGGAATTTGACTGGACCAAGCCGATCGAACGATCAGGCCATACCGTCCATACCATTGCCCGTCTGGCCCGGTTTCAGGAGTTTTGCGAAGGTGCGGGCGTCTGCCCGATCTATCTGGTTGACTATCCGATCGCCACATCGCCCGGTGCCGCCGACATCCTGCGCGAACCGCTGGCCGCGGGCCGCGCCGAAATCGGCGTGCAGCTTCACCCCTGGGTCAGCCCGCCGCACGATGAAGCCGTTACCGAACACAACAGCTTTGCCGGCAATCTGCCGCGCGACCTGGAACGCGCAAAATTCACCCGGTTGCGCCAGACCATTGAAGACAACTTTGGTGCAGTTCCGCTGATCTACCGCGCCGGGCGCTATGGCGTTGGCCCCAACACGGCGGCAATCCTTGCCGAAGGCGGGATCGCGATCGACAGCTCGATCCGGTCCAATTTTGACTACAGCTTTGCCGGCGGCCCCAATTTTCGCGGACTGCCGCTGTATCCCTGGTGGCTCGACACAGACCACCGGTTGATGGAACTGCCCCTGACCACCGTTTATTCCGGCCTGCTGCGCCAGCTTGGGGATTGGCTTTATCCGCGGTTGTGGCGCGTGCCGCAGATGCGCGGCCTGCTTTCCAGAATGCGGCTGATGGAACGCATCCCCCTCACCCCGGAGGGCGTCACGCTTGCCGAAGCGATTCGCGGCATCGACATCGCGCTCGATATGGGTTTGCCGGTGTTGGTCTTTTCGTTTCACAGCCCTTCGCTCGCGCCGGGCTATACCCCCTATGTCAAGACCGAGGCGGATCTTGACTCGCTTTATGATTGGTGGCGCGGCGTTTTTGCCTATCTGCACCAGCGCGGCTGCGCTCCATCCAGCGTCAGCGACATCATGGCGTCGGTCGAGCTTGCCTAATCTCGCCCCACCCGCTAACGCGCGCCGGTCCGCCCGGACGTGCCAGTGCTGGCATCGGGCCTGTAGCTCAGTTGGTTAGAGCTGGCCGCTCATAACGGCTAGGTCGCGGGTTCGAGTCCTGCCGGGCCCACCAGCGGACAGATACCCCAGGTCGGGGAGTAGCGCAGCCTGGTAGCGCATCTGCTTTGGGAGCAGAGGGTCGCAGGTTCGAATCCTGTCTCCCCGACCAAAAACCGATTTCAGGTGATCTCATCCGAAATCGAGTTTTCTCACAAAATGGCTGAATATCAGCATATTCAGGCCAATTTTTCATCTCATTTGGGTTCATCCGATCCCAGCCCAGCCCGCTCGGATGTTGGTAACCGTGTTGGTCTTTTTGGCGCCCTCTGCTAAATTACCAACATGCTCACCGACACAGCCATTCGTGCCCTGAGGCCTGGAGATCGTCCGACAAAGAAGGCGGACGGCGGCGGCCTCTTCATTCTGGTCACACCCGAGGGAAAGAAGCACTGGCGGCTGGCCTACCGATTCCTGGGCAAGCAAAAGCTGCTCTCCGGAGGCCCCTATCCGCTTGTAAAGCTGGCAGATGCCCGCAAATGGCGTGACGATGCGAAGCTCGAACTTCTCGCGGGGCGCGATCCCAGCGAGGTGCGCAAGGCGACCAAGCGCGCTCTGATCGAGGCAACTACCAACACTTTCGAGGAAGTTACCAACGATTGGATCGAGGCGCGGCGCTGCGCATGGTCGCCGCGCTATGCCCGCGTGGTCGAAACCCGGCTGCGCGAGGACATCTTCCCGGCGCTTGGCAGCAAGCCGATCACCGCGATCGATCCGCCGATGCTCCTGGCTGCGCTGCGCAAGATCGAGGCGCGCGGTTCGATCGAGATGGCGCACCGCGTCCGCAACTATTGCAGTGAAGTGTTCCGCTTCGCGATCGCCATGGAACTTTGCCGCAGCGATCCGAGCCGCGACATTGGCCCGGCGATGAAGAAGCCGCCGCCAGTCCAGCATCGGGCCAAGGTTGAGGCGCGGGACCTACCGGCATTCTTTGCCGGGCTCAGCCGCGACCAGGCCGAACCGATGAGCCATCTAGCGCTGCGCTGGACCATCCACACAATGGTCCGCACACAAGAAACCCGCTTTGCCGAATGGAGCGAGTTCGAGGGCCTCAGCACCGACAACCCGATCTGGCGGATCCCGGCCCACAGGATGAAGATGCGTACAGAGCATATCGTACCCCTCTCACCGCAGGCAGTCCGCCTGCTTGAGGAGATCGATGCCGCCAATGCCTATCGCCAGGCGGGGAACGAGCTGTACGGCAAGTTCCTGTTCCCTGTCGCCAGTAGCAAGACCGGGACGATCAGTGAGAACCGGATGCTCGACGTGATGTATCGCATCGGTCTGCGCGGTAAGGCCACGGTCCACGGCTTCCGCGGCCTTGCCAGCACCGTGCTCAACGAGTCCGGCCTGTTCGAATCCGACTGGATCGAAATGCAGCTCGCCCATGTCCAGCGCGGGGTGCGCGCCGCTTACAACTCGGCACGCTACCTCACCCAGCGCCGGGACATGATGCACTGGTGGTCAGACTATCTCGACAAGGCGGAGCGCAAGGGCCTGAACGGCGATCACGCCAGGACGTGATCACCGCTCACAGGCTTCGAAACAAATCGATAGGCCGCAGGATCGGCAATCCAGGTATCGATTGATGACTCATGCCAGCCAGCACCGTGGATGCTGATGCGCACCTGAGGCGGGAACGTCCCTTCGGCGATCTTGCGATATACGGTGGAGCGGGAAAGCCCGGTGCGGGCGAGTACGGTTTTCAGGCGGATGATGCGTTCGGAGTGGGACACGGTGTTAGTTCCATCTAGGCTCAGTCGTTGCGCCCCTCCTGAAGGAACATAATGGGAACATTTTTCGAGTTGGCAATAGGCGATTTGCATCGCGGATTGCCACTGCCCTCTCAGAATTTCGTCAGATTGAACAGTTCTGGGACGACTTCGGAAGCAAAGGGAAGTACGCAGACTTCAGGCGCGCAACTGGACCGCGATGAGGTTGGAAATCCGATTGCATCGGATGTGTTGCAGCGATGGCACATTCGAAGGGCGTGACCGCTTAGCCGACATTCTGGAATGGCAACTTCTGAATGCTTCGACGAGGAAAGCGGACATCTCTCTTACTGAACCGGATAAACTTCATTTGGCCATTCCGGCCACTGGAGATGTGTCATGGGATATTCAGACCTTGACCCTGCCGTCCATGTACGGCGGCCATGGAACGCTGGACAGCATGTAGGGCCAAAGCGCCCGCTCAGGCGTCGTGATATTTGGGCCATCCGATTCTACCTCGACGAGCACAAGCGGTTGCGTGATCGGGCGCTGTTCGATCTTGCCATCGATAGCAAGTTGCGGGGCTGCGATCTCGTCAAGATAAGGATCGGTGACGTGGTAAGTGGCGGCCAGATCCGCAACCGGGCGACGGTGATTCAGCAAAAAACTGGTCGCCCGGTTCAATTCGAGATCATGTCCGAGGCGCGGCGGAGCCTTGAAGCATGGCTTGAGCGTCGGGGCGGTTCGATCCTCGACTTTCTGTTTCCAAGCCGGATCGACTATCTGGGCCACCTCAGCACCAGGCAGTATGCTCGTCTAGTGGACGAGTGGGTCGCAATGATCGGTCTCGATGTCCGCGAATACGGAACACATTCGATGCGACGGACCAAGGCATCGTTGATTTACAAGGCGACGGGAAACCTCCGAGCAGTGCAGATTTTGCTCGGTCATACCAACATCGAGAATACTGTGAGATATCTCGGCGTGGACGTCGATGACGCCCTGACGCTTTCTGAGCGAACTGACATCTGAACCATTACCGGCCCCTGGTAATGGTCGGGGGCCGGTAACGGGATTTACCAACGGATAAGAGCCTGACCACAATAGTCAGTTTCGCGGGCATGATCCTCGTCTCCGCCAAATCCATATTGCAATGCAGCATGACGCGCTGCACAAGGCATCGATGCGCATTGCGATCGTCGATGAAAGCGCCTCGCGTGCGGCAGTGATCCATGAAGGGCTCGCTGCGTTCGACGATTGCGAGATCTTCGTCCTGACCCAGCGCAACGGGCTGGTCGCCCGGATCGAAAAGATTGCGCCCGATATCGTCCTGATCGACCTGGGAAATCCTTCGCGCGACGTGCTCGAGGAATACTTCGCCGTGAGCCGCGCGGTGGCCCGGCCGATCGCAATGTTCGTCGACCAGTCCGATGAAGCGGCGCTGGCGGCTTCGATCGATGCGGGGGTCTCGTCCTATGTGGTCGATGGTCTGGCACCGCACCGCATTCGCCCGATTCTCGATCTGGCAGTCAGGCGGTTCAATGCCTTTGCCCGTCTGCAGACCGATCTTGCCGAAGCGCAGGGCAAACTGGCCGAGCGCGACGCCGTCGACCGGGCCAAGCGGATCCTGATGGACAGCCGCAGGATCACCGAGCCCGAAGCCTATGCCGAACTGCGCAAGACGGCGATGAACCAGGGCCGACGCATTGCCGAGATCGCCGAAGCGGTGGTCACGGCCCACAAGCTGATGGGAGGCGCCTGATGGCCGAACTGACGATCGGGTTCCTGCCCCTGGTCGATGCCTGCCTGCCGATCCTGGCGCGCGAGCACGGCTTTGCCGAAGCCGAAGGGCTGTCGCTGTCGCTGGTCCGGGACATGAGCTGGGCGACGGTGCTGGACCGCCTGCTCTATGGCCATTCCGATGCCGCGCATCTCATCGCGCCGCTGGCTATCGCCACCACCCTGGGGCGCGGCCGCCCGGCGCAGCCGTTGTCGGTCCCCTTCGTGCTGGGGCTTAACGGCAATGCCGTCACGCTGCGCCAGGAATTGGCCGATCTGGTCTGCAAACCCGGCCGATTGGGCGACCCCCGTATTGTCGGCACCGCGCTGGGGGCCGTGGTCAAGATGCGCGCAAGCGAGGGCAAGCGGCTGCGCTTTGGGGTGGTCCATCGCTATTCGAGCCACAACTACATGTTACGCTACTGGCTGGCGGCAAGCGGCATCCGGCCCGATCACGACGTCGAGATTGTCACGGTCGCCCCGCCGTTCTGCGCCGATGCGCTCGACGCGGGCGAGGTCGACGGGATCTGTGTGGGCGAACCGTGGAACTCGGTCGCGGTAGAGCGCGGGGCCGGGCGGATCGTGCTGGCGACCGCGCAGATCTGGCGCCGCGGGGTGGAAAAGGTGCTCGCCCTGCGCGAGGCACGGCTGGAGGAACGGCGCGGCGATGTCGAGGCCCTGATCCGCGCACTGATCGCCGCCGCGCGCCACTTCGTCGATCCAGGTAACTGGGATGCCAACGCGGCCATCCTCGCCCGCCCGGAATACCTCGACGGGTCGGCCGAACTGATCCGCCGTGCGATCGCCGACCGACTGACGCTCGAGCGTGGCAGCGCCCCGATCCACTATGCCGACTTCATGTTCCAGTACCGCGAGGCGGCCAACTTCCCCTGGGTCAGCCAGGCCGAGTGGCTCTATTCGCAGATGGCGCGGTGGGAAAGGACGCCAATCGTGGCGGAGGAGGCGGGCAAGGTGGCCGGCGTGTTTCGTCCCGACGTCTATCGCAGCGCCCTGCTGGGCAGCGCCGAACCGCTGCCGGGGGCCAGCTCCAAGGTCGAGGGCAGCCTTGCCGGTCCGACCCCGGTCGGCACCCAGCAGGGGGTGATGACACTGGAAAGCAACCGATTCTTCGACGGGCTGAGCTTCGATCCGCACGACCTGACAGGCTATCTCGCCCGCCTGCCCTGAGCGCGTTTTGTGCTGCACTGCAAAAAGCACTTTACCTGCGCCCCACGAATCGCTTATCCATAGACAAGCCACAAGACCCGGCGCCATTGGCGGCGCGAACCCGGCAGTTGGCTGAAAACTGACATTGCGTGGCAACGGCGCCGCCTGAACCGATCCAGCCCGGATCGTTCATGGCGGCTTTTTTGCGTGCGCGAAGCAGGGGGCTTCGAAGGTGCAACAGACCCGTTCAGCGCAGCAACAGCGAGGCCAGCAGGCCCGCAGCCAGCAGCGCGCTGAGCACCTGCCAGAAACGCACCGGGTCGCGCTCGATCAAGGGCAGATTGCGGCGCTTGCCGAGGTCCAGCGAGCCTCCGCCCTCCAGCGCCCGGAGCAGGCCGATGACATCGCCGAAGCGCGCGTCGCGGTCGGACTGGAGCGCGGTCAGGATCGCATCGTCGAGCCAGCTCGGAATTTCCGGGCGGTGCGTGGACGGAGCCGGGGCCTTGCCGAAGCGGGGACGCTGGAAAGCCTCCTGCTCGCCATAGGGCCATTTGCCGGTGAACCAGCGGTACAGCGTGACCCCCAGCGCGAACTGATCGGTCAGTTCGTCCCCAGCGTTCCCCTCGAACTGTTCGGGCGCCATGAAACCCGGAGTTCCGGGAATCTCGTCGACCCGGAAATCTTCGACCCGCGGCAGGCGGGCGACCCCCAGGTCGATCAGCTTGAGCCCGCCGTCCGTTGTCAGGATCGCATTGTCAGGCTTGATGTCGCGGTGGATCACGTCGAGCCGGTGGAGTGCGGCCACAGCGCGCACCAGCTTGATCGCGGCGTCCAGCCCGGATTTCAGCGCCGGCAAGCCGCGTTCCATGCGCTGGGCCATGGTCTCGCCGTCAAGGAACGGCTGGACGCCGTAAAGCGCGGTCTGGCGATCGGGCCTGACCGGATGGGCGCCCAGCACGAACGGGCTGGTAACCCGCTGCGCGAGCAGCATTTCCCGGGCAAAAGCCAGTCGCAGCGCGCGCTCGGACAGCACCTCGCGGCGGGGAAACTTGATCACTACCTTACTGCCGTCTTCGCCGTCGGTCGCCACCAGCAGCACCGCGTGACGTCCTTCGGACAGGACGCGTTCCGCCCTGAAGCCGTCGATGCTCTCGCCCGGCCGTGGGGGATCGACGAACGGCAGGGCCGAAAGTCCGGCCAGGATCCCGTCGTGATCGGGGGCCGGGAGGCGCACCACGTCGAGCACCAGCGCGGTGGCGTTGTCCTTGCCACCGGCGTCGATCGCGGCTTCGACAAGGCGTTCGGCAGTCGCTTCGGCGCTGGCATTTTCGCCCAGGATTGCGGCGATCTTCGCAGGATTGAGGACCGCGTGAACCCCGTCGCTGGTCAGCAGCAGACGGTCGTGTTCGGCCAGTTCCAGATCGCCGTGATCCAGCCGCAATTCGGGCTCGATCCCCAGCGCGCGGATCAGCACGTGGCTGAGATCGGGTTCGGGGCGGACGTGATCGGTGGTCAGGCAGGTCAAACGGCCGCCGGAAAAGCGCCAGGCGCGGCTATCACCGACATGGACCAGATGCGCGCGCCGTCCGCGCAGCGCGAAAGCGGTGAAGGTCGATGCGCTGTTGGTCATGATCTCGCCCCGCCCCTGGCTGTGCAGCCAGCGGTTGTAGGCGGCGAGCGGAACCTGCATCGCGCGGGCCGGGCCCAGCGTGTCGGGCATGGCATAGAACCCCTCGATCAGCGCCCGCACCGCAAGTTCGGCCGCGGCCCGTCCCGCCTTGCCGCCCGACACCCCGTCCGCCACCGCAGCGATGATCCCGTGGCGGGTCTGTTCCAGCGCGGTGCCGGTGTGGACGGCGCCGAAATCCTGATTTTCCGCGCGTGTCCCGATCAGGCTCGCAAAGCCTGCCGCCACCACCAGTTGGCCTTCGCTGCGCATCGTTTCCCGTCACCCCTCACGCATGCGGGCGCGCCGCCCGCCCGCGTGAGGATCGTTTCCAAACCCGTTCCGTCAAGCCTCAGGAGGGCCAAATCATGGCTACACTTGCGATGACATCCGATGCACCCACAATTCCGGTCGGCAAATCGTTCTGGCAATCGGGCCACCGCCCGACGCTGATCGCCGCGTTCCTCTATTTCGACATCGCCTTCATGTGCTGGGTGATGCTGGGGCCGCTTGCCCCGATCATTTCGAAGGACCTCGGGCTCGACCCGGCGCAAAAGGGCTTCATGGTCGCCGTCCCGACGCTGGCGGGCGCGGTAATCCGGCTCATCAACGGGTTCATGGTTGACCGAATTGGTCCCAAGGTGACCGGTATCATCAACCAGGTGGTCGTGATCGGCGGGCTGCTTGCCGCGTGGAAATTCGGCGTCCACAGCTACGAAGCGACACTCGCGGTTGGCGTCGTGCTGGGTTTTGCCGGGGCCAGCTTTGCCGTCTCGCTGCCTTTGGCCAGCCGCTGGTATCCGCCCGAACACCAGGGCAAGGCGATGGGCATTGCCGGCATGGGCAATTCCGGCACGGTCTTCGCCGCGCTGTTCGCCGCGCTGCTGGCCAAGGCCTATGGCTGGACCAACGTGTTCGGCCTGGCGCTGATCCCGCTGGTCGCGGTCTTTGCGTTCTACCTAGTCGCTGCCAAGGACAGCCCCGAGCAGCCTGAACCCAAACCGATGGCCGCCTATGCCGCCGTGCTCAAGGAAGCGGACGCCTGGTGGTTCATGCTGTTCTACTTCGTCACCTTCGGCGGCTTCGTCGGCCTGTCGGGCTCGCTGCCGACCTTCTTTGCCGACACCTTCAAGGTGACCCCGGTGGTGGCCGGTTACTGCACCGCCGCCGCGGTGTTCATGGGTTCGCTGCTGCGCCCGGTCGGCGGCGCGCTGGCCGACCGGATGGGCGGGATCAAGACGCTTACCGCCGTCTACATCGTCGCCGCGATCCTGCTGACGGTAATCGCCTTTGCCGCAACTTCGGGCCTGGCGCTCGCGATTGCCCTGTTCGTCGCGGTGATGGGCACGCTGGGGATTGGCAACGGCGCGGTGTTCCAGCTGGTACCGCAGCGCTTCCGCAAGGAAATCGGCGTGATGACCGGGCTGGTCGGGTTTGGCGGCGGTCTGGGCGGGTTCTACCTCGCCAGCTCGCTCGGCGCGATCAAGAAGGCCACCGGTTCGGCCTCGATCGGCTTCCTGATCTTTGCCGCGCTGGCCGTGGTCGCGCTGGTCGGGCTGACCGCGGTCAAGGCCAAGTGGCGCACCACTTGGGGCGCGGCGCTGCAGGGCGCCCGCATCTGATATCGCCTGGGGCGAGGCGAACTGCCTCGCCCCGTTCGACCGCCCGGAAAGCGGCGACGAACAGGGGGGATGTCCGGAAATCCGGCACAATGCCAATCCGGAGATAACACATGAAGAGCTTGCTCAAGACCGCAGCGCTGGTCGCTGCCGCCGCCGCCCAACCTGCGCTGGCCGCTCCCGGCGATCCGGTAAAGCTGGGGGACAGTTTCTCGCTCGATCCGATCGTTGAAGCGCGGCTGCGCTATGAAGGGGTCGACACACCCACGCTGGACGCTGATGCCGTCACCCTGCGCTTGCGTGCCGGGGCGGAACTCAAGCACGCATCGGGTCTGTCGCTGCTCAGTGAAAGCGAAGGCACGCTTGCGATCACCGACCACTACAATGCCTTCCCATTCGTGATCGCCGACCGCCAGCGCCGAGCGGGTTACGCCGTGGTTCCCGATCCGATGAGCATCGAGCTCAACCGGTTGCAGCTGCAGTACAAAACCAAGGCCATGACGCTCACCTTGGGTCGCCAGCGCATCAATCTCGACGATCAGCGCTTCGTCGGCTCGGTCGGCTGGCGGCAGAACGAGCAGACCTTCGACGCGGTGCGCGCCGAGGCGAAGCTTGGGCCGGTCAGTCTGGATGGCACTTTCGCGATCAGCCAGCGCACCGTGTTTGGCTTCGATGCCGGGCCGCGTCGGGCCTATGACGGTCACTTCGGCTTCCTGGGTGCTGGCACCAAGCTGGGGCCGGTGCAGGTCAGGGGCTTTGCCTATTTGCTCGACTACGATGCAAAGGAGCAAGGCGGTGCGCTGGCGGTGACCAATGCCGACACCCAGACCTATGGCGCGCGCGCCACGGCCGGCTTCACCCTGGCCAAGTCCAGCAAGCTGAACCTGATGGCCAGCTATGGCCGGCAGATGGATTTTCAGCAGAACCCGCTGGACTTCGGGATAGACTACATGGCCGTGGAGGCCGGATTGGCCCATGGCAACCTCGCCGCGACGGCAGGCTATGAAAAGCTGGGCAGCGCCCTGTCGACCACCGGCGTGCGCCGCTCTTTCCAGACCTCGATGGCGACCCTGCACAAGTTCAACGGCTGGGCCGACCTGTTCCTGACCACGCCGACCAACGGGCTTGAGGACTGGTACGGCGGGGTGAGCTACAAGCTCGCCAAGCTCAAGGCGCTGCCCGGGCTCAACGCGGCAGTCACCTTCCACCGCTTCGGCAGTGATTTCGGATCGACGCACTACGGCGATGAATGGGACGCCTCGGTGGGGTTCAAGCTGGGCCGGGTCGGTCTGCTGGTCAAATATGCCGATTTCAACGCCAAGGCGGCGGGTTTTGCCGATACCCGCAAGCTGTGGCTGCAAGCTGAAGTGGCCTATTGATCGTGCCTGCGGGATGGCGGCTGCTTTTGCTGCACTGCAAAAACCGCTTGCCATCCCGCTGCCGAATCACCTAGTCTTGCCCAAGCGAAAGGTCGTGCCGCCCAATGAAGGGCGATCCAGCACCCGGTCGCACAACTTTACCAACGCGTGGCAACGAAGCCGCCCGTACCGTTCCAATCGAACGGTTCGAGGCGGCCTTTTTTGTTGCGCGCATCACAGGAGCCTCAAGGGGTGAATGCGCCAATGAACATGAAGGACGCCAGGTCCGGCCAGCCGCTGGCCGAACGGCTGGTGGTGATCGGCAACGGTATGGCTGGCTGCCGCGCTGTGGAAGAAGTTCTGGCCCGCGATCCGGGCCGTTATGCGGTAACGATCTTCGGCGCCGAACCGCGCGTCAACTATAACCGGATCATGCTCTCGCCCGTGCTGGCGGGCGAGAAGGCGTTCGATGACATCGTCATCAACGGTCCGGAATGGTATTCCGACAATGCGATCACGCTGGTGTCCGGCGATCCGGTGGTGGCGATCGACCGTACGGCGCGGACTGTTACGGCAAAGTCGGGCCGGGTCGAACCCTATGACCGGCTGCTGATCGCGACCGGGTCCGATCCGTTCATCATCCCGGTGCCGGGGCATGACCTGTCCGGCGTGGTCACCTTCCGCGATCTGGACGATGTCGACAAGATGCTGGCCGCTGCCGAAGCTGGCAAGGCGAACGGCGGTGGCAATGCCGTGGTGATCGGCGGCGGCCTGTTGGGACTGGAAGCGGCGCACGGCCTGGCACTGCGCGGCATGCAAGTGACGGTTGTCCATCTGATGCCGACGCTGATGGAACGCCAGCTCGACGAGGCGGCGGGTTACCTGCTCAAGACCGAGCTCGAACGCCGCGGTCAGACCATTGTCACCGGCGGCGACACGGCGGCGATCCTTGAACGCGGCGGCCACGTCGCAGGCGTCCGGCTCAAGGACGGACGCGAGTTTCCGGCCGACATCGTGGTGATGGCGGTCGGCATCCGACCGGCCACGGCGCTGGCCAAGGCTGCCGGGCTGGAAGTCGAGCGCGGGATTGTGGTCGATGACCACATGGTCACCTCCGACCCGGCGATCATAGCAGTGGGCGAATGCGTCCAGCATCGCGGGACCTGCTATGGTCTGGTCGCGCCGCTATGGGACATGTGCCGCGCGCTGGCCGATGCCGCGACCGGGACGCCATCGGGCTACGAGGGCTCGGTCACTTCAACCAAGCTCAAGGTTTCGGGGATCGACCTGTTCTCGGCCGGGGACTTTTCGGGCGATGACGGCGCGGAAGACATCGTCATGCGCGATGCCTCGCGCGGCGTGTACAAGCGGGTGATCGTCAAGGACGGCAAGCTGGTCGGTGCGGTGCTCTATGGCGATACCGCCGACGGTTCGTGGTACTTCGACCTGCTCAAGAAGGGCGAGGATATCTCCGCGATCCGCGAGGGCCTGATCTTTGGCCAGGCCTTCGCCCAGGGGGGCGCCCTTGCGGACCCTAATGCCGCCGTTGCCGCCCTGTCCGACGATGCGGAAGTGTGCGGCTGCAACGGCGTTTCCAAGGGCAAGGTGGTCGGCTGCATCATGGGCGGTGCGCACAGCCTCGATGGGGTGCGCTCGGCCTGCAAAGCCTCGGCCTCGTGCGGATCGTGCACTGGCCTGGTCGAAAGCCTGCTGGCGCTGACGCTGGGCGGCGCGGTCGAAAGCGGCCCCAGGACGCTGTGCAAGTGCACCAGCTTCACCCACGACGACGTGCGTCGCAACATCGTGGACAAGCAGCTCAAGGCGATCCCGCAGGTGATGCAGGAGCTGCACTGGACCACGCCCCACGGCTGCGCCAGCTGCCGCCCGGCGCTCAACTATTACCTGCTATGCGCCTGGCCGGGCGAATACCAGGACGAACAGCACAGCCGCTTCGTCAACGAACGGATGCACGCCAACATCCAAAAGGACGGAACCTATTCGGTTGTTCCGCGGATGTGGGGCGGGCTGACCAATCCCCGCGAGCTGCGCGCGATCGCCGACGTGGTGGAAAAGTACAACGCGCCGATGGTCAAGGTGACCGGCGGCCAGCGGCTCGACATCTTCGGGATCCGCAAAGAGGATCTGCCCGCGGTCTGGGCCGATCTCAATGACGCGGGGATGGTTTCGGGTCATGCCTATGGCAAGTCGCTGCGCACGGTGAAGACCTGTGTCGGCAGCGAATGGTGCCGGTTCGGCACCCAGGATTCGACCGGTCTTGGCGTCAAGCTGGAACGGATGACCTGGGGCAGCTGGATGCCGCACAAGTTCAAGATCGCGGTCAGCGGCTGCCCGCGCAATTGCGCCGAAGCGACGATCAAGGACTTTGGCGTGGTCTGCGTCGACAGCGGTTACGAATTGCACGTCGGCGGCAACGGCGGGATCAAGGTCCGCGCCACCGACCTGCTCTGCAAGGTCGAGACCGAGCAGGAGGCGATGGACGTCTGTGCGGCCTTCATCCAGCTCTACCGCGAACAGGCGCACTACCTGGAACGCACTGCGCCGTGGATCGAACGGGTCGGGCTGGAGCACGTCAAGGCCGGACTGTTCAGCGATCCCGCTGCGGTCGCCACCCTGGCCGCGCGGTTCCGGTACTCGCAGCAGTTCATGCAGGACGATCCCTGGGCGCGGCGCGTCGCAGGCGAGGACGCGCAGCTGCACCAGCACCTGGCCGAAGTACGGCCGATGGAGATTGTAGCATGATCGGAGAATGGCTCGATATCGGTCCGGTGGACCAGATTGCCCCGGGCAATGCCCGCACCCTGCCGGTGCGCGGGGGTGAGGAAATCGCCGTGTTCCATACGCTCGACAACCGATTCTTCGCGCTGGTCAACAAGTGCCCGCACAAGCAGGGGCCGCTCAGCCAGGGGATCGTCCACGGCAACGTGGTGACTTGCCCGCTACACAGCTGGAACATCTCGCTGAAGACCGGCGAGGCGCTGGGCGATGACAAGGGGTGCGTGCCGACGATCCCGCTGAAGGTCGATGCCGGACGCATCTATCTGCTGCGCGAGGCGGTGGTCGGGAAGAAGGCCGCGTGAATACGGTCCGCACTACCTGTGCCTATTGCGGGGTCGGCTGCGGGATCCGCGCCACGGTGACGGGTGAGCGGACCGTGGTGATCAAGGGCGACCGGGATCATCCCGCCAATTTCGGCCGGCTCTGCTCCAAGGGCACGCATCTTGGCGAAACGGTCGGGCTCGAGGGGCGACTGCTGGCGCCGATGATCGGACAGCGCGAGGCCAGCTGGGACGAGGCGCTCGATCTCGCCGCAGCAAAGATGCGCGCGGCCATCGCCGAACACGGACCGGACAGCGTGGCCTTCTACGTTTCGGGCCAGTTGCTGACCGAGGATTACTACGTCGCGAACAAGCTGATGAAGGGCTTCATCGCCAGCGGCAACATCGACACGAACAGCCGCCTGTGCATGGCCAGCGCCGTCGCCGCGCACAACCGCGCGTTTGGTGAGGACGTGGTTCCCTGCACGTACGACGACCTCGACGCGGCGGACCTGATCCTGCTGGTCGGATCGAACACCGCCTGGTGCCATCCGGTGATCTGGCAGCGGATCGAGGCTGCGCGCAAGGCACGCGGCACCAAACTGGTGGTGATCGACCCGCGCCGCACCGAAACCGCCGAGCAGGCCGACCTGCACGTCGCGGTCGAACCCGATGGGGACATCGCCCTGTTCAACGCCCTGCTGGCGGAAATGCGCGACCGCAATCTGCTCGACCACGCGTTTCTTGCCGAGCATTGCGCAGTGCCCGAAGGGTTCATTGCCGGGCTGGATAGCAACGACCCCGGCGTCCCGTTTCCCACCTTCGCGGCGCTGGCCGATCTGGTCGCGGCGCATCCGCGCATGGTTACCCTGTTCAGCCAGGGTGCCAACCAGTCGCGCTGGGGAACGGACAAGGGCAATGCGGTGATCAACCTGCATCTGGCCATGGGTCGGCTCAACCGGGGCGGAGCCGGCCCATTCTCCATCACCGGCCAGCCCAACGCCATGGGTGGGCGCGAGGTCGGCGGGCTGGCCAACACGCTTGCCTGCCACCTGGGGTTTTCACCCGCCGAACGCGCCGACGTCGCCGAATTCTGGAACGCCCCCAATATTTGCGCAGGTTCGGGATTGAAGGCCGTCGACCTGTTCCGCGCAGTCCATGACGGCCGAATCAGGTTCCTTTGGGTCATGGCGACCAACCCGGCCGTCTCGATGCCCGACGCCGGTTTCGTGCGCGAGGCACTGGCGCGGTGCGAGACGCTGGTCGTTTCCGAAGTGATCGCCGATGCCGACACTGCCCGGATGGCCCACATCCGCCTGCCGGCGCTGGCCTGGGGCGAAAAGGACGGCACCGTCACCAATTCGGAGCGCCGGATCAGCCGCCAGCGCGCGCTGTTCCCGCCGCCGGGCACCCTTGAATCCGGGCCGCGCGCCGATTGGGCGATCCTGTGTGATTTCGCCGCACGGATGGGCTGGGAGAAGGCCTTTGGCTTTACCAGCCCAGCCGCAGTGTTCCGCGAATATGCCGCGATGACTGCGCTTGCCTCCCGGCACGGCAAAGCGCTGAACCTGTCGCACCTCTCCGCGATTGGCGATGCGGACTATGCAGAGCTTGCCCCTCTGCTGTGGGGCGGCGCGCACCCTCTGGCCGCACGCTTCAGCCATGACGATGGCAAGGCGCGGCTGATCGCGGTGAATGCGCCGCCCGCCCCCAAGTGCGATCCGCGCTTTCCCCTGCGCCTCAACACCGGGCGCTACCGCGACCAGTGGCACACCATGACCCGCACCGGACTGTCATCCACGCTGTCGCAGCACCGGCGCGAGGCCTTGCTGGAAATCCACCCCTCTGATGCCGGGGCGCAGGGCCTGATGGACGGCGGCCTCGCGCGGGTCACCACTAGGGCTGGCAGCGCGTTGTTCCGCGTTTGCCTTACCGACAGCCAGCGCCCCGGCGATCTGTTCGTGCCGATGCACTGGACCGATCAGATGGCGGGCGAGGCACGCGCCAATCGCCTGCCCCTTTCCGAAACCGACCCCGTATCCGGCCAGCCCGGCTTCAAGAACACCCCGGCGCGGGTCGAGCCGGTCGAGCCGGAGTGGCGGGCCTTCCTGGCCACGCGCGAGGCCCCGGTGCCGAGCGGGCTGGTGTGGTGGAGCCGTTCGCGGATTGCTGCTGGCTGGCTGTACGAACTTGCCGGCAACGGCGAGATCCGGACCGACGCCCTGTTGCCGGAGGGGCAGCGGATCGAAGCCGCCGACCTTGCACGCGGCATGCGGCGCAGCGTGGTTCGCGCAGCCGATGGCTCGCTTGCCGCCGCGCTCTATCTCACCCGCAGCGGGCAGCTTCCACCCCGCGAATGGGTCGGCGAGCAGCTTGGGCAGACCGGGCTGGAGGGGCCGGAACTGCTGGCCGGGCGTTCGGCCAGTCCCCAGCCGGATCGCGGGTCGATCGTTTGCGTGTGCCACGGCATCGGCGCGAACCAGATCCGCGCCGCCGCCTGCGCGGGAGAGGCTACCCTCGCCGGGACCAATTGCGGCTCGTGCCGTCCGGCCCTTGCGCGCTTGCTTGAAGACTACCTCGTCCAGCCGCTGGAGGCCGCCGAATGACCCAGTTCCCCGATGGTATGGTCTGGCTGGTCGGCGCCGGCCCCGGCGATCCTGAGCTGCTGACCCGCAAGGCCGAGTGGTTGATCTGCGCAGCCAGCGTGGTGTTTTTCGACGCCCTGGTCGGCCCCGGCGTGCTCGATCTGATCCCCGCCGGGGTCCGGACCGTTTCGGTCGGCAAGCGTTCGGGCCGCCATTCCAAGGACCAGGCGAGCATCGACCGCCTGATCGTGGCCGCCGCGCTGGCGGGGGAGAGGGTGGTGCGCCTGAAAGGCGGCGACCCGGCGATCTTCGGCCGCGCCACCGAGGAACTCGATGCCTGCCGCGCCGCCGGGGTGTCGGTGGCGATCTGCCCAGGGGTTACCGCCGCCAGCGCCGCTGCCGCCAGCCTTGGCTGCTCGCTGACCCTGCGTGGCATGGCCCGCAAGCTGGTTTTCGCCACCGCGCATGTCCGCGCCGGAGCAGCGCCCGAGCTGGACTGGCAGGCGCTGGCCGATCCCGACGCCACGCTCGCGATCTACATGGGCAAGGCCGCTGCCGCAGAAGTATCGCGCCAGCTGCAGGCTCATGGTCTGGCCGAAGATACGCCGGTGGCGATCGTAGAGAACGCCAGTCTGCCCGGCGAGCAGTCGCTTTCAACCCGGCTCGATCTCTTGCCCCTCGCTGCGAAAGCCTGCTCTGGCAGCGGTCCGGCACTGCTCCTGATTGGAACGGCTCTGCAGCCCGTGCCCAGTCGCGCGCAGCAGTGTTCGCACCTCGCCTTGTCCACGATCTCGAGGCACACAGCATGAAGCGATTGAAGATATTGCTCGGCAACCTGATCCCGCGCGTCTGCCAGCGCTGTGGTCAGACATGGACGGACAATTCTCGGCAGGCCGCCAGCCGATCCCTAGAATGCCCGTGCTGTGGCTTTGAGACCATGCGGTCCGGCACCCGGCAAAGCAATTTGCCTCGAACGAAAGAAACTCAGTAAAGCGGGCATGTCGGTTCTCCGGTGCGTTGATGCCCCAAGAACCTGGTCGAATGGTGCGATCAATACTTTCTAAACGAGCGTCCGCTTTCGATAAGCTAATTTGATGCCGTGAATGTCCGATATGTCAGCGAACCCCGACAGCACCGCCGCCCACCATTCGATACGCTTTGCACCTCGATACAGCCCAAGAACACCTCCCCTTTCATGACTAATCCACGCCCCTGACCGAACCCCGCCAGGCGCTGCAACGTGCGCTCATGCGGACCGTGTGGTCATGCTGCGCATGCCTGCCCGCACCACTCCTTCGAGCGACGTTTCCCTCACTGTATTCGGTGCAGAGCTGTCCGTGCCCGGCCTCTTCGGGGCTCAGTCAAAGGGATGGTCCCTTGGACGAACCAGAGCTTCGAAAGGTCTCTCTCATGAAGAACAACGTCACCCTCGTCGGCTTCGTTGGCAACAATCCCGAAGTCCGCACCGCCCAGTCAGGCGCCCAGATCACCAGCCTCTCGCTCGCTACCACCCGCAGCTTCAAGGACGCCGATGGAGCCCGCCAGACCGAGACCGAATGGCACCGGATCACCTGCTTCAACGGGATCGGCAAATGCGTCGCCGAGCACGTCAACAAGGGCGCGATGGTCATGGTCACCGGCCGGATCCACTACTCCCGCTGGACCGACAGCGAAGGTCAGGCCCGCTACGGCTGCGAGATCGTGGCCGAGCAGGTCGACTTCCTCGCGAAGGCCAAGGAAGCCACTGCCGAACAGCCCCGCAAGCGGCGCGCGAAATAGCGCGCCGCTCAGGCCCCGGCGGACCTTTTGCCGGGGTCTTTACCGTTCCTGAGTTCGGCTTCTGCCTCGAACGCGCGCTTGCCCTTGCGCTTCCACAGCGCCAGCGCATGCGCCCCCTCCTCCCCGCGCATTTTGACTGCGACAGTGAGCAGCGCGCCGTAGATCGTCGCGCGATCGTCGTCGGTGAGATCGACCAGGTTCGCCTTCACCACCAGCCCGCCCAGCTCGATCAGCTGGCGGGTGCGTTCGCGGCGTTTAACCTGCCAGTCGCGCATGTCGGCCCGCGCCTTCGCCGACTCAAGCCGATGCTTCGCTGCGGTCGCCCGGGCGGTTCCGATCCGGCTTGCCACGAGCTCGGCCTTGATTGCTGGCCTTCCCTTGAAAGAACGCCGTGCCGCGAGCGCGCCAGCCCTCCTGTGCTGCGCTGTCGTTGCTGGTAGCAGCGTCAAGCAAGGCCCCCGCCAGCACATCGGGCTCAAGTGCATCGCCGCCGGTCGCGATCACCAGCTCGCCAAGCTGACGCACGCGGCGTTCCTTGAGCGTTCTCGCCTTGTCGGCAAGCGCCTTCAGTTCCGAATCAATTTCGCGCGGTTTGCGCATGTCCGTGTCTCCATCGGGAGGTGATGCGCCGATTGTACGGCTGCGCCTCGTCCAATGCAGCAAGGTCACTGGGACGCTCTGATACGGCTGAGTCCCGAACGAGAAAGTTTCGAGAGAGGGCGCGCTTATACGTCGTGCCGACGTGGCTTTGATGGCGTAACTGGATGGCCATCATGGCGATCTTCCACTTCAGCGCGAAAGTCATCGGCCGGTCGAGCGGGCGCAGTTCGGTCGCGGCGGCTGCCTATCGCGCCGGTGAGAAGCTCCAGGATGAGCGGATCGACCGCGCCCACGACTTCACCGACAAGGCCGGGGTCGTTCATTCCGAAGTGCTACTGCCCGAAGGCGCGCCCGCCGAGTTTGCCGACCGCGAGCGGCTGTGGAACGCGGTCGAGAAGGCCGAGAAGCGCAAGGACGCGCAGCTTGCCCGCGAGGTCGAATTCGCCCTCCCCCGCGAGCTCAGCAAGGAAGAGGCAATCGAGCTTGCCCGCGAATTCGTCGAGGCCGAGTTCGTCGCCGAAGGGATGATCGCCGACCTCAATGTCCATTGGGATATTGGCGAGGACGGCAAGCCCAAGCCGCACGCTCATGTCATGCTGACCATGCGCGAAGTTGGCCCCGATGGGTTCGGTGCCAAGGTTCGCGACTGGAACCGCTCCGAGCTGATCGAGCAGTGGCGCGAGCGCTGGGCCGAGCATGTCAATCAGCGACTGGCAGAACTCGATATCGATGCTCGGATCGATCACCGCAGCCTCGCCGAGCAGGGCATCGCGCTCGAACCGCAAGACAAGATCGGCCCCGCCGCATCGCGGATCGGCACACGCGGATTGGAGGCCGATCGGATCGAGGAACACCGCGCGATTGCACAGCGGAACGGGACAAGAATTATCGCCAATCCCGCGCTCGCGCTCGATGCGATCACGCACCAACAGGCGACCTTTACCGCACGCGATCTTGCGGCGTTCATCCACCGCCACAGCGATGGCAAGGAGCAGTTCGATGCCGCGCTCGATGCCGTGCGCCATGCCCCCGAACTGGTCGCGCTCGGCAAGGATGGCCGGGGCGCTGAGCGCTACACCTCGCGAGGCATGATCGAGACCGAGCAGCGGCTCGATCGGGCCGGTGATGCCTTGGCTGGACGGGACCGACATAGCGTAGCTGAGCGCCATGTCGAACGGGCAATTGCCCGAGCCGAAGAACGCGGGTTGCTGCTCTCCGGGGAACAGCGCGCTGCCTTCGAGCATGTCACCAGCAGCACGGGTCTGGCGATCGTCATCGGCTATGCCGGAACCGGCAAGAGCGCGATGCTCGGCGTGGCGCGCGAAGCCTGGGAAGGCGCTGGCTACACTGTGCGCGGCACGGCGCTTTCGGGGATCGCCGCCGAGAACCTCGAGAACGGTTCGGGGATCGCCTCGCGCACCCTTGCCAGCCTCGAATACCAGTGGAACCAAGGCCGCGACCTCCTGGGTCCGCGCGATGTCCTGGTCATCGACGAAGCAGGGATGGTCGGCACCAGGCAGATGGGGCGCGTGCTCAGCCGCGCCGCCGAAGCAGGATCCAAGGTCGTGCTGGTCGGCGACCCGCAGCAGCTCCAGGCGATCGAGGCCGGGGCTGCGTTCCGCGCGCTTCACCAGCGCCACGGCGGGGTCGAGATCACCGAGATTCGCCGCCAGCAGGCCGACTGGCAGCGCGATGCCACGCGGCACCTCGCGACCGGTCGCACCGGGGAAGCGATCGGGGCCTATGCCGAGAATGGCATGGTCCATGCCGAGGCTTCTCGTGAGGGCGCGCGCGAGGCGCTTGTCGCCCGCTGGGACAGCGACCGGCAGGGCGATCCGGCGACAAGCCGGATCATCCTCACGCATACCAACGACGAGGTGCGCGCACTCAACGCGATGGCGCGCGAACGGCTGCGTTTGGCGGGTCAACTGGGTTCCGATGTCGAGATCAGGACCGAGCGCGGCGAACGCCAGTTCGCTTCGGGCGACCGACTGATGTTCCTGCGCAACGAGCGCAGCCTGGGGATCAAGAACGGGACGCTCGCGACTATCGACGCGATCAAGGCGGGGCGCATTGCGGTGCGCACCGACGACGGACGCAAGGTCGGCTTCGACAGCAGGGACTATGCCCATTTCGACCACGGCTACGCCGCGACGATCCACAAGGCGCAAGGGGTAACGGTCGATCGCACCCATCTCCTGGCAACGCCGGGCATGGACAGCCACGGAGCCTATGTCGCGCTCTCGCGGCACCGCGAGCAGGTCGATCTGCACTACGGCCGAGACGACTTTGCCGACCAGTTGAAGCTCGTTCGGGTCCTTGGCCGGGAGCGTGCCAAGGACATGGCGAGCGACTATGGCGAGCGCGATCCGGCCCGCGACTTTGCCGAACGGCGCGGGATTACCTTCCGCGAGAAGGACGCCGAATTGGTGCGGCAGATTCCGGCCAAGGTGCGCGGTATCTTCGACGGGTTCCGGCCGGGCAAGAGCAAGCTCGAGGCAATCCCAGACCCCGGTTCCGCAGCCAACTCGCAGCTTCGGGCGATCGAGCGTTACGCCCGGGCGCACATCGACGCGGTGCAGATGGAGGCGCGCGGCCTTTCGATTTTGCCGCACCAGAATGAGACCCTGGAACGCGCTGGCAAGGCACTTGAAATGCTGCAACCCAATGGCGCTGCCGATCTCGCCAGGGCGTTCGACCGTGCGCCGGACCTGGCTGTCGAGGCCGCTGCCGGGCGCTCACAAGGCGCGCATCAAGCCATGAAGGTCGAAGCTGAATTGCGCGCCGATCCCGGCAAGCGCGCAGACCGGTTCGTCAGCGACTGGCGCCAGATGGCCGCAGCACGAGATGCGCTGCAACGCGGCGGCGATGTGGCCGGAGCGCGCGGCATCGCGAAGCAGATGGCCGAGCTGGCCAAGGGTCTCGAACGCGATCCGAAGCTCACCGAGCGCCTCACCAAGCGCACCCGCGAGCTTGGCCTCTATCTCAAGCTCGAACGCAGCCTCGAACGCGAACTTACCGCCAGTCTCGGGCTTGGACGCACCCGCAGCATGGACTTTGGACTCTAAGGAGAAGAGCAATGAACCGGAATGAAGATGATGATGTCAGCCTCGATCTCGATGCCGACAATGAGGCAATACCGGACAAACCAGTAGCCCCACTGCATTCGGAAGAACCCGATCCGGCTGCGCAAGCCTTTGGCCGGCTGGAGGGTCAGATTGCGCTGGTCCGGCGAGCGGTAGAGCACCTCGCCGCCGAGCGCGCTGACGTCGTTGTGCCGGACTATGGTGCAACCCTTGTCGAAATGAATGCCAGCCTGGAGGCGGTCGGGCGTGGCCTTTCCCGGATCGAGCAAATGCCGGCCATGACCGTAACCCCCGAGACCCTCGGCAGCCGGATCGAAGCTGCGGCTAGGTCGGCACGGAAGGATGACGAGGACGTGATCCGCCACTGGAAGTCCGCAGCCCACGGACAGCATCATGCAATCGCGCAGGCCCTGGGCAGTGCCGTCAAGCTGACGGAGCAACTGAGGCGTGAACGCATGGCCTTTGCTGCCGGGGCCGCGCTGGCAGTCCTGCTCATGATGTTCCTGCCCGGTATGCTCGCCCGCGAATTGCCGTCGAGTTGGCAGGTCCCCGAATGGATGGCCCGCCGTGCCCTCGGCGAAGGTTCGGTCCTTGAAGGTGGTATCCGCATGGTCCGTTCCGCCAATCCAAAAGCCTGGGAGGACCTCTCGCAGGCGGCACAGATCGCGAATGCAAACCGGGACCAGATCGAGCATTGCGCCCGCTCGGCCCGGGCTACCAAACGCCCCGTGAATTGCCTCGTTCAGGTAAAGTAGGACGAGGCGAGGTCGCTGGGATCATTGCGTTCCCGTCGCCAGTCAGGCGAGGCTGCCAAGCAACAGGCCGCCCAGGCCAACCGCCCCAAGCACGGCAATCACGTTCCAGCGAAGGCGGAAGATCAGGATTGCTGCGATCGCGGCGAGCACGGCTGCGCGCCAGTCGAAGGTCGGCCACTCGGGGTTATGCAGGCGCACCAGGCCCCAGCGGGCTTCGTTCACCTGTGCGAATAGGACGTGCAGCACGAACCAGAGCGTGAGGTTGGCAATGACCCCGACGACCGAAGCGGTAAGCGCCGCGAGGCCGCCCTTGAGGCGCGGTGCGTGTTCCATTCGCTCGATCCAGGGCGCGAAGGTGAAGATCCACAGGAAGCATGGGGCAAAGGTAACCCAGGTGGTCAGCGCTGCGCCCAGTATTCCCGCGATAGTCGGCGTGAAAGGTTCGGGCGCTCGGAAGGCTGCGAGGTAACCGACGAACTGCGTGACCATGATAAGCGGCCCCGGGGTCGTTTCCGCAAGGCCTAGGCCATCGGCCATTTCGCCAGCCGAAAGCCAGCCGAAGCCCTGGACCGCCTCCTGCGCCATATAAGTGAGAACGGCATAGGCGCCGCCAAAGGTCACCACGGCCAGCTGCGAGAAGAAACTGCCGATCTTCCAGAGCACATGGTCCGGACCGAGCGTCGCCAGCACCAGGACCAGCGGCGCGGCCCAGATTGCGGCCCATAGCAGCATCGTGCGCAGCGATTGCCGCCAGGGACGTGGTCCATGCGGTTGCGTCTGGCGCGATGGCTTGATGGCCAGCCAATCGGGACGCACCGAAGCAACGATGGTTCCGACCAGCCCTGCCCCCAGCACGACAAGCGGGAACGGCGCGTCGAGCAGGAAGAGCGCGACGAAAGCGCTGGCTGCGAGCAGCTGCTTGAACCCGGTGTCAAGCGCGCGGCCAGCAATGCGAAGCAAGGCCTGGACCACGATTGCCAGAACGGCAGCCTTGATGCCGAGGAACAGCGCGGCGAACCAAACGAGTTTTGCGGCGAAGGCATAGATCATCGACAGCGCGAGAATGACCAAAGCGCCCGGAACAACGAACAATAGCCCTGCCGCCAGCCCGCCCCGGACGCCGTGGAGTTTCCACCCGATCCAGGTGGCGAGTTGCTGCGCCTCGGGACCGGGCAGCAGATGGCAGAAGTTCAGCGCGTGGAGATATTGGTCCTCGCTGATCCATCGGCGCTCTCCGACCAGTTCGCGGTGCATGAGTGCGATCTGGCCCGCCGGACCGCCAAAGCTGAGCAGGCCGATCCGCGCAAAGACGCGGACAAGTTTACGAAAGTCTGGCTGGATATCTTGCTCTGTCACCACTTACCTCACGCCTTGCCGTCCGCTGCGGAGCGGACGGTGAAGGCAACGCTTGGGCGGTGACGCCTGATCGGGAGGTTGCTTTGCCCCGGCTTGGCCATACCTAGCCGCACACCGCACGGGCGGCAATGAATCTCGATGGTCGGGTTGCTTCTTCTTCGCTTCGCCGCAGCAAACAAAAACTTCATCGCAGACCTATTGTCTACTAAAACAGTTATGATTAGTCCCCTGCCTGTGGCGAGTCGAGATTCGCCACGTCTCGAATGTGGGGACCTACATGCCTGAAGACACAGAAGATCGGTCGGGATCGAGGCGGGCGTCAGCCGAAGCCGATCCGCTCCGTCTCATTTCCGAGGCGCTGACCAACCTACGCTTTGGCGGCATCCAGTTGACCGTTCACGAGGGCAAGCTGGTCCAGATGGAAGTGACCGAAAAGCGCCGCTTCATCTGAACACTTCGCCAGTTCAACACCAATCCTTGCGCAGCCTGATGCTGACCGGACCACCGGACGCATCCCTCTCTCTTTGGGAAGCATCATGCTCAGAATTCATGCCATTGCGGGCGCCCTTCTGGCGTCCACCATTCTATCAAGTACCGCAGCCAGTGCAGCGGAGGCCGCCGCCGAAGACCAGCAGAGCTCGGTCGGCACCGGACAATCGGAAGAGCCCGAAATCACCGTAACCGCGCGACGCCGTTCGGAAACCTCGCAGCAGGTACCGGTGGCGATCTCGGTCATCGGCGGCGAGCACATCGACAACACCGGCAGCTTCAATGTCGGGCGGCTCACCCAGCTGACGCCGACCCTGCAGTTCTATTCCTCGAACCCGCGCAATTCGGCGGTCAATATCCGCGGGATCGGTGTGCCCTTTGGCCTCACCAACGACGGGATCGAGCAAGGCGTCGGGATCTATGTCGACGATGTCTACTATTCGCGGGTTGCCTCGGCGACTTTCGACTTCCTCGACGTCAAGCAGATCGAAGTGCTGCGCGGACCGCAGGGCACGCTTTACGGCAAGAACACCACGGCGGGGGCGATCAACATCACCACCCGCCAGCCCAGCTTCGATTTCGAAGGGAGGGCCGAAGTGACCATCGGCAACCTTGGTTTCAAGCAGGCCAAGGCGGCTGTGTCGGGGCCGCTTTCGGACAGCCTGGCCGCGCGGCTGGCGATTTCCTCGACCGGTCGGCGCGGCACGATCCGCAATGTCAGGACCGGTAACTGGATCAACGAACAGGACAACCTCGGGCTGCGCGGCCAGTTGCTGTGGCGACTGAGCGCCAGCGTCGATGTGCTGCTGCAAGGCGATTTCAGCACGCAGGATCCGGAATGCTGCGGGACGGTCTATGTCCGGACCGGGGCAACCCAGCGACCACTCAATCGCCAGTTCGCGTCCCTTGCCGCCGCGCAAGGCTACACCGTGCCCAGCACCGATCCGTTCGCGCGGGTGACAGACCTCGATGCCGATCTCAATGCCGGCAACAAGATCGGCGGCGTGAACCTGCGGGTCAAATGGGATACCGGCCCGGGCACGTTTACTTCGGTTACCGCCTGGCGGTTCTGGGACTGGAAGCCGGCCAATGATCGCGACTTCACCGGCCTGCCCATCACCACCGCTTCGAACAACCCGTCGCAGCAGGACCAGTGGACCCAGGAGTTCCGCTATGCCCAGAGCGGAGACCGGTTCGACTTCGTGGTGGGGCTGTTCGGATTCCATCAGCAGGTTCGCACCCAGGGCCTGCAGGAGCAGGGTCCGGCGGCAAGCCGCTGGCTGCTCAACCCGTCGAGTCCGCTCGCCAGCAATCCGGCGGTCCTCAGTGGGCTGACCGCCAACAACGATATCCGGCTCGACAACACCAGCGCAGCGCTGTTCGGGCAGGTCAGCTGGAAGCTGACCGACGCGCTTACGATCCAGCCCGGGTTGCGGGTCAATTACGACAAGAAGAACGGGCTCTACGATTCCGTTGTCACCGGCACGGCTTCGGATGGGACGCGCCAGCTTGTGCTGTTTTCCGGCCCCTATGCCAGCGATCCCTGGATCGTCGCGCAGCGCGGGGTTCTGGCCCCGCAGCGATTCGAACCGCAGTTTTCGGCGTGGAACTTCTCCTATGACCTGACCGCCAGCTACCGACTTGCGCCCGATATCCATGCCTTTGCGACCTATGCCCACACATTCAAGTCGGGCGGAATCAATCTAAACGGGGTACCCAGCGATGCTGCTGGCAATCCGCTCCTGGCTGCCGGGACGGTCAAGCCGGAGAAGGTCAATCATTACGAAGTCGGCCTCAAGACGCAGTTCTGGGATCGCAAGGCAACGCTCAACCTCTCCGCCTACCGAACCGAGATTGGCGACTACCAGGCCTTGGTGACCAACGGCCAGCTTGGCGTGTTGCGCGGCTATCTCGCCAATGCGGAGAAGGTTCGCACGCAAGGCATCGAATGGGACTTTTCGATCCGTCCCAGCGAGCGGTTCAACGCCTATGCTAACGGGGCCTGGACCGATGCGACATATCGCAAGTTCGTCGATGCGCCGTGCCCGCCTGAATTGTCTGGCGGTGGCAGCGGCACACCTATCGCTGCTCCCGGCGTGCCTGGCAACAGCCCGTCCAACTGCGACATTTCCGGCCAGCGCCTGCCTGGCGTGTCGAAATGGTCGCTCTCGTGGGGCGCGGAAGGCAACCTGCCCGCGACGCTGTTCGGGAAGGAAGGCCGGGTCTACTTCGGCTATGACGGCAGCGGGCGCACGCGCTTTTCGTCAAACCCCACGCCTTCGGCCTACACCTGGGTAGACGGTTACGTGCTCTCGAACTTCCGTGCCGGGTTCCGCACCGACACCGGGTTCGATCTCTTCGGCTGGGTGCGCAACGCTTTCGACGTCAACTACTTTGAGCAGCTTCAGGTTCCTTCGGGCAACACCGGCCTGATCGTCGGCAACCCTGGCGACCCGCGCACCTGGGGACTCACCGCCAAAATCGAATTCTGATAGGGGGACGAAATGTTCACGCTTCCGGAGCTTACCGCCGAGCATATCCAGGCCATGTTGCCGTTCATCGGGGTCGGTTTTTTTGCTCAACTGATCGATGGCGCACTGGGCATGGCCTTTGGCGTGATCACCAACACGTTGTTGGTCAGCGTTCTGGGCCTCGCCCCGGCGCGCGCTTCAGCCAGTGTGCATGTCGTCGAAACCTTCACCACCGCGGCTTCAGCGGTCAGCCATATCGTGCACAAGAACGTCAACTGGAAGCTCTTTGCGCGCCTGGCCCTGCCAGGGATGATCGGCGGTGTTGCTGGCGCATATCTGCTGACCAATATCGACGGCAATGTCGCCAAGCCGTTCGTCATGGCCTACCTGACCGGTATCGGCATCTATCTGCTCTGGCGCGCCTGGGAAATGGAACATGGACACGAGCACAAGCCAGCCAAGGTCGTCGAGCCGCTGGGCCTGCTGGGCGGCTTCCTCGATGCGGCGGGCGGCGGCGGCTGGGGTCCGGTCGTCACCTCGAACTTGCTGGTGCAAGGCACCGACCCGCGCACTACAATCGGTACGGTCAACACCGCCGAATTCTTCCTGACCACAACCATCTCGGCGACCTTCATTTTGACCATGGGTTTGCAGGCCTTCACCATCGCTGCGGTAGGACTGATCATCGGGGGTCTGATGGCAGCTCCCCTTGGGGCTGTGATTGCGAAACGCATCCCAGCGAAGCGGCTACTTGCAATGGTCGGCGGCCTGCTCACGGCGACGAGCCTGTTCAGTCTGTACAAGGCGATCTTCTGAAATCGCCAGGAGGTTGGGCTGCCCTTCGGGCAACCTGCTCTATCCGCCAGAGCGGACCGGGCCTGTAGTCCCGGCCCATTCGGGTGACGATCAGGAGCAGGAAGTTGAGCGGGATTGTTTGTTGACGCACTCTGTCCCGCGCTGACGCGCTCCTGAGGGTGCGGGGTCTTTGTGCGGACCCGCTGGCACTCTTGCCTCTCTCATTGCCGGACGCCCGCTGGCCCACAAGCCCGGGCGCAGGGCGTCCGGCGGCTTCGCGCCGTTGCAAGGGTGCCGTCTTTGATGATATCGCTGCAGGGTGCAGCGGGAGAAGAATCGGACTGCACTGCAACCATTTTCCAGCCCATTTTCGTGTTGGTAACGGTGCAGGTAGCTGACGTTTTTCTCGAATCTATTTTTGATTGAATTTCAATATTTTATCTGGAATAATCGAATCCTGTCTCCCCGACCAAAAACCCTATTTCAGCCGTTTCCGATCAATCTCATTCGGACCGCTTTCAGCGGGACGCTGTTGAGCAGCCTTGGATTCATTGAGGTTGAGTATGGATGTTTCTGGGGTTTTCAGATGCGTGCGAACGTCAACGATCGGAAATATGGTGGGCGCTGACGGGCTCGAACCGCCGACCCTCTCGGTGTAAACGAGATGCTCTACCAACTGAGCTAAGCGCCCCTTTCGGGAGCGGCGCTTTTACCGTGCTGCGCCCGCGCGTCAATCGCCTGCATTCGCCTGATCAGATCAGCCGGGATGCCTGGCTGCCAAGTTCGGCAAAATAACGGGCCACGGCATCGGCCGCCCGATCAGTGAGCGCGATGAATGCGCGGCGGCGATCGGAATCATCATCCACCCGCTGCAGCAGCCCCGCATCGACCATCTGGCCGATCCAGCGCAGCGCCGTGGTTGGCGGGACCCCGCTGGCGATACACAGGCTGGTTACCGAAACGCGGTTGTGTTCGGCCCGTGCCGCCGTCAGATCCAGCAAGATGTCCCATGCCGGATCGGCGAACAGATCGCCCTGGAAAAAGCGGGCACGAAGCTGACGCTGGCGGATGATCCGGCGCACTAGCAAAGGGTCTGGCAGCGCAGGGCGCGTCTGGCGCAGCGTGCCCCCTTCCTGATCGTCGGCCCCCTTGTATGATGCCTTGCGGTCTTTGAACGCACTCACGGCCGGTTCGTCGGCATATTTTTCGCTGGTTTTGGGCTGAAACAGCAAACCGCCAGATGCCTGATTCGCCCGCAGCATCATGTCCAGCCGCTCTGACAGCCTGCTGACTTCCTGCATCAGCGAATGGATCGCGGTGCTGTCGGCATCGCCGCCTTCACGGACGCGATTGGCGGGCTGTGACCGGGCAAAACGAACCATCGCCTCCGAAATTTCAGAAGCGAAGGGATCGACCAGCACAACTGCCTGATGTGGGGGAAAGGTTTTCCAGGCGAGATCGAGCAATTCCATCGGAACGAGTACCAGCGCGGTCAAATCGGCCCGCACATCCAACTCACCCTTCAACGCGCGCGCTGCAGCGTCCGCCACACTGTCAACGCGATCAAATGCAATCGTCACCTGGTTCAACACCTGAAGAATCTCTGGCTTTTCAATCAATTCTTCCAGGGAATGCACATGATTCAGCGTAAAACCGATCTCGGCGGCGAGACGGGAAAGCAATTGTCGTGAATGTGTGTTTGTCGCAAAAAGTCCTGATGGGCGCGCATCATCAACCTTGCGGTGGATGGGATAGCTCAGATCTTGCATTTCATCCACTGGCGAAATCCCTTCAAATGGGCCACCCTCCCAGATGTGGATATTATCCTTTTGGACGCCAGAAAACAAGTGAACTGACGCACATTTTCAATGCTTCAACGGAAGACCTCAACCAGTTTTGCTGATATCGTTCACGCGGTATTGGCACAATGATACGCAAGTTTCAGAATCAGGCAGCCGAACCTTTGAAATCGAATTCAACCTGGCCTGTCGCGAGAACAAAATACGCGGAAATATATCAAATATCCCAATAATTCTCGATCCTGCAAGAAACCGTCCTTCCGCCCTGGACTTGCGATCAACAGATTCTGAATCCTAATCCGAAAAGGGATCACGCACCAGAATTGTGTCTTCGCGTTCCGGGCTGGTTGAAACGAGCGCCACCGGAGTTTCGATCAATTCCTGCACGCGCTGGATATATTTGATCGCCTGGGCGGGAAGATCAGCCCATGAGCGCGCGCCGGCGGTGGTGCCGTCCCACCCGGCCATCTCTTCATAGATCGGCTCAACTTCTGCCTGATCGGCAGCGTGGCTGGGAAAATAGTCCAGATCCTGCCCGCGCAGACGATAGCCGGTACAAATCTTTACCGTTTCGAACCCGTCCAGCACGTCAAGCTTGGTCAGCGCAATGCCGGTAACGCCGGAGATCGCGCAGCTTTGCCGGGTCAGCACCGCATCGAACCAGCCGCANNGCAGCGGCGCTTGCGCCCGGTGACGGTGCCAAATTCGTGGCCGCGTTCGCCCAGCCGCTGGCCGGTTTCATCATCCAGTTCGGTCGGGAACGGACCCGACCCGACGCGGGTGGTATAGGCCTTGACGATGCCGAGGACGAAACCCGCCGCGCTCGGCCCCAGTCCCGATCCGCTCGCCGCAGTGCCGCTGACCGTGTTCGAGCTGGTGACGAAGGGGTATGTGCCGTGATCGACATCAAGCAGAACGCCCTGCGCACCTTCGAACAGGATGCGCTTGCCGGCCTTCTTCGCCTCGTTCAGGGTGCGCCACACCGGCTTGGCGAAAGGCAGGATGAAAGCGGCAATGTCCCACAGATCGTCAAGCAGGCGCTGACGATCGATCGGCAGCTGGCCGAACCCGGCGCGCAGCGCATCATGATGAGCGCAGATCCGGTCAAGCTGGGGACCAAGATCATCGAGGTGAGCCAGATCGCAGACCCGGATCGCGCGGCGGCCGACCTTGTCCTCATAGGCCGGGCCAATCCCGCGGCGGGTGGTGCCAATCTTGCCCGCGCCGCTGGCGTCCTCGCGCAGCGCATCCAGATCGCGGTGGAAGGGCAGGATCAGCGGGGCATTTTCAGCAATTTGCAGGTTCTGCGGGTTGATATCGACCCCCTGCCCCTTGAGCTTGGCCACCTCGTCACGAAAATGCCACGGATCAAGCACCACGCCGTTGCCGATCAGCGACAGCGTGCCGGTGACTATCCCCGACGGCAGCAGGCTGAGCTTGTAGGTCTGGTTCCCAACGACCAGCGTGTGCCCGGCATTGTGCCCGCCCTGAAAGCGAACCACGGCATCGGCGCGGCTGGCCAGCCAGTCGACAATCTTGCCTTTGCCCTCATCGCCCCACTGGGCACCAATCACGGTTACATTGGCCACGGCCTTGCGAATCCTTCCATTGCGGGGGGTAACGACCGTGCCGCCCCCTAGGCGAAGCAGCGCGGCGGGGCAATGGCGTGAACGCGCACCGGGCCGGATTGGCCGCAGCCACGCAACATTTGCTGGCAATGGGGCCAGTCAAGGCGCAGTCCGGTGCACGAATTGGGCAAGGACACGGGAACGAAGCCGCGCCCAAACCGTTGTGCGATCAGGACAAGCGAGAGGAGCGCGGGAGCAGATGAGCGAGAAGACCGACGCCGGGGTGCAGCCCGGTTCAACGCCCTGCGATCCTTCGATCAGCATCACCGTGCTGGAAAACGGCCCCTATCTGGTCAAGGGCAAACCCCCGCTGCACCTTCAAACCATCGAGCGCAATGATCAGGGGCAATCGTGGTCCTACCGCGAGGGGCGGGAGTTCGCGATGACTGGCAAGGCCGCGCTGTGTCGCTGCGGCCATTCGCGCAACAAGCCCTTTTGCGATGGCAGCCATACCAAGGCCAATGTCGACCTGACCGAGACCGCCAGTTTCGAGCCGATGCTGGCAGGGGCCGAGGAAATCGACGGACCGCGCCTGAGCCTGACCGACAACGAGCGCTACTGCGCCTTCGCCCGGTTCTGCGACAATGGCGAACGCATCTGGAACGAGGTGCAGATGGAGGGCAAGGAGCATGAGGAACTGGCAACCTATATGGCGCACCAGTGCCCGGCGGGGCGCCTGCTGGTATGGGATCAGGCGACCAGACAGCCGATCGAGCAGCCGTTGCAGCCCAGCCTGTCGCTGATCGAAGACCCCGGCATCGGCGTCAGCGGCCCCCTGGTGGTGCGCGGCGGGATCCGGGTGGAGAGCGCCAGCGGCAGAAGCTATGAGATCCGCAACCGCCAGGCGCTGTGCCGCTGCGGGGCATCATCAAACAAGCCGTTCTGCGATGGCAGCCATGCCTCGATCAAATTCAACGACGGGTTGGCCTGATCGGGCTGGCGACAATAGGCGACAATTCGCGACTCGACCTGCAATCGTCCGGTAATAGGCTGTGTGCGAAAGGGAGCACGGCCATGAGAACGATTGCCATCCCCGCCCTCGCTGCGCTGATACTGGTTGTGAGCGGCACTGCCAGCGCGCGCGGCCTGCTGCGCGAGAGCCTGACCGAGCGCGCAGCCTTCCACAAACAAAATTCCAATGCCCCGGTCGCGCCGGGCAAACAGACCATGGCCTATGGCCGCGATCCGCTGCAGGTGCTCGACTTCTATCCTGCACAAGGCGCGCAAAGGGGTGCGCGAGGACCGGCTCCTCTGGTGGTCTTCGTCCACGGGGGCGGATGGCAGCACGGCAGCAAGGACAATGCCGGCGGAAGCTGGAAAGCGCCGCATTACACTCAGGCGGGCTATGCCTATGCAGCGATCAACTATCGGCTGGTTCCCGGCGTCACGGTCGAACAGCAGGCGGCGGACATCGCCGCTGCACTGAAGGCCCTGCTGGCGCGCGCCGGGACACTGGGAATTGATCCCGCGCGCGTCATTTTGATGGGCCACAGCGCGGGTGCGCATCTGGTGGCGCTGGTCGGCACCGACGAACGCTATCTGAAAGGTGCGGGCCTGTCGTTCCGCGATCTTGCCGGGGTGCTGCCGATCGATGGCGCTGCTTACGACGTGCCGCGCCAGATGAGCGAAGGGCCGCGAATCATGCAGCGGACCTATATTCGGGTCTTCGGCAGTGATCCGGCACGCCAGCGCGCCTTGTCACCCGCGCTGCAGACCGGCGCGCGTGGCGCCCCGGCGTTCCTGATCATCCATGTCCAGCGGCCCGACGGAATCGCCCAGGCGAAAGAACTGGAAGCGGCGCTGCGCCAGGGAGGGACCGAGGTGGAGCGCCACGATTTTCCCGGAACCGGATTGCAAGGCCACGCCGAAATCAATCGGCAACTTGGCAATCCCGCCTACGCCGCAACGCCAGTGGTCGATCTGTGGTTGCAGCACCTGTTCGCCCATTGACCGTGCTGAACCACTTGAGGCGAACGACTGCACCCAACCGGGCCAATCCGGTTCAGACTGATACCGGAACCGCCTCACCGTTTTCAAGGCGGTGCGAGCAGCCCAGCCTTGCAGCATCGCACGTGTCATCAAGCGCGGCCACCGTTCGCCAGCCGATTGCCCGCAGGCGCGCGGCCTGGGCGGGATCGTGGTTCAGCGGCAGGAACAGCGTGTCACGCAGCGGTTCGGCCTCTGCCAGCAGGTCAATCAGCGCATCGGGGTAAAGCGAGAACCCAACCGCCGGTTCATCGCTGCCGCCCGGCGTGTTCGACTTGATCGTATAGCTGCCGCCGCGCCCCAACGCGCCGGATACGCCATCGGCATAGATCGTGAAGCCGAACCAAGACTGATATTCAAAACCGTGCCGTTCTGACGGATCAAGCGTGATGCGCGCGGATGCCCCCACCCGCGCCGCGATCTGGCGCAGCGCAGCGATCCGGCCAGCCAACGCGCCGCCCGCGTCGATCGCCGCCAGCCGTTCAATCGCGCTGTCGAACGGGCCGATTGCCGTCAGCAGGGGCAGGTATGCCTCTCCCCCGGCACCGACCAGGCCGCCCGCATCCTTGGCATCCAGTTCGCGCCGCACCGCCTCTATCCGGTCGGGGGCAAGCGGCAGCGCCTTTGCCGCCAGCATATCGACAAGATCCGGCAGCGTGAAATCGAGCGAGATGCCCTTTGCCCCAGCGCCGCGCAGCGCCTCGATCGCGGCGGCGGCAACCTCTGCCGCAGCGGCGACGCCGTCATTGCCGATCAGTTCGGCTCCAAGCTGAAGCCGCTCACGCGTGGGATCAAGCCCGTCGCCCTTGATCGTCACCACTTGTCCGGCATAGCACAGCCGCAGCGGGCGCGGCGCAGCGGCCAGACTGGTTGAGGCGATGCGCCCCAGTTGCGGGGTCATGTCGCTGCGCAGCGCCAGGGTGCGCAAGCTGGCCGGATCGACGAAACGGAACATCCGCCTTGGCCGCACCCCGGCCATGCGGCTGGCCAGCGAATGCTCAAACTCGATGGTCGGCGGCTGAACCCGGTCATAACCATTGGCGTCCAGCGCATCGAGCACCGCACGGACAACCCGCGCGGCAACGGCAGCGCTGGCCGGAAGCCGGTCCTCAAGCCCTTCGGGAAGCAGATCGCGATCGGTTTGCATATCAGGGATTCGCCGCGGCAAACAGCATCACCGCAACCGCCGCCGCGCCCAGCGCGGTGCGGACCGCGTGAAGGCGGTTCCATCGTTCAAGCAGGCTCGAAACCTCCCCATCAGGCAAGGTTTCAAAGGTCAGCAACCGGCGGTTGACCGGCATGATCACCGCCAGGGTATAGGGCCAGTTGGCAAGCAGGATCAGCCCGCCCAGCAGCCAGGCTGTGCCGCCGGTCAGATACCATTGCAGCCCGGCGCACAGCCCGCCGATTATCGCCAGCGAGGACTGCATGGTGAAGCCGCGTTTGTACGACGGCGCCCATTGCCGGACCGCGACGGTCGGAGCCAGCGCGGCCCGCGCCGGATGCTCGGCAAAGTTGATATAGAACGCCGCACCGGCAAAAGCCGCCGCTGCAACCAGCGCAATCAGTCCAAGCAGCATGGGCATCCCTTCCTGTCTGATCCCGGAATAAATCCGGTGCGCATGGCCTTCGACAGGCCCAGGCGGAGCGGAACCTGAAACAAATCCGGTTCCGCTGATGCCGGGCCTGTCGAGGCACGCGCGCCGCGCTTGCCCCAATCGGCCTTAAAACGCCAGTGCCATTGCCCGCTTGACGCCTGGCAGGGCCTTGGCCTGGTCCAGCACCGCGCCCGAAACCGGGCTATCGACCGACAGCAGCAGCACCGCTTCTCCGCCCGCTTCTCGCCGGCCCAGGTTGAAGGTGCCGATGTTGATTGCGCTTTCGCCCAGCAGGGTACCAATCCGGCCGATAAAGCCGGGGGCATCCTCGTTGACGATATACATCATGTTGCCGTTCAACTCGGCCTCTACCTTGATTCCGAACAGTTCGACCAGGCGCGGTTCGGCGTTGGAGAACAGCGTGCCCGCAACCGAGCGCTCGCCCGCGTCGGTCTTCACCGAAACGCGGATCAGGGTGTGGTAATCGCCTTCCTTCTCGGACTTGATCTCGCGCACTTCCATGCCGCGTTCCTTGGCCAGGAACGGCGCGTTGACCATGTTGACCGTGTCTGACTGCACCCGCAGGAACCCGGCGAGCACGGCGGCGACGATCGGCTTGATGTTCAGCTCCGCCGCAGCGCCTTCGGCGTGGATCGAAATGCGCGGGATTGCCCCGGTGGTCAGCTGGCCAACCAGGCTGCCCAGCTTTTCCGCCAGCGCCATATAGGGCTTTAGCTTGGGCGCTTCTTCCGCGCTGAGGCTTGGCACGTTGAGCGCATTGGTGACGCCGCCGGTAGTCAGATAGTCCGCCATCTGCTCTGCCACCTGCAGCGCGACGTTGACCTGCGCCTCGGTGGTGCTGGCCCCCAGATGCGGAGTGCAGATGAAGTTCTTCGTCCCGAACAGCGGCGAATCCTTGGCTGGTTCGGTCTGGAACACGTCCAGCGCCGCACCCGCGACCTGTCCGCTGTCCAGCGCCTCTTTCAGAGCCGCCTCATCAATCAGGCCGCCGCGCGCGCAGTTGATGATGCGCAC
Source organism: Pseudomonadota bacterium (assembly GCA_018240895.1). Lineage (GTDB taxonomy): Bacteria > Pseudomonadota > Alphaproteobacteria > Sphingomonadales > Sphingomonadaceae > Novosphingobium. The sequence continues at coordinate 43,729 of JAFEEX010000006.1, read as the reverse complement.
ACCCTTCTTCGTCTTGGCGATGTTTTCCGCCGACAGGATGTTGCGGGTCTGGTCGGTCAGTGGGGTGTGCAGCGTGATGAAATCAGCGCGGCCCAGAAGCTGATCGAGATCGACCTTCTCCACGCCCATTTCCACGGCGCGCTCCGGCGTCAGGAACGGATCGAAGGCGACCACCTTCATCTTGAGGCCCAGCGCGCGCGCCGCGACGATCGAGCCGATATTGCCCGCGCCGATCAGGCCCAGGGTCTTTCCGGTCAGTTCCACGCCCATGAAACCGTTCTTGGGCCACAGGCCGGCCTGGGTCTGGGCATTGGCTTCGGGAATTTGGCGGGCCAGCGCGAACATCATCGCGATGGCGTGTTCGGCGGTGGTGATCGAATTGCCGAACGGGGTGTTCATCACCACCACGCCCTGGGCCGAGGCAGCGGGAATATCGACGTTGTCAACGCCGATCCCGGCCCGACCGATCACCTTCAGGTTCTTTGCAGCGGCCAGGATTTCCTTGGTCACCTTGGTCGAGCTGCGGATGGCAAGGCCATCGTATTCGCCGATCCGGGCGATCAGCTGTTCGGGCGTTTCGCCGGTGATCTCGTCAACGTCGCATCCCTGCGCGCGGAAGATCACTGCGGCGTTGGGGTCCATCTTGTCGGAAATGAGTACGCGGGGTTTGGTCATGGTAATCTCCATCGGGAGCAAAATCGGGAGCAAATTTGGCTTTCTTCCCTTCACCCCGGGGCTTGACCCGGGGTCCGGCTTTTCTTGCGATGTCGGGAAGGCTGCGGGGCCCCGGGTCAAGCCCGGGGCGACGGGTAAGCTATGCGGAACGGGTCGCGGCGTAGGCCCAATCGAGCCAGGGACCAAGCGCCTCGATATCGGCAGTATCCACCGTGGCCCCGCACCAGATCCGCAGCCCCGGCGGAGCATCGCGGTATCCGGCGACGTCACAGGCCGCGCCTTCCTTTTCGAGCGCGCCGGCCATGGCCTTGATGAAGGCCTCGTCCGCTCCGTCGACCGTCAGGCAGACCGAGGTCTTCGAGCGGATGCCGCTGTCCACCGCCAGATGGCCGAGCCAGTCCCGCTCCGCGACGATCTTGTCGAGGGCATGGGCATTGGCGGTGCAGCGCTTCTTGAGGCCTTCCAGCCCGCCAACCGTCTTGGCCCATTCGAGCGCGAAGATCGCATCTTCCACCGCCAGCATCGAGGGGGTGTTGATCGTTTCCCCCTTGAAAATGCCTTCGCTGAGCTTGCCCTTGGACACCAGGCGGAACACCTTGGGCAGCGGCCAGGCGGGGGTATATTCCTCAAGCCGCTGGACCGCGCGCGGGCCCAGGATCAGCACGCCGTGGCCGCCTTCACCGCCCAGCACCTTCTGCCAGCTGAACGTGGCGACATCGATCTTGTCCCACGGAATGTCATAGGCAAAGACCGCGCTGGTGGCGTCGGCGAAGGTCAGCCCTTCACGGTTCGCCGGAATCCACTCGCCATCGGGAACACGCACGCCAGAGGTGGTGCCGTTCCAGGTGAACAGCACGTCGTCAGCGAAGTCGACCTTGTCGAGGTCAGGAAGCTGGCCATAGTCGGCGCGCAGCACGGTCGGCTCAAGCCTCAGCTGCTTGACCGCGTCGGTCACCCAGCCTTCGCCAAAGCTTTCCCAGGCCAGCGTGGTCACGCCGCGCGCGCCAAGCATGGTCCACATCGCCATTTCAAATGCGCCGGTGTCAGACCCCGGAACGATACCGATGCGGTGCGTTTCAGGCAGTCCGAGCACCTCGCGCATCAGATCGATGCAATAGGCGAGGCGCGCCTTGCCGATCTTGGCCCGGTGCGAGCGGCCCAGCGATTCGGTGGCGAGTTTTGCGGGGGAATAGCCCGGCGGCTTTGCGCAGGGACCGGAAGAAAAGAACGGACGCGCCGGAAGTGGCGGCTTGGTATCAGTCATGTAGTCTCTCCTTGCAGAGAGCACGCGCGGCGTTGGGACCGCGTGGCCCGGCGCCGCGTCTAGTGGCGGTTCGTCGCGTGTCAAGCGAATGCTGCCGCAAGCGCGCTCGGTTCGTCGTGCTGGTTACTTGTCATTAACCATATCCGGCCTAGCCCTGATGCCATGATCAAGCGCCTCGCCTTGCTGCCGCTTGTGGCGGTGCTGGCGGCCTGCAACGCCATTCCGCAGGCCGAAGCGCCGCGCCGCACCGCGGTCCGGCAATCGACTGCGGTACTCACCCCCCGGCCAGAGGCGCGCCAGTGCCTTGCCAGCCTTGGTGCAACCCGCGCGAACTTTACCCCCTTGCCTGATCAGTATTACGGGGCGGGCTGCTCCACGCTCGGCACGGTCAGGTTGGCCAGTTTGCGCAGCGATGATGCCACCCTGGCCCTGTCCAACCTTGGCCCGGTGACCTGTCCCCTTGCAGAAACCTTTGCCGGATGGGCCCGTTTTGGCGTTGACCGGGCCGCGCAGCAGGTGCTGGGCAGTCCGCTGGTGCGGATCGAAACGATGGGCAGTTACAACTGCCGCAACGTCGCGGGATCAGGCCGGCGCAGCGCCCATGCCACGGCGAGCGCGATCGACGTATCGGGCTTTGTCCTTGCCGATGGACGGCGCATCACGGTGTCGGGAAACTGGAATGACCAGTCACCCAAAGTGCGCCAGTTCTTTTCCGCGATCCACGCCAGCGCCTGCAAGCGGTTTGGCACCGTGCTTGGCCCCGCTTACAACGCGGCGCATCACGATCATCTGCATCTGGAACTGAGCGGCGGCGCATTCTGCCGATAGCGCGGACAGTCCTTGGGAGTTCCCCGCCAGACTACCGCGACGCCCGTGGTTGCTGCTGGGTGGCGCAATGGATGCCGCCGCCCGATTCGCCGATCGCGTCGATCTCGATCATTTCCACCTTCCGCTCGGGATAAAGCTCTTCCAGCATTTCCCGGGCAAGCCCGTCCGCTTCGCTATCGCCAAACTGCGCCGCGATCACCCCGCCGTTGGCGACGTAGTAATTGACGTAGCTTGAAACGAAATCGGGGGAATCGCTGCGGATATCCTCCGGTTCATCCAGCCGCACGATCTTCAGCGGGCGTCCAGCCGCATCGGTGGATCGTTGCAGGATCTTCAACGTCTCGTGCCCGGCAACCGACCACGGGTCTTCGGGGTCAATCTCAGCATTCAACTGGATCAGCACTTTGCCCGGAGCAACGAAGCGGGCCAGCGCATCGATGTGATAATCGGTAATGTCCTTGCCCTTTACCCCCGGCGCCCAGATCATCTTGCGCCCCCCGATTGCCTTCAGCAGTCGCCGTTCGATCTCGGCCAGCGGCAGGCGGTTGCGGTTGGGGTTGGCCCAGCAACTGGCATGAGCCAGCAGGGTCCCGGCACCGTCATGCTCCACCCCGCCCTGTTCGCCAACCAACCCGCTGTCGATCAGCGGAACGCCCAGCCGCCTGGCAACGCGCTCTGCAATCAGCGCGTCACGCGCGCAGGGCTGCTTGCGTCCCCACCCGTTGAAACGGATATGCGCCACCGCCAGCGATCCATCAGCGGCGCGCACGAAGGTCGGGCCGGAATCCCGGCACCACAGATCGTCAGTGGGGATGTCCCAGATTTCCACGTCCGCGCTAAGCTGCCGGCGCGCAGCGGGGGCATCGGCGGCGGCAGCCAGCATCACCACCGGCTCATAGCGGCTGATGGTGTTGGCGATCCGGGCGATCGCCGCCTGAACGCGCGTCAGGCTCGCCCGGTCATAAACCTGCAGATTGACCGGCCATTGCATGAAGCAGCGCTCATGCGGCGCGGTTTCGGGCGGCATTTCATAGGTCATGGCTGGCGCTCCTTTCGGACGGGTCGCACCGCCCAGCGCCAGTCCGGCGCTGACGGACAGGCCGCCGACCACAATCCTGCGCCGATCGAGTCCGCTCATGCCCTGTCACCGGCCAGATAGAACGAATAGTCCGGCAGGGAATGAAACGCATTCTTCAACGCCTCGCTCCATCCCGCTGACACTGCCTGATAATATCCGTCCGACGCATCAACCCTGCGCTGGTGCATCGGCGCGAATCCATCGCTTTCGATCACCAGCAGATCCAGCGGAAGGCCGACTGACAGGTTGGCCTTGATCGTCGAATCGAAGCTGACCATCAACAGTTTGACCGCGTCTTCAAAACTCATGTCGCTGTCATAGCCGCGGATGATGATTGGCCGGCCATATTTGGTCTCGCCGATCTGGAAGAACGGGGTGTCGAAGCTGGCCTCGATAAAGTTGCCCTCGGGATAGATCAGGAACAGCCGCGGCGCGCCGCCCTTGATCTGGCCGGCAACGATCATCGATGCGGTGAAGGTGCCCCCCGCCTGCTCCTCGTTCTGGCCATCGGTACGGGCGATGGTTTCGCGCAGCAATTTGCCCACCAGTGTCGCCGCCTGAAACATGGTTTCAACTTCAAGCAGCGAATTGTGCCGTTCGGACGCGGCCTTGTTACGCTCTTCAATCTGGCTGATCACCGCCTGGGTTGTGGCAAGGTTGCCCGCCGTCATCACCGCGATGATCCGCTCACCCGGGACGGACCAGTGGAACATCTTGCTGAAGGTTGAGATGTTGTCGACGCCCGAATTGGTCCGGGTGTCGCTCATCAGCACCAGGCCCTTGTCCAGCATCATTCCCACGCAGTACGTCACTCTGGCGATCCCCCCACTTTTTCAGCGCCGCTCCCTACTGTTCGGTATGCTGTTGTTCAACCGCCAGTCGCACCGCCAGCACGCTTTCGCCCCTGCCCCAGCTTATCCCCGTTACCGGTGCCGCTTCGCGGTAGTCGCATCCGGTTGCCACGCGCACATAGCGTTCGTCAGGGCTTATCCCGTTCGACACGTCAAAGCCGACCCAGCCCAGATGCTCGACATGGGCTTCGGCCCAGGCATGGCCCGCCTCCTGCTCGATCCGGTCGTTCATCATCAGATAGCCAGAGACATAGCGGGCCGGAATACCCATCGCGCGCGCGCCGCCGATGAAGATGTGGGCATGGTCCTGACAGACCCCCTTGCCCAGCGCCGCCGCCTCCTCACCCGATGTTGCCACCCCGGTTTCGCCCACCGCATAGCTCACCTCAGACAGGATCAGGCCGGACAGGCGGTGCAGCATTTCCAGCGTTTCGGCCTTGCCCGCCGCCACTTCACCGATCAGCGCCCGCATCCGCGGCCCCGGACGGGTCAGCGCGGTTTGCTGCCGGAACGCCCACAACGGCATATGCCCGGAAATCTGGCCGATCACACCGTGATTGTCAGCGGTCGCAATGGTGCCCTCGCAGTGGATCTCGACCAGCTCCGATCCCGGCTCGACCGAAACCAGCACGGTGCGGTTATGGTGGTGATCGTCATATTCAACCTCCACCTGCGCGCCGCTGTAAACCATCCGCCAGTCCACCACCTGCTGGCCCTGGGTGTTCTTGGGAATCAGCCTCAGGCGCTGCAGGCCGTGCGCAACCGGAGCGGAAAAGCTGTAGCGCGTGGTATGTTCGATCTTCAGCCGCATCAGGCGTAAAACCGATAGTCGCGCTCAATCGCCTGGGCAACCTGGCGGCTGCTGGCGATGAATTCGGTCAGAAATTCGTGCAGGCCGTTTTCAAAAACCGCATCGATCGTCAGTTCGTGAAATCTGGTGCCAAGCAGGCGAAGCTGCTCGTGTGCGCCGGTTTCATGGCCGTATTCGTGTGCCAGACCCGCCAGGTTGGAACGCAATTTGTCGATGCTGAAGGCCAGGCTGCGAGGAAAGCGCCGGTCAAGGATCAGGAACTGGGCAATCCCGCGCGGGTCCATCATCCCGGCGTTGAGCCAGCGATAGGCACGCTCCCCCGCGACGGAGCGCAGCACGCTTTCCCACTGCACGTTGTCCAGGCTTGATCCGACCCAGGCGAGCGACGGTAGCAGCACGTAATATTTCACGTCCAGGATGCGCGCGGTGTTGTCCGCGCGTTCGATGAAAGTGCCGATGCGGAAGAAATTGAAATTCTCGTTGCGCAGCATCGATCCGTCAACCGCGCCGCGCACCAGCGTTGCCTGCCGCCGGATCGTTGCCAGCACCTCACCCAGCGATACCTCGCGCACAGGCTTGGCGAACAGGTCTTTCAGGATCATCCAGCTTTCGTTGATCGCCTCCCACACCTCGCGGGTCAGCGCGGTGCGGACCGAGCGGGCGTTGGTCCGCGCGTTTTCGATCATGGCCATCACCGATTGGCTGTTGGCCTTGTCACGCAGCAGGTAATTCCACACCTGCATTCCGGTGTAAGCGTCATGATGGAGCTGGTAATCCGCCGATTGCCCAACCGTTTGCACTACTGACCGCCACTCCTCGTGACTGGTGGCGGTGTCCCGGGTCAGGGCCATGCGGTGCCCGGCATCCAGCAGGCGCGCGGTGTTCTCTGCCCGCTCAAGGTAACGGGCCATCCAGAACACGCCATTTGCAGTGCGGCCCAGCATCGCGTCAGTCCTCCAGCACCCAGGAGTCCTTGGTCCCCCCGCCCTGCGACGAATTGACCACCAGCGATCCTTGCTTCAGCGCCACCCGGGTCAGACCGCCCGGGGTTATTTCGATCCCCTTGGGCGAAACCAGCACGAAGGGCCGCAGATCGACATGGCGCGGGGTCAGGCCCGCCTTTGACAGGATCGGCACGGTTGACAGCGCCAGCGTCGGCTGGGCGATGTAGTTATCCGGCTTGGCGCGCAGCTTGGCGGCGAAAGATTCTATTTCCTTCTTTGAGCTGGTCGGCCCGATCAGCATTCCATACCCGCCCGATCCGTGGACCTCCTTGACCACCAGATCAGCGAGGTTATCCAGCACATAGGCAAGGCTGTCCGCTTCGGAGCAGCGCCAGGTCGGCACGTTGGACAACAGCGGTTTCTCACCGGTGTAGAATTCGACGATTTCCGGCATGAACGAATAGATCGCCTTGTCATCGGCGATGCCGGTGCCCGGCGCATTGGCAATGGTGATCCCGCCCGCGCGGTAGACATCCATGATCCCCGGCACGCCCAGCACCGAGGTTGGGTTGAAGCTCAGCGGATCAAGGAATTCGTCATCGACCCGGCGGTAAAGCACGTCAATCGGCTGATAACCGCGCGTGGTGCGCATCGCCACCCGGCCATCAATTACCCGCAGATCGCTGCCCTCAACCAGTTCCGCGCCCATCTGATCGGCCAGAAAGGCGTGCTCGAAATAGGCGGAATTGTAGATCCCCGGCGTCAGCACGGCCACAACCGGGCGCTCGCCCGCGCAGGCGGGGGCCGCAGCGGCCAGGCTTTTGGCAAGACGGCGCGGATAGTCCTGCACCGGGCGCACGTTGAGCCGGGTGAACAGTTCCGGGAACATCGCCATCATCGTCTCGCGGTTCTCCAGCATATAGGAGACCCCGGAAGGCGTACGGGCGTTATCTTCCAGCACCATGAATTCGTCCGGCCCGGTGCGAACCAGATCAATCCCGACGATGTGGGTGTAAACCCCTCCGGGGGGGACCAGGCCGACCATTTGCGGCAGGAAGGCGGCGTTGCTGGCGATCAGCCGTTCAGGCACCCGGCCCGAACGGACAATCTCTTGCCGGTGATAGATGTCATGCAGAAACGCATTGATCGCGCGGACCCGCTGTTCGATCCCGCGTGACAGCCTGCGCCATTCCTGCGCGGCAACGATGCGCGGCACCATGTCAAACGGAATGAGCCGTTCTTCCCCGGCGTTGTCGCCATAGACGTTGAAGGTAATGCCGATGCGGCGAAAGACGCTTTCCGCTTCCTGACCCTTGCGGCGCAGGACTGCGGCATCCTGCTGTTCATACCATTCGCTGTAACCCGCATAGGCAGCGCGTACCGAACCATCTGCTGCTAGCATCTCGTCAAACGACGAGGGCGGGTGATTCATGGAAGTTCAATCCCTTCAACCCAATGACTGACTTGTGACCGGAAAGAGTCAAGCGTCAAATGCTGCACGTGCGAGGATTCCGCCGCACGCAACTGCTTGATCGACGGCTAATTCCAGCTTCGCGTCCCATCGAGCAGGTCAAGCACCACCGCGATTGAGCGGGGATCGGTGGAAAAGCCGAAGTGCGTGCAGCGCAGCGCGATCGCGCTGTCGCGTTGGTCAGGCTTGCCCCTGGCGCAGCGCGGCGCGACTATGCCGTCGCGCGGGCTCCACAAGGCCACGGTCGGCACTGGCGGCTTTGCCGCAAAATGCGTTTCCATCGGCGGCGCATCCACGGCATGGCCGGTGATCAGGTGATAGGTCCGCCAAGCATTGTTGGCGTGGGGATCTCCGGAAAACGGAGTGCCCATGGTGATCACCCCGGCCACGGCCTGCGGTGCGCGGTGCGCCAGTTCACGCGCGATGATCCCGCCCAGGCTCCAGCCGACCAGCAGCACTTTGCGGCCGCCCGTGGCGGCAATGGCCTGCACCTGTTCAATCTGCCGATCGAGCAAATCTTCACTGGGGCCAAGGTTCCACCCCTCGCCCCAGTCATCCACCTGATGGCCGGCCTGCTCGATCGCGCTGCGCAATCGCCGCATGGTAAAGGGGTGTGCGGCAAAACCCGGAAACAGGATAACGCGGTGCGGCTGCGGCGCGGGGCGCACGGCCAAAGGCTTGCGCAGCGGCGGCACCACGCGCAGCCCTTCGCCCAGCCACAACCGCAACGATGGGCCGCGCACCCCCGGCGGCCTGGGCAGCGTGGCAAGGCGAATGCGCCGGGCGAGCGGGCCGTTGAACGGAAGGGCCATCAAAGGGAACTCACGAACAATCGCCCAACCGCTCTGTCTTGATCTCGCTTTCGATATGGACGGCCTGCACCGGACCGCTGGCCGCCGCCATGTCCGATTTGATCGCAATCTGTGATCCCGTGCCGGAATAGGTGCCGTGCATTTCCAGAGTCGCGGCTTGCCCGGCCCTGCCCTTGCAAGTCATCTTGCCGTCAATCCGGCCGCCTTGCGCGGTAAAATTGTCAAACGTGCAAGCGCCTTCCCCGGCACGCCGGGTCATCTCCTCAAAGCCCTTGTCGGCCTGCGCCTTGGTCAGGCAATATTCCGTGGACCGCGCGGTCGAACCCAGCATCGCCTTCATCCGGTCAGCATTGGCCGGATCCATGCCGGGGATATTTACGGCGGTCACCTTGGTTGTCGCGCGGTATTTGCCCGGCTGCGGCTTGTCAGCCGCGGCCACTGCATCCGCCGCCTTGTTCGCGCCGGCGGTCTGCTCAGATGCCTTGTTGCAGGCCCCCAGCCCAAGCCCCAACGCGGTGATGCAGATCAGACTGGCCAGACGCATCCCTTGCACTCCTTCACAATTGCCGGAACCTGTCGATCCTACCAAGGCCCTGATCGCCTGCCAATCGCCTTTGGCAAGGGGCGATTCGCAGCGGAATTTGCGGGCCGTGCCGGTGATCGCCACCGCGCGCCCCGCGCCGCCCCGGCACCTGACGTTACGGCATCCCGCAATACGCAGCCGGGCAAGGCCGCGATCGGTCCCGCCATGCAACGGACCGCTTGCAGAGCGCTGAAAGCTGCGCCACTCTGCCGCGCAAATCCATCAGCGGGAGAGACCCAATGGACCTTGAATTCAGCCCCGAGGAAATCGCGTTCCGCGATGAGGTGCGCACCTTTATCGCCGAAAACTATCCCAAGCAGCTGCGCGGCAAGCAGGATGAAGGGGACGAGCTGACCAAGGAAGACTTCCTTTCCTGGCACCGCGTCCTGGCCAAGAAGGGCTGGGTCGCCCCGGCCTGGCCGGTTGAATACGGCGGCACCGGATGGACCGTGACCCAGCGCTTCATCTTTTCAGAGGAAACCGCCCGGGCCGATTGCATCCGCCTGATGCCCTTTGGCCTGACCATGGTTGGCCCGGTGATCTACACCTTTGGCACGCCCGAACAGAAGGCCCACTTCCTGCCCCGGATCCTGTCGGGCGAGGACTGGTGGTGCCAGGGCTATTCCGAACCGGGTTCAGGATCAGACCTTGCATCCTTGCGCACCCGCGCGGTGCGGGACGGGGATCATTATGTGGTCAACGGGCAAAAGACCTGGACCACCATGGCCCAGTACGCCGACTGGGGTTTCTTCCTGGTCCGCACCGATCCCGATGCCAAGCAGCAGGAAGGCATCAGCTTCCTGCTGATCGACATGAAATCGCCCGGCATCACCGTGCGCCCGATCATCACCCTGGGCGGGGAGCATGAGGTCAACGAGGTGTTCCTTGAAGACGTGCGCGTACCCGTCAGCCAGCGCGTCTATGAAGAGAACAAGGGCTGGACCTGCGCCAAGTTCCTGCTGGCGCACGAACGCGTGGGAATTGCCGGGGTCGCCAGTTCCAAACGCGGGATCGAAAAGATCCGCCAGATCGCCGCGACCGAGATTGACGGGGACAAGCCGCTGCTGGCCAATCCGTTCTATCGCCGTAAGGTGGCAGAGCTGGAAATGGACCTGACCGCGCTGGAATTCACCGAATTGCGCACGCTCGCCGGAGAAGCGGCCGGGCGCGGGCCGGGGCCTGAAAGCTCAGTCCTGAAAATCAAGGGATCGGAAATTCAGCAGCGGCTGACCGAACTGGCGCTTGAGGCGGCGGGCCATTATGGCGCGCCCTATTTCCGCGGCTTTGGCGAGGGTGACAACGAACACCCGATCGGGCCGGAATGGTCCAACCGCACCGCGCCGAACTATTTCAATATGCGCAAGACCACGATCTATGGCGGGTCGAACGAAATCCAGCGTAACATCATCGCCAAGATGGTTCTGGGCCTTTGAGGAACTGACATGGACCTGAGCTATACCGAAACGCAGGAAATGCTGCGCGACACCCTCGCGCGGTTCCTGACCGATACTTACGATTTTGAAACCCGCAACAAGATGATCGCCAGCCCCGAAGGGCGCGATCCGGGTATCTGGCGCGCGCTTTCCAGCGAACTGGGGCTGACCAGCGCCCCCTTTGCCGAAGAGTACGGCGGCATGGGCGGCGGCCATCTGGAAAACCTGATCATGATGGAAGAACTGGGCAAGGTCATTGCGATCGAGCCCTGGCTTCAGACCGTGGTGATCGGCGGCGGCGCGCTTCAGGCGGTGGGCGGCGCCAGGGCGCAAGAGGTGATCCCCCAGATCATCGCGGGCGATTGCCTGATCGCCTGGGCCTATGCCGAACCGACCGGGCGTTATGACCTGGCCAATGTTTCCACCACCGCCAAAAAGGACGGCGCGGGCTATGTGCTGAACGGGCACAAGGCGGTGGTCTATGCCGCGCCCTGGGCCACGCACCTGCTGGTCACCGCGCGCACTGGCGGCGGGCAACGTGACCGCGGCGGGGTTGAGCTGTTCCTGGTCGATGCCAAGGCCCCCGGCATCACCCGCCGCGACTATCCCACGGTCGACGGCTTCCGCGCCAGTGAAGTCTATTTCGAGAACGTCGCCGTACCGGGCGACGCATTGTTGCCGGGCGGAATCGATCTGATCGAACAGGTTGCCGATCAGGCGACGATGGGCCTTTGCGCCGAAGGCACCGGGGTAGCGCGCAAGCTGCTGGAAGGCACCGTGGAATACACCCGCCAGCGCAAGCAGTTCGGCCAGCCGATCAGCAAGTTCCAGGCATTGCAGCACCGCATGGCCGATATGCTGGTCGATGCCGAACAAATCGCCTCGATGACGCTGATGGGCACGCTCAAACTTGATCTGCCCGCCGATCAGCGCAAGGCGGCGGTCAGCCTGGCCAAGGCCAAGGTCGCGCGGTCGATCAAGGCGGTGGGGCAAAACGCGATCCAGACTCACGGCGGGATCGGGATCACGATGGAACTGGCGATCGGCCACTTCTTCAAGCGTTCGACCATGATCGAAAGCCAGTTCGGCAGCGCCGACGCCCACCTTGAACGCTATGAGGCGCTGACGCTTCCCGCCTGAAGGGGTAAAGCCGGCGGTCACCCTGCAATGGTGTGACCGCCGGATGTGGAACAAAATGGCGGCATCGCGGGTTGCACCCGGTATGACTGCCGCAGCCAATACGCTTCTCGCCGCGCTGACTGACGATCACCGCACCCGGCTGCTTCGCCGCGCCGCCCGGCTTGACCTGTCCCGGGGGGATTTGCTTCACGGCCCCGGCGATCCGGTTGACTACTGCTATTTCCCCTGCGGCGGCGCTGTGGCCGGCTATTTCATTGCGCTGGAAGATCGCCCGGCGGTGGAAGTCGCAACGATCGGGCGCGAAGGCGCGCTGGGCGGGATCATCAGCCGTGAAGAACTGCCGGTGTTCGCGCGGTCGGCCGTGCTGGCCAGCGGCACCTTTGTCCGCCTGCCGCTGGACGAACTTGAGGCGATCAGGCGCAATGTTCCTGCGGTGGACCGGCTGTTCTCCCGCTATGCCGATTATTTCATCGCCCAGCTTTTTCAGGCGATCGCCTGCAACGCCAGTCACACGATAGAACAGCGGCTGGCGCGATGGATCGGCGGCCTGCTTGACAAGACCGGTGACACCACGATCAACCTTACCCAGGAACAACTGGGCGAACTGATCGGGGTGGGCCGCACCTATGCCAGCCGGACGCTGCAACGCTTTCGCCAGGACCGGATCATCGACCTTCGCCGGGGACGCCTGATCGTGATCGACCGGATCGGGCTGGATAGCTTCGCCTGCGCCTGCAACGCTGCCCTTGCCGCGCATTTTGATGGCGTGCCAGGTCATCCCTGACCCAGGCAAAGATGAAGCCCGCCAGAGCGAGACGGAACTGCGCCCAACTCCCCCATTGCCCGCCCCGCCCTGACTCACCATATTCGCCCCCATGGCAGAACTCATCATCCGCCGGGGACTTGAAGAACCCGATACCTCTGGCACCTTCGTTCCGCACAAGCCAGCCCGCCCGGAAAAGTCCGAGCCGGGACGCCCATTCAAGATCGTTTCGGATTACCAGCCGGCGGGGGACCAGCCGACAGCCATCGCCGATCTGGTTGCCGGGATCGGGGCCGATGACCGGACCCAGGTGCTGCTGGGCGTAACCGGCAGCGGCAAGACCTTCACCATGGCCCAGGTGATAGAGGCTACGCAGCGCCCCGCGCTGATCCTGGCCCCCAACAAGATCCTTGCCGCCCAGCTATATGGCGAAATGAAAAGCTTCTTTCCCGACAACGCGGTCGAATACTTCGTTTCCTACTACGACTATTACCAGCCCGAGGCCTATGTCCCGCGCAGCGACACCTATATCGAGAAGGAAAGCTCGGTGAACGAGGCGATTGACCGGATGCGCCACGCCGCGACCCGGTCCCTGCTGGAGCGCGATGACGTGATCATCGTCGCTTCGGTTTCGTGCCTTTACGGCATCGGTTCGGTCGAAACCTATTCGGCGATGATTTTTGACATCAAGGCCGGCGAAACAGTCGATCAGCGCGAACTGATCCGCAAGCTGGTGGCGCTGCAATACAAGCGCAACGATGCCGCATTCGCCCGCGGCAACTTCCGGGTGCGCGGGGACAATCTGGAACTGTTTCCCAGCCACCTTGAGGATACCGCGTGGCGGATCAGCTTTTTTGGAGATGAGATCGAAGCGATCACCGAATTTGATCCCTTGACCGGCAAGGCCGGACAAGGTCTGAAGACGGTGCGGGTCTATGCCAATTCGCACTATGTCACGCCCGGCCCGACGATGAAGCAGGCGACCGAAGCCATCAGGTTTGAACTGGCCGAACGGCTCAAGGAACTGGAGGCGGAAGGCAAGCTGCTGGAGCATCAGCGGCTGGAACAGCGCACCAATTTCGATCTGGAAATGATTGCCGCCACCGGAAGCTGCGCGGGGATCGAAAACTATTCGCGCTTCCTGACCGGACGCCTGCCCGGCGAGCCGCCGCCGACGCTGTTCGAATATCTGCCTGACAACGCCCTGCTGTTCGTTGATGAAAGCCACCAGACCGTGCCGCAGATCGGCGCGATGTCCAAGGGTGACCATCGCCGCAAGATCACGCTGGCCGAATATGGCTTTCGCCTGCCGAGCTGCATCGACAACCGCCCGCTGCGCTTCAACGAATGGGATGCGATGCGCCCGCAGACCGTGGCCGTTTCCGCCACCCCCGGCGGGTGGGAAATGGAACAGTCAGGCGGGGTTTTTGCCGAACAGGTGATCCGCCCGACCGGGCTGACCGATCCGCCGGTGCTGATCCGCCCGGTTGAGGATCAGGTGCAGGACTGTATCGAGGAATGCCGCAAGACAGCCGCCGCGGGTTACCGCACGCTGGTTACCACCCTGACCAAGCGGATGGCCGAAGATCTGACCGAATTCATGCACGAAGCGGGCCTGCGCGTGCGCTATATGCACAGCGACGTCGAAACGCTGGAGCGCATCGAACTGATCCGCGATCTGCGCCTGGGCGTCTATGACGTGCTGGTGGGCATCAACCTGCTGCGCGAAGGGCTGGATATTCCCGAATGCGGGCTGGTCTGCATCCTTGACGCTGACAAGGAAGGGTTCCTGCGCAGCGAAACCAGCCTGATCCAGACCATCGGCCGCGCCGCGCGCAATGTTGATGGCCGGGTGATCCTTTATGCCGACCGGATGACCGGCAGCATGGAACGCGCCATCGCCGAAACCGACCGGCGGCGCGACAAACAGGCCGCCTTCAATCTGGAGCACGGCATAACCCCCGAAAGCATCAAGCGCGACATCCACAACATCGTCGCCGATGCCGCCAGCCGCGACGGCGTGCTGGTGGAGATAGAGGACGACACCCGCAACAACCTGGTCGGCCACAACCTGCGCGCCTACATCGAGGAACTGGAAGGCCGGATGCGCGCGGCGGCCGCCGACCTGGAATTCGAGGAAGCCGGGCGGCTGCGCGACGAAATCCGGCGGCTTGAGGCGAGCGAGCTGGGCCTGCCGGGCGAAAGCCACGCACCAATCGTGGGTCGCAGCAACGAGGGCAAGCCGGGGACGCGGAAGGGACGGTTCGGACGGGAGAGCAGGCGGAAGTGGGGGCGGTAGTTGACATATCTTCAATTTGAAGTTAGTATCTTCATATGGAAGATGAACGTGCCTTGGAATTAGCGGAAGCTGTTGCATTTAACCGCGCCACGGTCGCCCACCTGCTGGCGATTACACCGAGGACACTGAACAACTGGATCGATAGGAACAATCTTTGGCAAACATCTCGTCACGGCTATTATCGATTGAAAGATATATTTGATTTAGCTGGATTTTCCGCGATGCGCGCCGCAAACATCCCAGAAAAAAAATGCGCCCAGTATGTCCGAAATTTCGGCTTTTACAGAAGCTTCCTTCATGGCGATCAGTTTGTTAATTTCAGCTTTCGAGAAGGCAATTGGGACATCGGAACTTTCGACCCGATCACAATTGTTTCACTTCGCATCAACATGAGAACCGTGGCTACAGAAATTTTCCGACGGCTTGCTGAATATCTCTTAGCAAACCCAAGTGAAAAGGCAGCCGAAGACTTTGCGAACTTTCAGAAGCTTTACGCGAAAGCAGTGGAACTTGATCGACTTTGTTCGAATTCAATTCCGCTTTTCGAACGAATCGAGCAATGATCCGCTCCTTCGCCAACACCCCGACCAAAACCGAGCGCATCTGGAACGGTATGCGCAGCAAGCGACTGCCCGTCGATGTCGAATCTCGCGCGCTCGACAAACTCAGGATGCTCAATCGTGCCAAGTCGCTGGATGACTTGCGTAACCCGCCAAGCAATCGCCTTCACGACCTGAAGGGAGACCGCGCCGGGCAACATTCCATTTCCATTAACAAGCAGTGGCGTATATGTTTCGTCTGGAAGGATGGAAACGCTTACGATGTCGAAATCACGGACTACCACTGACCCTGACTGGCTGTACAACAGCCATGCCGGGGAATTGCTGGTTTCCGAATTCATGGAACCGCTGGGTCTGAGCGAAGGGGCCTTGGCTGCATCGCTTGGCATTGATCCTGCGCGCCTGCGCGAGGTGATTTCCGGCACGACGGCGATGAGCGCCGATCTTGACCTGCGCCTCGCCCGCTATTTCCGGATGTCCGAAGGTTTCTTCCTTGGCCTGCAGGACGATTACGAGCTGCTTGAAGCCAAGCGCGCGCTCAACGGCGATCTTGATCGCATTGTCCCGCGCGCCGCCTGACGCCTCAAACCTTCCCGAACTTTTCCTCAAACCCCGACACATCGCCTGCTGCAAGCAGCCGTGCTTGCTCCACCCACGCATCCTTGGCCGGACGTCCCGCGAACGGCCCAAGGCGGGTATCGAGCGCGGCCAGATCCGCCTCGCTCAGCGCGGCGATCTGGGCGTAGGTTGTAAGGCCGAGGGTGGGGAGCAGCGCCTGGAGTTTTGGCCCCAACCCCTTGATGCGTGACAGATCATCGCCCGCTGCAGCCGGCACCAAACGCGCCTGCGCCGCCTCAACCTCGTCCTGGGCGGCAACGGCGATCACCTCGCCAATTCCGGCCATGCCCGCCGATCCTGGCAGCGGGGTGATGATCTGTGCGGCGGGCGGCGCGTCGATCAGCGCTTGATTGCGCTGCGCGGGTGCCTGCCCTTCATCCAGAACGTCGGGCTTGTATTCCCGGCGTTTCGGCGCGGTGGCAGCGCGCCGCAGCAACAGCCAGCCGACCAGCACGACAGCCAGCAGCGCGGCCGCGAAGGCGATCCAGTTGGCTTCGATCATGGCAGGCATCACCGGTATCTCCCTAAGCGCCCTGGGCCGCGACATTGCGGCGGAACAGCACGCGGTCTTCCGGGCCAAACCCCCTGTGCCAGATGATATAGCCATAGACCAACAGGATCGCCGGAATACCAAAGGCCAGTTCCGCCCATTCCGGCAGGAAATAGGTTGCCGCCCAGCCCACCATCACCGCGGGCACCGCCGCCCAGACCAGCGCCCAGCGCCAGTTATTGATCGGCTGATGCAGTATCCGCGCCAGCAGGCGCGATTTCACCCATGATGCCATGCCGAGTGCCACCATCAGACCCGCTCCGGCCATCGCCGCCTTGTAATTGTCATTATAGCCCAGCCTGGTCACCAGCCGGATCAACCCGACGGTGGCGATATATTGCACCGCCAGCGTTCCGAGGGAGACCCACAGGTTCTGCATCCGCGCGACATAGATCAGCGCGGCTTCGCTCACCACGGCGGTTGCCGCCAGCACTTCGGCGGCAAGCAGGAAGCACAGCGCGCCGGTTCCGCCAACGAATTGCGGTCCGATCAGGCCCATCACCCCCTCGCCCGGTATCCCAAGCGCCAGCGCCACCCCGGCTTGGGCGGCGGTGATCCAGAAACCGACCTGGCAGACTTGCTGGGCAATGGCCAGATAGTTGCCTTCGCGCAGGTTGCGGGTGATCACCGGGCCAAGGATCGGCTCAAAACTGGTCTTCAGCTTTTGCGGCAGCGAAACGATCTGCTGCGCCATGTAATATATGCCCACGGCGGTATCGCTGGCGAAGAAGCCCAGGATATAGATATCGAAACGCCGCGTCCCCCATTCCACCGCATCGGCAGCGGCCAGCGGCAGGTTGGCAAGAGCAAGCTTGCCGATGTCCAGCGGGTGCGGTTTCCAGTTGCGGGGCAGACCATAGCTTTTGACCATCGGCCACAGCGCCGTCACCGCCGCCGCCAGCACTGACAGGTTATAGGCGATCAGCATCCCGGCCTGGCGATTGACGAAGAACAGCAACCCCGAAACGATCGAGAGGGTCCATGGCTCAACCACGGCGCGGGCGCGGACCGAGGTGCCGATGTCATAGCGATAGGCCTGCGCGGCCAGCGCAATTTCGGTCAGTGTCAGCGGCACGATTGCCAGCACCACCAGCCGTTCGGCCTGGGTAAAGGCGCCATTGAACATCACATCGGGGAACAGATAGATCACCGCAGTGACCAGCGCGGCCATGCTTCCCCCCAGCAGCATCGCATCGGCCACCACGTTGGCGGGATGTTCATCCTCTTTCGACAGTCGCTGGGCAAGCCCGCGCTTCTGCCCCAGGGTGCAAAGCTGGGCAGACAGTTCGACCACCACCAGCGCCAGGCCGAAACGCCCGACCGCCTCTGCCCCATAGAGCCGCCCGGCGATGAAGAAGAACGGCACCCGCGCCATCAGGCGCAGCAGGAAGCCCAGAAAATTGGTCCGGCCGCCCTTGGCCAGCGCCTGAATATCCTTCTGGTTCTGATCGCCGCCGGCAGGATCGGCGCTCACGCCGCGTCCCCTTCGATTTCGGCCCCTTCGGCTTCGGCCTTAAGCGGGCGAGAGAGCAGGTCGGCCACCACCACCCGCGCAGGCGCCTCACCCGAAAGGAGCCGGCACACCGCATCGACGATTGGCATGGCCACACCGTCGCGCCGGGCCAGTTCGGCCAGGATTGGCGCGGTATGCGCGCCTTCCGCCACGCTGTTCTTGCCCGCCAGCCCCTCTGCCGCGCTCTTGCCTTCGCCCAGCGCCTTGCCAAGCGAAAAGTTGCGGCTGGAAGTGGATGAACAGGTCAGCACCAGATCGCCCAGGCCGGAAAGGCCGGCCATCGTTTCCGCCCGCGCACCGCGCGCCAGCCCGAACCGGACCATTTCGGCATAGCCGCGCGCGATCAGCGCGGCGCGCGCATTCTGCCCAAGGCCAAGCCCGTCAACCACCCCGCAGGCGATCGCCAGCACGTTCTTCACCGCCCCGCCAATCTCTGCACCGGTCACGTCATCCGAAAAATAGGGGCGCAGCGCCGGGCGCGACAGGGCCGGGGCCAGCCGATCCCACTGCGCTTCCGCCCCGGCACAGGCCAGGGTAACGGCGGTCGGCAGCCCGGCGGCGACTTCGTGCGCAAAAGTCGGCCCGGACAGGACCGCGATAGCAGCCCGGGGCGCGGCTTCACGCGCGACGTCCGCCATCAGCCGCCCGGTGCCTGCCTCAATCCCCTTTGAACACAGCACCAGATCGCGCTTGGTATCGGCAAGGTCTGCAAGAACTCGCGCCAGATGCTGAGCCGGTGTGACGATCAGCAAGGTCGGGAAATCTGAAAAATCACCAATCTGTTTCGTTGCAGAAATGCTATCCGCCAATCTGGCACCCGGCAGGAACAGACTGTTGATGTGCCGGTGGTTGATTTCATCAACCAGTTCCGCCTCACGCGCCCAGATCAGCACTTGCGATCCGTCGCTGGCCATCGCCTGGGCCAGCGCAGTGCCCCAGGCACCCGCGCCGATGATGCCGATCGCCCGTGTCATGCCTTTACCCCCGCCCCGCGCACCGGGGCGGCATCGGGATCAAGCGGCCAGCGCGGGCGCGCGGCCACATCAAGCGGCGCGGGCGTGAAGCCGGGCATGGCCAGTCGCTCCTGCCCGGCCCAGGCGATCATCGCCGCGTTATCAGTGCATAGCGGCAACGGCGGCGCGACAAAGGGAAGACCGAATTCACCGGCAAGCGCTTCGAGCGCGCCGCGCACCGCCTTGTTCGCGGCAACCCCGCCGGCAACCACCAGCGCGGTGGGCTTTTCGGCGCGGCCCAACGCCCGGCGGGTCCGGTCAATCACGCAGTCGATCGCCGCCTGCTGGAACGCGGCGGCAATGTCGGCGGGCTCATGGCTGCCCGCATCCCTGGCCCGCAGCACCGCGCTTTTCAGCCCGGCGAAGGAAAAGTGCGGCTCCACGCTGCCAAACAGCGGACGCGGCAGCGCAACCTTGCGCGGATCGCCGGTGGCGGCGATTCGCTCCACCGCCGGGCCTCCGGGAAAGCCCAGACCCAGGATCTTGGCGGTCTTGTCAAAAGCTTCCCCCAAAGCATCATCGATGGTGGTGGCCAGACGGCGATAGGCCCCAACCCCTTCAACCATCAGGACCTGGCAATGCCCGCCCGACACCAGCAACAGAAGATAGGGAAATCCAAGGCTTTCATCCGCCAGCCGGGGGGACAGCGCGTGTCCTTCCAGATGATTGATCGCGATCAGCGGTTTGTCCGCCGCCATGGCCAGCGCCTTGGCCGTAACCAGCCCGACCATCACCCCGCCGATCAGCCCCGGCCCGGCGGTTGCCGCCACGGCATCCACATCGGCCAGCGTCAGCCCGGCATCTGCCAGCGTCGCCGCTATCAACGGGGCCAGCCGCTGTGAATGCGCGCGCGCCGCAATTTCGGGCACCACGCCGCCATAGGGCCGGTGCGCCTCATCCTGCGAGGCGATGCGCTGCGCCACGATGCGCCGATCGCTGTCAACCAGCGCCGCCGCAGTTTCGTCGCAGGACGATTCAATTCCGAGGACCAACCCCATCCACACTTTCCCTTAATGACATTGCGGGTTAGCACAAGCGGCCCATGAACAACTCTTTGCCTCTCCGCCCCCTAAGGCTCGGCACCCGCCGCTCGCCGCTCGCCATGGCTCAGGCCGAAGAGGCGCGTGACCGGATGATGGCCGCGCACGAAGGTTTGCAGGTGGAGATTGTTCCCGTCACCGCAAGCGGGGACAAGGTGCTTGACCGGCCGCTGGCGGAAATCGGCGGCAAGGCACTGTGGACCAAGGAACTCGATACCTGGCTGCTTGCAGGAGAGATCGATTTTGCGGTCCACTCACTCAAGGACGTGGAAACCCAGCGCCCCGCCAGCATCACCATCGCCGCCGTGCTTCCGCGTGAGGATGTGCGCGACGTGCTGGTCGGCGCAGCATCGCTGGCCGAACTTGCGCCGGGATCGCGAATTGGAACCAGCGCGCCGCGTCGGGCGGCACAGGCGCTGCACCTGCGCCCCGATTGCACGGTTGTGACGTTTCGCGGCAATGTCCAGACCCGGCTGGCCAAGCTGGCCGCGGGCGAAGCAGACGTTACCCTGCTGGCCGCCGCCGGGCTTAACCGGCTGAACCAGCAACAGGTCGGCACCCCGCTTGATCCGGGCGAGTGGCTCCCCGCGCCGGGCCAGGGGGCGATCGCCATCGAATGCCGGGCCGATGACGCGCAGACCCGCACCCTGCTGGCCGCGATAGATGACCGCGCCAGCCACGAAGCGGTCCGCGCTGAACGGGCATTGCTTGCAGCGCTGGGCGGAAATTGCCACAGTCCTGTCGCCGTGCTGACGGAACGGACCGACGATCAATTGATCCTGCGGGCCGCGCTGCTCAGTCCGGACGGGGCGGAACGGGTAGAAGGCCGGCTGCGTTTTGCGCCCGATGACACTGCCGGCCCGGCCTTGCTGGCCGCCGATCTGCTGTCGCGGGCTGGCGCGGCGATCCAAATGCATTTTGCCGGCCCTCAAGGAGGCTGAACCATGGTTCCGCTGATCGTTGTCCGTCCGGAACCCGGCTGCACCGCCACCCTGACCGCAGCGCGTGCCGCCCGATTGGAAGCGCACGGTTTCCCCTTGTTTGAGGTTGTGGCGAAAAGCTGGGAAGTGCCTGCGCCCAGCCGGTTTGACGCCGTGCTGGGCGGCAGCGCCAACGCATTTCGCCATGCCGGCATCGCGATCACCGCGCTGGCCCAGCTGCCGGTCTATGCCGTTGGTGAAACCACCGCCCAGGCCGCGCGCGAAGCCGGCTTCACCATCGCGGCGACCGGTGATGGCGGAATCCAGCGGCTGCTTGGAGAACTTCGGCCGGAACACCGCCGTCTGCTGCGCATCGCCGGGGAAGAACGGGTGCCGCTGACCCTGCCCAAGGGCGTAACCATGGAGGAACGGGTCGTCTATGCCACGGCATCCCGCCCCATGCAGCCCGCCCTTGTCACGCTGCTGCGCCAGCCGGCGATGATCGCGCTGCATTCGGCTGAGGCGGCGCACCATATCGCGGTGCAATGCGTGACCCAGGGCATTCGCCGTTCATTGCTGCGGCTGATCGCGCTCAGCCCGCGCATTGCCTCCGCCGCCGGCGACGGGTGGGGAGAGGTTGCGGTTGCCGCGGCACCCAATGACAAGGCCTTGCTGGCCTTGGCCGTGCAGATGTGCCAAGACCCCGGCCCCAGAGGTCGCGACTGACAGGACCATTTGCTGCCCATGCCCGATGACCAGTACCCACCTTCCCCCACTGATCAGCCGCCTCGGCGCATGTCCCCCCTGCGTGTGGGTTTGTTGACCGGGCTGGTGACCTTGCTCTGCGTGGGGGCGGCGTTTGGCTATTTCCTCAGAAGTGGGTCCATCAGGCTGCAAGGCAGTGCCGCCGCGCTGGTGGATGCAGCGGCGCCTTCTCCATCGCCGACCGTGCCTTCCCCCTCTCCGCAGCCGGCACCGTCGCCAAGCGCGCAGGTCCACAATGCGCAGATCGCCCAGGGCGCGGTTGATCAGCGGGTTACCTCGCTGGAACAGCGGCTGGCCCGGCTCGATCTTCAGGCCGCGGCGTCAGAAGGCAATGCCGCGCGGGCCGAAGGCATTCTGATTGCGGTTGCCGCGCGTCGCGCGATCGAACGGGGGGCACCGCTTGGCTATCTTGCCGATCAGCTGAAGCTGCGGTTCTATGCCGCCCAGCCGGCGGCGGTCGATACGGTAATCGGCGCCGCCGCCAGCCCGGTCACCCTTGATCAGCTTGCCGGACAGTTGGACAGCCTTGCCCCATCGCTGTCCAGCGCGCCCAAGGATGAAGGAAACTGGCAGCGGTTCCGCCGCGAGCTGTCCGGGCTGTTCGTGGTCCGCCATGATGATGCCCCGTCGCCCAGCCCGGAAAGCCGGCTTGACCGGGCGCGGCTGATGCTGCGCACCGGCCAGGTGGAGGCGGCCGCCAATGAAGTGGCCCGCTTGCCCGGCAATGCCGCGGCCGCTCAATGGATCGTCAACGCCCGCCGTTATGCCGGTGCGGAACGCGCGCTTGACCTGATCGAAACGACCGCGCTGCTTGATCCGGACAAGCTGCGCACCGGTGCGGGTCAGCCCGTCCACCAGCCCAGCCCGGCCGGGCCGGGTGCCGTGGCCACCACAGCCGCCACGCAATAAAATCAGGGACGGGTCAGGCCCGCAGCAGTTCCGGCAGATCGCCCGACATACCGCGCGCCTCATCCATGAAGAACTTCTTGAGCCAGCCGCTGCGCTGCACCGCCGCCATGCCCAGCCGCCGCGCGGCACTGGACAACTTGCCAGGCAGGCCGAACAGGCGGACGATCGCATCGGTGGTTGCCATCACCGCAAGGCTGTCCAGACTGCGCCAGCGTTCATAACGGGCAAGCACCTGTGCATCGCCGGGATCAAGCCCCAGCCGCATTCCCGCAGCCAGGCATTCAACCAGCACGCCCACATCGCGCAGCCCAAGGTTAAGGCCCTGCCCGGCAATCGGATGCATTCCGTGCGCGGCATCACCCACCAGCGCCAGACGCCGTTCAACGATCCGCCCGGCATGGTGAAAGTTCAAAGGATAGCTCATGCGCGGGGCAGCGAGCGCGATCTCACCAAATATGCCCTGCATCCGCGCGGCCATTTCGCCAACGAAAACGCTGTCGGGCAAAGCGATAATGCCTTTCGCGTCTTTCTCGTCAAAGGTCCAGACCACGGCGCTGCGGTGGCGTCCGTCCGGCAAGTCGCGCAGCGGCAGCAGCGCCAGCGGCCCTGCCGGAAAGAAGATTTCCCAGGCCACACCCTGATGCGGCTTTTCATGGGAAATCGCGGTTACCATCGCGCGGTGGCTGTAATCCCACTTTGCCGAATTCAGCCCCGCCTCAATCCGCGTGGGGGATTGCCGGCCCTCGGCCCCGATCAGCAGGCTGCCTTCCAGCACTTGCCCATCGCCAAGCGTCACCGCCACGCCATGTTCGCCGCGCTGGCGCGCGGTCGGCTCAAGCCCGCTGTGCCAGGCGATTGCCGGCTCTGCCCGTGCCGCTTCGAACAGGGCGATGCGAATATCGCGGTTGGCGAACATCCGCCCCAGCGTGCCCTCATCCGGTTTCGGCGTGAAATCGATCCGCCCGGGCTTCATCCCGTCCGTGACGGCAATCGATTCGATTGCGCAGCCCAGCGGATCAAGCCGGTCCTTCAGGCCAATGTTGCAAAACAGATTCCAGCTTGCCGTGGAAATTGCCGAAGCGCGGCCATCAACCCCCTCGGCAGTAAGCTGTTCGGGGGTGGCCTTGTCCACCACATGGCTGGTGATGCCTTGCCGCGCCGCAGCCAGGGCCAGCGTCATGCCCACCAGACCGCCGCCCAGAATCACAAGATCGCGCTTGTCGGTCATGCCATATATCCTTTGCGGGTGTCCTTACCCGCTACTTCGAAGCTGCGCAGGTATTTTCCGCGTGGCCATCCAGATCAAGGCAGCGCCCGTCAAAAGTGCCTTCGGGCACTTTCAGCCCGATCAGCGCGGCCAGCGTGGGCGCAATGTCCACCGTTTCGACCGGCGCGGGCTGCTCAAAACCGGGCAGACCAGGGCGGTAGAACAGCATCGGCACGCGGCGATCATAATCGAAAGCACTGCCGTGAGTGGCAACGTACATCCCCGGAATCGGCTCGGGAATCGGCGTTACCGCCCGGTCAAGCAGCATCACCACATCGCCCGAACGCCCCGGATCGAACGAGGCGCGGGCGCGGTCCTTCAGGTTCCAGTCCTGCGGATTGCCGCTGGGCAGCGGCGTTTTGGCCAGTTCATCGGCGGTGAACACCGCCGCCACTTGCGGGTGAACCCTGGTCATCGCGACAAAGGCCTGGATCACCTGCGCCTTTTGCGCCGGATTAAGGCTGCGGCTCACGTAATAGTCACCGAACACGCCATCGGAATACAGCAGCGGCCCGTCACTGCTGGAAATGCCGGTCTTCGCGGTAATCGCCTTGGCCAGCGCCGCCGGGGCCAGGTTCATATCGGCGCGGATCGCACGGGGAAGCGCCTGTTCGCGCTGGCGTTCCGGCATATCAAGCCCGCCGTGATCGGCGCTGAGCACCACGACATAGTCAATCCCGCGCGCATCAAGGTGATTCAGCAGGCGGCCGATATTCCGGTCCAGCTCGGCCATCTGGATACACATTTCCAGCCCTTCGGTGCCGGTGGCGTGGCCGATATAGTCAGTGGCGGACAGGCTTACCGAAAGAAGATCGGGCGCGGGGCCATTGCCCAGGTCCATCTCGTCAACCAGGCGATTGGCCAAATCAACCGTTGCCGCGTCCATCCGCGGAGAAATGCGCAGCGAATCCGGTTTGCCCGGTTCCATCGCAAAGCGCCCAGTGCCAACATCGCTTTTGCCCACCGCCACCGCATGGTCGGTTGGTCCGCACCACGCCGGCGCGGTCAGGGCTGGTGCCCCGATCTTCAGCAGGGCGGCCAGATCAGCATTCTCTGCCACCGCCGCAGGGGCAAGTTCGCGCCCTTTCAGGGTGACGTATGCCCCCTTCAGATACCAGTAGGCCGCGTCAATCTTGTGGCCGCCCATCATCATCACCGCGCGGTCCTTGGCCGAAACGGCCACGTTGCGGCTGGCGGGATTGGCGGCCTTCATCAGGTCACCCAGGGTCGGCACCTTCAGATGTACCGCCGAAACCACCGGTTCGCGGCTGCTGCTGGCAGGATCACGCTCATCCTCTGCGCAATAGATCTTCTTTTCGGCGCGCGCCGCACCCAGATCAAACCAGTTGTTGGCGATGATCCCGGTCCGCGCGGGGTGCACGCCGGTCAGCAAGGTCGAATGCCCCGGGCAGGTTTCCGTTGCGGCATGGGACTGAAAACCTGACGGAAACACCGCCCCGGTCGCCAGCCGGGCCAGCCCGGCGCTGTAGTGCGAGCGGTACTGCGCAAAAAGATCGGCGGAATACTGATCCACCGCAATCGCCACGATCAGCTTTGGCGGCCCCTTGGGCGCGGGCGCGCTGGCAAGGGTGCGCGGATGGCTGGAACCCGGCGAGCAGGCCGCAAGGGCAACCGACAGAGCCAGGGCGATCGGGGCGGAAAATCGGCGCATTGCGGCTCCATCAAGGGTATTGTTCGACCGCCCGCTTGCGGGCTGGCCAAGGCGTGGCCATAGACATGGCCTGTAATGACCGTCCTTATGCCCAGCCCCTCCCCCTCCTGCAAGCCGGTGAGCAGTGCTTTTTCGGCGCTGATGCGCTATCTTTTCGCCATGCTGGCAATGCTGTTGTGGGTGACGCCGATGGCCGCCCATGCAGCCCCCAGTCACATCGCTGCGCAGCTGATCGTCGATGGCGATGCCGCGCCGGGCAAGACAGTCACCCTGGCCGTGCTGATGCAGCCTGAGCCCGGCTGGCACGGTTACTGGCTCAACCCTGGCGATGCCGGACTTGGCATGACTGTCGACTGGCAATTGCCCGCCGGTTTCAGCGCCGGGCCGCTGCGCTATCCAGTGCCGCAAACCCTGCTGATTTCCGGGCTGATGAACCATGTTTACGAACATGACTATGCCGTTCTGATCGATCTGGCCGTACCGCCAAACGCCCGTGCCGGATCGGTGGTGCCTGTGCGCGGCCAGGCGCGGTGGCTGGCCTGCACCGACAAGATCTGCGTACCGGAAAGCGGTGAAATTTCCGCTTCATTGACGGTGGGGGCCGGGGCTGCGCACGATCGGCGTTTCGATGGCTGGCGCGCCGCGCTTCCCGCTCCGCTGGGCAGCAAAGCGCGCTTTGCCGTGACGGGGAACATTGTGCGGGTAGCGATCCCCCTGCCCGGCAGCGTGGCGCTTGATCAGCCGCACCTGTTCGTCGCGGATGACCGGGTGGTGGACTATGCCGCGCCCCAGGTTTTCAAGCGCAGCGGTGATATGCTGGTGGTGGAACTGCCACGCGGCAAGTTTGAACCGGTGATGCCCGGCACGCTCCATGCTGTGCTGGCGCTCAACCAAAAGGGCGATGGACTGAACATCGAAGGCGCGCCCGGCGCTGTACCAGCCGGCGGAGAGCCGCTTGCCCCCGCGCAGCCCCGCCCTGCCCTTGGCTGGTTGCTGCTGTCAGCCGTGCTGGGCGGGCTGCTGCTCAACGTGATGCCTTGCGTCTTCCCGATCCTCAGCCTCAAGGCCCTGAGCCTTGCCCGTGCTGGCGAGAGCCAGGTCCAGGCCCGGGCTGAAGGGCTGGCCTATGCCGCCGGCGTGATCCTGGCCTGCCTGGCGCTGGGTGCGGCAATGCTGGCCCTGCGCGCGGCGGGGGAGCAGGTTGGCTGGGCCTTCCAGTTGCAGGAGCCGCTGGTGGTGGCCGGCCTGTTGCTGCTGGCCGTGACGATAACCGCCAACCTTGCCGGGGTTTTCGAATTCTCCGTGCCCGGCTTTGCCAGTGCGGGATCACCGCAGGGTGCTTTCGCGACCGGATTGCTGGCCGCCTTTGTCGCCACCCCCTGCACCGGACCGTTCATGGCGGCGGCGATGGGCGCGGCGCTGCTGCTGCCGACCGGGCCGGCGCTGGCCCTGTTCGCTGCGCTTGGCCTTGGCCTTGCCCTGCCCTTCCTGGCGCTTGCCTTTGTTCCGGCGCTACGCCGAGCACTGCCCCGGCCCGGCGCGTGGATGAACACCTTCCGTAAGGTGATGGCCGTGCCGATGGGTCTGACCGCGCTGGCGCTGATCTGGCTGGCCAGCCGGCTGGCGGGAAGCGGCTTTGCCTTTGCCCTGACGCTGATCGCCGTGGTGCTGGTTGCGGCGCTGGTGCTGCTCGGGCGGCGTCAGCACCACGGCCTTGCCGCAGGGCGGCGCTGGTGGCTGGCGGTGGCGGCGGTGATGGCCTTTGCCGCTGCCGGCTTGCCCGGCATGGTTCGCGCTCCGGCGGCAGAGGCACAGGGCGTGCTGCCAAGCCAGCCGTTCAGCGAAGCGGCGCTTGCCCGGGCGCGCGCATCGGGCAAGCCGGTATTCGCCTATTTCACCGCTGACTGGTGCCTTACCTGCAAGGTCAACGAAACCGCCGCGATTGAGCGTCAGGATACTGCCCGCGCCTTCGCCCGCGCCGGCGTGATCGTGCTGCGCGGTGACTGGACCCGCCGCGATCCGGCAATCACCCGCTACCTAACCGCGCAGGGCGCGGCGGGGGTGCCGCTGTATATGTGGTATCCGGCAGGCGGCGGCGCGGCGCGGCAATTGCCGCAGGTGTTGACCCCAGCGACGCTGACCGATCTGGTCAAATAAACCAGAAACGGTTGGTGCCGTTTTCATCACCTTCGATCCGCGCCATGCGTCCGGCAACCTTGCCGCTGCGCAGCGCGGCGATCACGCCGGGATCAGTGCTGTTGCCCAGCACGCGGTCGGTCCCGACCCGTGCGACCAGCGTAGCAATCTCCCCCGGCTTGCCCGGCTGGATCGTGAAGCTTTCGGCCACCGCCTCACCATCATATTCATCCAGCACGCCAAACGCCGGCTTGATCTTGTCAAGGCTGCTCCAGCGCTCTTGCGACCAGTCCGCAGGTCTGGTTGAATAGACCCCGGCGGCATATTTGCTCATATTGCCGCCATTGGCCCCAACCAGCGCCATGGTCCTCGGCGCGGCGCGGCAACGCGCCACGGCTTCGGCGATGGCGTGCGAGGAATAGTTATTTCCGGCACCGCCAAAGAACGGCAATCCGCCGGTCAGCGTCCAGCCGCGCGGATCGGCACGGTCCAGCCCAAAGGCATCAAGCAAGTTGAAAACGGGTATCGCAAAGCACGAATAAAGGTCTGCGTGAGTTACAGATTTCCACTCACATCCAGCAATCTGAAGCGCAGTGGCTATTGCCGCCACCGCCGCCGGGCTCTTTTCCAGATCAGCGCGCGTCAGCATTGATGGTTCGGCGCAATCGGCCACGCCATGAATGTGCACCCAGCGATCTTCCGGCACGCCCAGCCGCCGCGCCTCACCCACGCTGGCTAGCACGATTGCCGCGCCCTGATTGACCTGATCGCGCGCCACCACCAGTCGGCCATAGGGTTCTGCCACCAGCCGGTTGCGCTCGGTCAGGGTGGCCAGTTCCTCTGCACTGCGCGCGGTCGGTGCGGCGCTGTGCGGATTGCGCGCAGCCACTTCGGTAAACGGCGCGAACAGCTTGCCGATTTCCAGCCGGTAATCCTGCAGCGACAGGCCCAGTCGTTCCCGCCGGACATTCTCCGCCAGCGGATAGGCGCTGATCGGCGCGGCAACACCGTGCTTGAATGCGGTGCGATCTATCACCCCGTCATAGGACGGCCCGCGATCTTCCAGCGAGCCGCGGCGATGTTCCGACCAATTGCGGGTTTCCCCGCGCGCGACGATGCTGCGGACGGTTGAAAGCGCTTCTGCGCCGGCGATAGCCGCAACCTTTGAACGTCCCGCTGCAATCTCTGCCGCCAATTCGCCAATCAGGCGCTGCGGCCGGTCACCGCCGACCACGTCCAGAATCGCCCGCGCCGGATTTGCGCCTGCCCTGCGCGCAATCGATCGCGGGACATTGTCCGAATGGCCGAATGGCGCGGAATAGCGCGTTGCCGACATTTCAAACTGACGGATTGCCGCCAGCGTATCGAGCGCCTGCGGCAGGCTGCGCTTGGCCCCGGCATCGGCAAAAGCGGCTTTCAGCGCCGCTCCGGCAAGGTCCATGTGGCTCATTTCGGCATAGCCGGGCTGGCCCACCCGTTCCGAATATTGCCCCACCCCGATTATGATCGGGGTGTTGTCGGCCAGGCTGGTCAAAGCACTTGCCCGTCATCGACGGTAATCGTCGATCCGGTGACGTTGCGCGACGCGTCAGAGCACAAGAACACCAGCGGGGCGTCAAGCGCGTCGATCGGGCAGAGCCGGCGGCGGTGGAACGCCGCGACCTGGCGCGCGCCGCCTTCGGTCTGGAACCAGTCCCCCGCAATCTCGGTCTGGATGTAGCCCGGTTGAATGGTGTTGACGTTGACCCCCTGGCGCACCCATTCACGCGCGAAATTGCGGCCAAGATGCGCCACCCCGGCCTTGACCGCGGCATAGGCCGATTCGTTTTGCCCGGTCAGTTCCGCCGTGATCGATCCGATCAGCACGATCCGCCCGCGTTCAGTTTCCTTGAAGCCGGCGGCAATCATCCGCTTCGCGCCCTCGCGCGCGGTCAGATAAAGGCCGGTGAAATTGGTGTTGACCACCGTGGCGACATCATCCGCAGGCAAATGGGTAGAACGCCCGCCCATCGCCACCCCGGCATTGGCGATCACCGTATCGACCGTGCCGAACCGGGCCTCGGCCGCGTCATAGGCGGCCACGATCGAGGCTTCGTCATTGACATCCAGCGCCACGGCCAGGGCAGCATCGCCCAATTCCCCGGCCAGCGCCGCAACCCGGTCAATCCGCCGCGCGCCGATTATCACGCGCGCCCCTTCACGCACCAGCAACCGCGCGAAATGAGCGCCAAAGCCGGATGATGCCCCGCTTATCAGGGCAATTCGTCCATCGAGCCTCAATTCCATCGCTTGCCTCCATCGGATCAAATTTAATCGCGCGCTTGAACCGCGCGAAGCGGTCGAGGTCAAGGGGTGTCACGGCCCGCCGGCAGGTGAAATTGATTGCAGTCAATTGATCAGGGTCAAGGTGCTGCCGCGCGCGCCCGCGCATTGTCTGCACCAACGACACCAAACACCATGGGCCGGCCAATCTGTGACAGAGGAGCATGGCACCGCCCCGCCCGCGTTATTGTTCTCCCCAACTTTGAGCGGCCCGCCTTGTGACGGCCGCTCGCTTTTTATGGGAAGCGCCAAAAAAGGTGGGGTCAGACGGCGGAACTGAACCGGCGCAGCGATTCCTGGCGACAGGGATCAAACAGCGCGGCAATCGTGCGGGCATAAGGCAGCCCGCCGGGACGCAGGGTCAGCGTCAAGTCATCCAGCGCGGCAAGATCGCGGTCAATGAAGGGCTGCAGCCGGGGCAGCACGTCCCCCAGCAGGTCGGCATCGACCCGCGCCCGGCCCCGGCACAGCAGGGCGGTGATCACCGCCCCACGGCGCGAATCGTCGGGTGATCGGGCAACGCCGTGCGCCGCAGGCAGCACGTCCTGCGACACCTTCATGCGATAACGCCCTGCATTTTTATCATTCTGTATGAGTATGTTATCGAACGAACTTATCGCCGACGCGCCGAGTCCTATCAGGGTTTGCGCATGATCATCGGTAAAGCCTTGAAAATTGCGGTGAACCCGCTGTTCGGCAACCGCATTGGCTAGCGGATCACCGGGCCGCGCGAAATGATCGAACCCCACCGGCACATAGCCAGCGGCGGTCAACAGGCGATAACCGAAATCGGCCATGGCAAAGCGCTCCGCCTGATCGGGCAAAGCGCTGGCATCGATCCGCCGCTGCCGCGCGATCAGATGAGGAACGTGGGCGTAACCGAACAGGGCAATGCGGTCTGCGCCCAGTTCCACGGCGCGCTTCAGCGTCGCTTCAAGCGTGGAAAGCGTCTGGCCGGGCAGCCCGTACATCAGATCAAAGTTGAGCGAGGTCACCCCTGCTTTGCGCAACATGGCGGTGGCGGCGGCGATTTGCTCATCGGGCTGAATCCGTCCGATAGCCGCCTGCAGTGCGGGATCAAAGGTCTGCACCCCCAGCGAAGCGTACCGCACCCCGATCCAGCCCAGCACCTCACCCCATTCGGCGGACAGGGTGCGCGGATCAAGCTCGATCGAATAGTCCGGCTCGTCCAGCGGCATGTGCAGGGTCAGCGCATCAAGCAGGCGAACGAAGTCGGTTGGCGAAATGGCATTGGGACTACCTCCGCCAAAAGCGATTCGCCGTATTGCGACGTCGCGGGGCAATCGCACTCCCGCCAGCGCGATTTCACGATGAAGCGCGTCCAGGTAGCCGTGCAGCCGCTGGGACCGGTTTGCGGCCCCGGTGTTGCAGCCGCAATACCAGCAGATCTTCTCGCAAAACGGGATGTGGATATACAGCGACGTGTTGCCGCTGACGCGGCGCAGCGCCGCGTCCATATCAGCCGGGCCGATCGCCGGGCCGAATTCCGCCGCGGTGGGAAAGCTGGTGTACCGGGGAACCGGCGTTTCCAGCAATTCAGGATGATACGGCCACATACCGGCGGCACTATCGCCGCTGCGCGCACATTTCATTGCGACGGCTCAATTTCCCGCAAAGATTTCTTGCGGCAGTTCCCGGCATGGCACCCCTTTGCGCAGCACCCATCCCTGTCTTGGCCAGGCTGCGGGTGCCGATCAGCGGGAATGCGCACCATGTGGACCTGCCCGTCACCGGTGCAAAGTGGCACCATGATCGACGCCGCGCCGGAAGCCGCCGAAATGTTCAGCGCCGCCGGAACCAGCGCGATCAGGGCAAAGCGGGCCAGACGAGGCAGGCGGGCGCGGATCATGCCGGACCGTCATTCTCATCATCAATCAGGATCCGCGCGGCAGCGCCGTCCAGATCCTCAAACTGGTCACCCTTCAGCGCCCAGAAAAATGCAGCCAGACCCAGGCAGCCCAGCCCCAGCGCAACCGGGATAAGCATGGCCAGGCCGTTCACCGCGCCGCCCCTGCCAACCGAAGCGAATTGCCGATCACGATCAGCGAACTGGTCGACATGGCAATGGCGGCGACCAGCGGCGTAACGTAACCGGCCATGGCCAGCGGCACGGCCAGCACGTTGTAACCAATCGCCAGAACAAAATTCTCCCTGACTACCCGCATGGTCCGCCGCGCCGCGCGGATCGCGCAGGGAATCGCATCAAGGCTGTCGCCAAGGAAAACCAGATCGGCAGCCTGACGGCCAACATCGCTGGCC
This sequence comes from Pseudomonadota bacterium, assembly GCA_018240895.1. Classification (GTDB taxonomy): domain Bacteria; phylum Pseudomonadota; class Alphaproteobacteria; order Sphingomonadales; family Sphingomonadaceae; genus Novosphingobium. The sequence continues at coordinate 11,212 of JAFEEX010000006.1, read as the reverse complement.
GTGCCAGGGGCGATCGATGCATTGGCCGCGGCCAATGCAGGGCCATCGTTCAGCCCGTCCCCCACCATCAAAACCTTGTGTCCCGCCGCCTGCAACCGGACGATTTCGGCCTGCTTGTCTTGCGGCAAGGCAGCGGATTGCCCGGTCAGACCGGTGGCCTGCGCAACCTCTGCAACGGCGGCGGCGTTGTCTCCCGAAAGGATCGACGGTTCCACCCCCAAGGCCCGCAGACCGGCCAGAGCCGCGCCCGTGGCCGGCCGCAGCCGGTCAGCAAAGGGGATCAGCCAGGTCGGCTGGCCGGCAATCTCAAGCACGGCGGCAATTCCGCTTGCTGCTTCGGGGCGGCGCAGCGCAACCACGCGCCCTTGCCACAGGGCGCGCAGCCCCTGCCCCGCTTCCTCGCTGACATCGGCCAGATCTGCCGGGCGAACACCGCGCGCGGCCAGCGCCTCCACCAGCGCGCGCGACAACGGGTGACGGCTATGTGAGGCCAGGCCCACAGCCACGGCGGCGGCATCAGCCGGCAGAGCTTCCAGCACCGCTGGATCGGGCAAGGGGCTGCCCATGGTCAGCGTGCCGGTCTTGTCCAGCAATGCCCGATCGACAGTGGCGATCCGTTCCAACGCGGAACCGTCCTTGACCATGATCCCACGCTTCATCAGCGCGCCGCAGGCCACCACCTGCGCCACCGGCACGGCAAGGCCAAGCGCACAGGGGCAGGTGATGATCAGCACGGCGATGGCGTGAACCAGCGCCTGATAGAATCCCGCACCGGCCAGCATCCAGCCGATGAAGGTCAACGCGGCAAGCGAGTGAACCGCCGGGGCATAGAGCCGCGATGCCCGATCGGCGATCCGGACATAGGCGGAACGCGTCTGACCCGATGCGTCCATCAACCGGGCAATCTCGGCCAGCGTGGTGCCTTGTCCCGCAGCCTCAACGCGCACGTCAACCGGGTTTTCCAGGTTGAGCGTCCCCGCCAGAACGCGGTCTCCGGTGGCGGCGCGCACCGGCGCGCTTTCCCCGGTCAGCAGCGATTGATCGAACCAGCTTGCCCCGCTGATCACTTCGCCATCGGCGGCAAGCCGCTCACCAGCGGCAACCCGCATGATCATGCCGGCCAGCAGGTCCGGCGCGGCAAGCCAGCTCAGCTCTCCCCGCGTTACAACCATGGCCCCCGGCGCAGCCTGCCGCAGCAGGGCATCAACCCCGGCCCGCGCCCGATCCCGCATGGCGGCATCAAGCGCGCGCCCGGCCAGCAGGAACAGCAGCAACATCAGCGTGCCATCAAACCACGCCTCCGGTGCGCCGCGCACGGTTTCGTACAGGCTAAGCCCGGTCGCCAGAATCACCCCGATCGAGATCGGCACGTCCATATTGGTGCTGCCGCGTTTCACCGCGCCCCACGCCGAACGGAAGAACGGCATCCCCGCATAGATGATCGCTGGCACGCCAATTCCGGCGGACAGCCAATGGAACAGATCGCGAGTCGATCCATCGGCGCCGGACCAGATGCTGACTGACAGCAGCATCACGTTCATGCAGGCGAAGCCCGCCACCGCTAGCGGCGCAAGCAGCGGTTTTGCCGCCGATGAAGGCGGCGTCAGTTCCTGCCCGCGCGGCTGGCTGGCAAACCCGGCTGCACTCAGCGCATCAATCAGCACCGGCATGGCCACGGCGGGATCGTGCTCGACCCGCACCTGCCGCGCGGTCAGGTTGACCCGGGCGCTGGCAACACCGGACACGCCGCCCAGCCCGCGCTCAACCTTGGCCATACATCCGGCGCAGTGCATTCCCGGCACCACCAGAACAGTAGTCTCCAGGGCCGATTGCCCCGCCTGGCGGGCCAGCGCCGTCATTGCAAATCCAGCTCGGTGCGCCAGCGAGTGGTGCCCGCCACGGCCTGCAGCCTGATTATCCAGCGCCCCGCTGGCAGCGCTTGTTCGGAAACGAAACTGCCATCCGGCTGACGATCAAATTTCAGCACGCGGTCGGGCAAACGGCCCAAGGGATGCCATGCGTCTCCGTTCAGCGCCGCGCCATCCGGTGCGCCGTGCAGCGTTGCAACCAATCGTCCATCCGCGCCGCGGCTGACCTTGGCTGACCAGCCAAGCGCCTGTTCCCTGGCAGCCTCATGCAACCAGCCGTTATACTGCTGACTGGCGACATAGCTGTTTTCAACCACCACCCCGCCAAACGTGCTGACCGCCTCGCGCGCCATATAGAGGTTGACCGCAATCACCACGCCGAAGAACGCGACCAGAATTGCGGCGGCATGACGCCCCGTGAAAGGCCCGCTGGTGAACGCTTTCATTGTCCGTCTCCGCCCGGCGCGTCAAAGCGGACATCGGTGCTGCCTCCGCCCCCTTCCTGATCCAGCGCGCGCAATTTGAAGGTGAAGTGCTGCGCGCCCGTACCATCAGGCGCGATGACATAGACCCGCAGCGGCTCAACCCGGTCCGCCGCCACGGTGCTGCGCAGAGCCCGCGCCGCGCTGTCGCGCGCCGTTTCGTCGGTCCACATCCTGCCGCCCGGCAATCCGTCGATGCTTACCTCCATCAACCGCGGCCGCGCCTCCATATTGCGCAGCTTGACGGTGTAGGCGTTGCGGATTTCGCCGCTGCTCATCCGCATATAGGGCGGATTGCGATCCTTCTGCACGGCGATGCCGATGTGTTTGCGCGCGCCAAGCGCAAACAGCAGGCCCAGCCCCAGGGCGCTCCATACCCCCAGATAGACCAGCGTGCGGGTATGAAACAGCGCCTTGATGATCGGGCGCGGCGCACCGCCAGCGCGCTCAACCGCGCAGTCTTCCAGCGTGGCATAATCGATCAGCCCGCGCGGCCGGCCAATTTGCGCCATGACATTGTCGCAGGCATCAATGCACAGCGCGCAGGTAATGCAGGCAATGTCCGGGCCATTTCTGATGTCATAGCCGGTCGGGCAGGAATTGACGCATTGGTTGCAATCGATGCAATCACCCACGGCACCGGGGGTTTTTTCCGCCTGCTTGACGCTGCCACGCGGTTCGCCGCGCCAATCCTTGTACGTGACGATCAGCGATTTTTCGTCAAGCATGGCCGTCTGGATCCGCGGCCAGGGGCACATATAGATGCACACCTGTTCGCGCATGAAACCCCCGAAGATGAAGGTTGTGGCGGTCAGCACCGCAACGGTGGCATAGGCAATGGGATCGGCCGTGCCGCTCCAGAAACTGCGGGTCAGCGTTGGCGCATCGGCGAAATACATGATCCAGGCACCGCCGGTCCAAAAGGCGATCTGCAGATAGATCAGCCATTTGATTGCCCGTTTGCCAATCTTGCCCGGCCCCCATGGCGCAGCCTGAAGCCTGAGCTGGGCATTGCGGTCACCATCGACCAACCGGTCAACGTGCTGGAACAGGTCAGTCCATACCGTCTGCGGGCAGGCATAGCCGCACCACGCGCGGCCAACCGCGCTGGTCACCAGAAACAGGCCGATCCCGGCCATGATCAGCAGGCCGGCGACAAAATAGAATTCCTGCGGCCAGATCTCTATGCCGAACATATAGAACCGGCGATGCGCCAGATCGATCAGCACCGCCTGGTTGGGCACATAGGGGCCGCGATCCCAGCGCAGCCACGGCGTTCCATAATAGATGCCCAGCGTAACCAGCATCACCAGCCATTTGAACCGGCGGAAGCGGCCGTTCACCGCCTTTGGGAAAACGGCCTTGCGCTTCTCGTACAGGCTGGATTGCTGGCTATTGGGCTTGGGGTTGAGCATTGCCGTTGTCCACCGCCGGAGGAGCAGCCGGCGCTTCCTTGAAGTCCTCACCGCCCCCCAACGAGTGAACATAAAGCGCCAGCATCTTGATAGTCACCGGATCAAGCCGCCCAGTCCACGCCGGCATCACCCCGGCATGAGCATTGGTGACGCTGTTCACAATCTGCTGCTTCGATCCGCCGTAAAGCCAGATCTTGTCGGTCAGATTGGGCGCGCCGACCTGGCGGTTGCCCTTGCCGTCCGCGCCGTGACAGACTACGCAGTTGGCCGCGAAGATCGCCTGACCCGCCTGGCTGGCGGCATCCGGCTTGGCCGATCCCGACAGGGTCAGGACATAGCTGGCAACCTCATTGATCTGCGCAGCGGTCAGGATACCGTCCTTGCCGAACGAAGGCATCAGGCTGGTGCGCGTTTCGGCATCACCGGGCTGGCGCACGCCGTGCAGCAGGGTCTGGTGGATCTGGTCAAGATTGCCGCCCCACAGCCAGTCGTCATCGTTAAGGTTGGGATAGCCGACGCTGCCCGCCGCGCCAGAACCATGGCACTGCACGCAGTTCTGCAGGAAGGCGGCGTGACCGCCGGCAACAGCCTTGGCCAGCAGATCCTTGTCCGCCGCAACCTCGTTCAGCGGCGTGGCGGCAAGTTTGGCCAGAACAGCCGCGCGTCCGGCCTCGGCGGCCTGCATTTCCTTGGTCAATTGCCCGCGGCTGGACCAGCCCGCGACACCTGGCGTCGCGGTGTGAAGCAGCGGGATCGCCGGATAGACCACGACATAACCCACCGAGAAAATCACGGTCAGCCACAGGATGATCAGCCACCAGCGCGGCAGCGGGTTGTTCAGTTCCTCGATACCGTCCCATTCGTGACCCATGGTCTCGACGCCGGTCGTCTCGTCAATACGTTTATTCGCCATGGTCTTTACCCCCAAGGTCATCATCGGCGAAGATCATGTTCGCGGCCTCGTCATTCGCGCGCCGTGCGCCGGGCCGGAACGGCCAGGCAATCAGCACCGCAAAGACCACCATCATCGCGCCCAAGGCCCAGCTATCGGCAAAGTGCCGCAGCCCCTCGTAAGTGGAATGCCCGCTCACCGGCCTTTCTCCTTGGCCAGTTCCTCCTGAGCCTTGGCGCTGTTGACATCAACCATGGTGCCCAGCACCTGAAGATAGGCGACCAGTGCGTCCATCTCGGTCAGGCGGCCCGGGTTACCGTCAAAATCGCGGACCTGCGCCTTGGGATAGCGTTTGATCAGATCGGCGGTGTCGGCAGCGGGATCGGCCTGGGCCTTGAGATCATCATTGGCCTTGTCGATGTCGGTTTTCGTATAAGGCACCCCGACCCGGTAGAGCGCGGTCAGCTCAGCGGTCATGTCCCCGGCCTTGAGGTCGTTCTGCGCCAGGAAGGCATAGGGCGGCATCACCGATTCGGGCACCACGGCGCGCGGATCGGTCAGATGCTGGACATGCCATTCGTCGGAATACTTTTTGCCGACGCGGGCCAGATCAGGCCCGGTCCGCTTCGACCCCCACTGGAACGGGTGATCGTACATCGATTCCGCCGCCAGGCTGTAATGGCCATAGCGCTCGACCTCGTCACGAAACGGACGGATCATCTGGCTGTGGCACAGATAGCAGCCTTCACGCACATAGATGTCGCGGCCCGCCTGCTCAAGCGGGGTATAGGGCCGCATCCCGTCAACCTTCTCGATCGTGTTGTCGATCCAGAACAGCGGCGCGATTTCAACGATGCCGCCGATCAGCACGGCGACAAAGGCGAAGACACCCATCAAGGCAACGTTGCGTTCCAGCTTCTTGTGACCGGCCCACGGTTCGTCGGGGGCCTGGTTGTCAGTGGTTTCCAAAGTCATTGGATCGGGTCCCTTCAGGCTGCGGGCGCGGCGATGGGCAGCGGACGGTCGGCGGCGGGATCGTAATTGGACTGTCCCAGCGGCTCTTCATCGCGCAGCTTGCCGGCTATGGTCTGCCAGACATTGTACGCCATGATCAGCCCGCCGGTCAGGAACAACAGTCCGCCGAACCCGCGCATCACGTACATCGGATGCATCGCCGCCACGGTTTCGGCAAAGCTGTTCACCAGATAGCCGTCGGCCCCGTATTCGCGCCACATCAGTCCTTGCATGACGCCCGCGACCCACATCGCCGCCGCGTAGAAAACGATGCCGATGGTGGCGAGCCAGAAGTGCCAGTTGATCATCCGCACCGAATACATCCGTTCGCGGTTCCACAGGCGCGGGGTGAGGTAATAGACCGCCGCGAAGGTGATCATTCCGTTCCAGCCCAGCGCGCCGGCATGGACGTGGCCGATGGTCCAGTCGGTATAGTGCGACAGGCTGTTGACCGCCTTGATCGACAGCATCGGCCCTTCGAAGGTGGCCATGCCATAGAAGGCCATCGCGAAAACCATCAGACGGATGATCGGATCGGTGCGGACCTTGTCCCAGGCACCGTTGAGCGTCATCAGCCCGTTGATCATCCCGCCCCAGCTCGGCATCCACAGCATGACCGAGAAGACCATGCCCAGCGTCTGCGCCCAGTCGGGCAGCGCGGTGTAGTGCAGGTGNNTAGAGGAAGATCAGCGACCAGAAGTGGATGATCGACAGGCGGTAGCTGTAGATCGGCCGCCCGGCCTGCTTGGGGACGAAGTAGTACATCATCGCCAGGAAGGGCACGGTCAGGAAGAAGGCCACGGCGTTGTGGCCGTACCACCACTGCACCAGCGCGCCCTGCACCCCGCCGAACACCGGGAAGCTGCGGCTGCCGAAGATTGTAACCGGAACGTCCAGGTTGTTGACCACGTGGAGCAGCGCCACGGTGATGATGAAGGACAGGTAGAACCAGTTGGCGACGTAGATGTGCGGTTCACGCCGCTTCATCAGGGTGGCGACGAATACCGCCAGGTAGACGACCCATACGACGGTCAGCCACCAGTCAACGTACCATTCGGGCTCGGCATATTCCTTGCCCTGGGTGATCCCCAGGACATAGCCGGAGGCGGCAAGGACGATGAACAGCTGATAGCCCCAGAACACAAATTTGGCGAGCCCGGGCAGTGCCAGCCGGGCGCGGCAAGTGCGCTGAACGACATAAAACGAGGTCGTGATCAGCGCCGTTCCCCCGAAAGCGAAGACCACACCCGAAGTGTGCAGCGGCCGCAATCGCCCGAAGGTGGTGTATTCAAACCCCAGGTTGAGCACAGGGAAAGCAAGCTGAAGGGCGATATAAAGCCCCACAAGGAAGCCGACACAGCCCCAAAAGGTAGTCAGGATCACCCCGGCACGGATCAGATCGTCATCATAACGACTCTGATCATCCGCAAGCGTGATTCCAGTGGCGGCTGCCAGATAGTTGGTCTTCGTCATGGTGATGATCAGACCGGCCAGGGCTGCCAGTGCGAAAATCACCATGTGAACCGCAAAGCCGGTATCGACCGCGTTCACCAGGAAGACGATGGCGACGAAGAGCGCGGCCAGCCATACGCCAGCGCGAGCAACTGCGGATTCCATTTGCCCCTTCCCCTTGTACTAGGGTTGATTGATAAGATTCCCGAAGATCGGAATCACGACATTCTAGCTTTCGAAGACCATGCGACATTGATGTTGATCAAATTGACCGCACTGCAACAAAACATTGTCAAAAGTACCGAAAATTTGCGCCGGATCAATGTTTGCAAGTGCGAAGAAGCCGAATTTCCCGTGTGACGTCGCAGATCACCTGGGCCGCACGGGGCGGCCACCGCGACGCACGATGAGGGACGTATGAAAAAGCTGACGATCGCCGCCGTGCTGGCTGCAGGCACCATGTTTGCCGCGCCTGCCCTGGCCCAAGACAACGGCGGCAATATCCAGGTCAAATTGATGGCAACCGTCGTCCTGCCAGATGGCAAGGTCAACGCCGTCAACAAGGATCCGCTGAACCTGACCGCCGGCGCCAACACCTATGCCAGCGACAATGTCGTGCCGACCATTGCGGTCGAGTATTTCCTGTCGCCCAATGTCTCGCTGGAAACCATCTGCTGCACCACCAAGCATCATGTGAACGGCACCGGAACCCTGGCAAACACCAATCTGGTCAATGACGTGCTGCTGATTCCTGCCACGTTGACGGTGAAATACCACCTGCCGTTGGGGCCGGTCAAACCCTATGTCGGGGCCGGTCCGGCCTTGTTCATCATGCTGGATGGCAAGCCGGGGGCAACCGCAACCGCGCTGGGCGTCAACGACGTTGACCTCAGCTCCAATCTGGGTGCGGTGGTTCAGGCGGGTGTGGACATTCCGCTGGGCCACAACGGCTTTGGCCTGACGCTGGATGCCAAGAAATACTGGGTATCGACCACCGCCAAGTTCTATGCCTCTGGCACCGAGGTACTTGAAACCCGGCACAAGCTGAACCCGTGGGTACTCAGCGGCGGCGTCAGCTACCGCTTCTGATGACTGGGTGCCGGGGCCGGTTCAGCCGGCCTCGGCCGCCAGCGCCTCACGGTCGAGAATCACAACTTCGCGGCGTGACGGCAGATCGATCAGACCGTCAGCCTTAAGCCGGGTGAACTGGCGGCTGACAGTCTCGATCGTCAGGCCCAGCACATCGGCAACCTGCTGGCGTGAGAACGGCAGCGCAAAACGCGTCAACACGGTTTCACCATGGCCGCAGTTGGGTTCGATCAGCCGTTCCGACATTTCCAGCAGAAAGCTGGCCAGCTTTTCCGAAGCCGACTTGCGCCCCAGCAGCAGCATCCAGCGCCGGGTTCGGTCCAGTTCCGCCAGGGTGCGTTGCAGCAGCTTGTGTTCCAGCTTTGGGTGATCGCGCGCGAAGGCATCAAAATCCTGCCGGCTGAACACGCAGACCCTTGCATCGGTCAGGGCGGTCACGCCGTGGCCGGTGGTCGATCCGAAAGGGCGACCAATGAAATCAGAGGGATAGACGACGCCGACAATCTGCTCGCGCCCGTCCTCGGTTCCGGTCGACAGTTTGAGTACGCCTTCGATGACGTTGGCGACAAGGACCGAATCTTCCCCTTCCCACATCAGCGATTCGCCCGGCTCCAGCGTCCGCCGCCGCCCGATTGCGTTGAGCGCCTTCAATTCGTCCATATCAAGCGACGAACAAATGGCGCGATTGCGCACAACACAGGTTTCGCAGGGAAGCATGGCCCCGCCTATGCGCCGGTGCCCCGTCCGGCGCAAGTTAGATCAGGTGAAACGGTTCGCCCAATATCTCGCGCAACCGGTCAAGCGCTTGCGCCTTGAGCTGATGAACTCGCGGCACCGAAACCTGCAGGGCGACAGCGATTTCGGCAAGGTTGAGTTCCTCAACGAAATAGAGCTGGATCACCAGGGCCAGCCGTTCCGGCAAACCGGCAATCGCCGCAACCAGCATTTCGCGTGATTCGGCATCCGCCAATTGATCGAAACTGTCTGGCCGGTCGTCGGCAAAGGCCGGGTCGCTGTCAACATAGGCGGCGTCGATCGATTCGATGCGCAGTGGTTCACACGCCGCTTGCAGGCTGGCCAGCTCGGACTCGCTCACACCCAGTGCGGCCGCCAGTTCATCGGGGCGCGGCTTTCGCCCCAGATCGTCACGCAACGCCGCCTCGGCTTCGCGCAGCTGCCGGCGCCGTTCGGCGACGCCGCGAGACAGCGGCACCGTCCGGCGGATCAAATCGACCATGGCCCCGCGCACCCGCAGCTTGGCATAGGCGGCAAAGCCATCCTCGCCAGGGCCGGCGTGGCGCTGCGCCGCCTCTGTCAGGGCGACCATCCCCGCCTGCATCAGGTCTTCCAGTTCAATTCCAGGCCGCCCCCCGCCGTGGACGTGCCAGGCAAGGCGGCGAACCATCGGTACGAAGCGGGCAATGCGATCGGCTATGGCCAGTCCATAGGCATCTGCGGCGCGGCGCGCGGAAACAAATGCGGCGTGATCGTGTTTCATGCGGCAACACCTTCAGCTTGGGATACGGTTGAGGGGGCGGGAAAAACCGGCTGCTGCGCCGCGCCGATCACCGCGATCACCTCGATCGGCTGGGCTGCGGGCAGTTCGGCGATCGACAGCACCAGGCACGACGGTGCGCGCAGGCGCAGCAGCGCGGCCAGCGGCCGGCGCGCGCGCGGCTGAACAATCAGCGCTGGCGGGGCCGCCGCACCGCGCGCAGAGATCAGGGCGGCGATCTGTGAACCGATCATCTGCGCCAGATCGGGTTCGATCAGTGGCTGGCCGGTGACTGGATCGCTAAGCCCCTGGACAATCGCCGTTTCAAGCTGGGCATCCAGCGTAATTACCGGCAGCCGATCACCCGGGCGGCAAATTCGTCCGACCAGCAGACCACCCATTTCGGCGCGAAGCAGTTCAACCAGCCGGTCAAAGTCCTGGGTTTGCTGAAGGGCAACCGCCAGCGAGGACAGGATCGGCACCGGATGGCCGATGGGAATCCCGTCTTCCAGCAGGGCGCGCAGCAGCCGGGTCAGCGCGGCAAGCGACAGCGGCTGGGGGTGGATTGTCTCAACCAGGCTGGCGGAGTGGGCCTTTACCCCATCGAGAATGGCGCGAACCTCATCCGGGCCAAGCAGGGCCTGGGGCCGCTCGACAAGGATCTGGTTGAGCTGGGTGGCAATGATGGTTCCGGGATCAACCGTCAGGAACCCGTCGGCTATGGCAAGGTCACGATCTGCCGGCTCAATCCACAAGGCCGGGCAGCCAAAGCTGGGATCGAGCGTCGGCTCGCCCTTCAGGCGGTGCCCGGTTCGCGCCTCTCCGGCATCGATCGCCAGGATCAGGTCAGGCCGCACCTCCGCCCCGCCCAGCGGCACGCCGCCAAGCAGGATGCGATAGGAACAGGGCGCAAGATCAAGGGAGTCACGCACCCGGAACTGCGGCACGACAAAGCCGAAAGTCTGGCTAAGCTGGCGGCGCACGCCCGTTACCCGCGTTACCAGCGGTGAACCGCGCCGCTCATCAACCAGGTGGATCAGACCATAGCCAAGCTCGATAGTGACCAGCGTGTGGTCCGATACGTCATCTACCGCTATCCGCCCGGGGTCTGCCGGCACCTCTTCCACAGCCGCAACCGGGTGCTGGATGCGCTTGCTCAGTTTGTGCCACAGCAGCCAGGCGGCTGCGGCGGCTGGCAGGAACACCGTTTGCGGCATGGCCGGGATCAGGCCGATCGCGGTAAGGATCACGCCCACCGGCAGCCATGTTGCCGGATTGCCAAGCTGGCCGCCGATCTGCCCGGCAAGATCGCGGGCATCAGCAACGCGGGTAACGATCACCGCCGCCGCGATCGACAGCAGCAAGGCCGGCACCTGCGCGACCAGCGCATCGCCCACGGCCAGGGTCACATATTTCTGCGCGGCATCACCGGCGGACAGGCCGTGGCTGATCATGCCAAGGCAAAAACCCGCAACGATGTTGACCCCCAGGATCAGCAGCGCGGC
>JAFEEX010000069.1 GCA_018240895.1 Pseudomonadota bacterium | reverse complement strand
AGTTGCCGATGATGTAGGCGAAGATCCCGACAAACAGGGTCTTCTTGACCAGGCGGGCAATCACATCGTCGGCCTCGCCCCAGGTCCAGAACAGCGCCGCGAGCGTCACGTCTATCACGATCAGCGTGGTTGCAATGAATGCGACCTCGCCGTGGAGCAGGCCGAACCCGCTGTCGATGTAGCGCGAGAAGATGTCGAGGAAGCGGTCGACGACGCCGGTGCCACCCATGCTACTGGCCCTCCGCTGATTGGGGTTCGGCTTTGCCGGACGGCCGCGCACTCGCCTCAGTCGCGGGGGAGCTAGGTTCGCTCTTCGCACCGAGGAATCGTCGCCGCTTCTCGGCCCAGGCCGCGTGGCAGATGGGATCACGCGCCGCAGCCTCACCCATCGCGTTGCATTGGCGCAGTCGCTCAGGCAGCGGATCGCTATCGGGGTCGGTTACATCGACCACGTCCGGCACTACGGACACGCGCTCTTCGCGCAGCTGGAGCGCGCTCATAGTGATCGCGATTGCCACGAAGGCGACCGCTCCGATCCGCGCGAAGAGCTTGGCGTCCATTGGTTCAGTTCCGGAACATCTGGACGGAGGTGGCGACGTAGCCGCGGCCCGGCGTCAAGAAGCGGCGCAGCTGTTCGCGCGCCTGGGCCTTGGCGGCCGCGCTGTTCGCGGCGTCGAGCGTCTGGGCGCGGCCCAGCGCGGTCACGCTGGCGATCAGATCGGCAAGCTGCTGCGACTGGACCGCAAGCAGCTGGTTTCCGGCCTGCGCGGCCTGGAGCGCACCGGTGGCCGACTGGCTAGCGGTGACCAGTTCGGTGACGGCCTGCCGCGTTCCGTCGATGTTGGCGACCGCGCCGGCCTGAACCTTCAGCGCGTCCTCGAAAGCCGCGACGCTGTTCTGCCAGCGGCCTTCCGCGCCATCGACCATGGCGCGCTGCGACGCGGTCAGGTCCATCGACTTGTACTGCCGGGCGAACTCGGTCTGGATCTGCTGGACATTGTAGGCCATCCGCTGCGCCTCGCGCAGCAGCTGCTGGGTCTGCTGGATTTGCTGCTGGAGCGGCGCCAACACGCTGGTCGGCAGACTGGCGAGGTTGCGCGCCTCGTTGATCAGCGAGGTCGCCTGGTTCTGCAATGATCGGATCTGGTTGTTGATCTGCTCGAGCGTGCGCGCGGCGGTGAGCACGTTCTGCGCGTAGTTCGAGGGATCGTAAACGATGCCGCCGATGCCGAACTGGGCATAGGCCGGTGCTGGCACCAGCGCGGTCGCGGTCAGCGACAGGATCGTGGCACCGGCGACCAAGGCCTGACGGATTGAGGGTTTCATGGGCATTACTCCTACGGTTGGCCCGAAGGCACTTGATCGCTTCGGGCTGGGGGGATGATTGGCGGGAGCATGTCCGCGGCCCAGGCGAGGCCGCGATGGCGTAGCCAGCGGGCCGCGAAGTCGCCGGTCCCCTGCGCCTCGGTCATTGCGCCGATCGTGAGCTGGTCGGTTTTCGACGAGGTGGCAGTGAAGGCGAGCGCGACTTCGCCGAGGCCCAGCTCGAACAGCCGATTGCCGCGCGCCGACTGGCAGTAATAGTCGCGCTTGGGCGTCGCTCGGGCGACGATTTCAATCTGGCGATCGTTGAGTCCAAAGCGACGATAGATGCTGAGAATCTGCGGCTCGACCGCGCGCTCGTTGGGCAGGAATATCCGCGTCGGACAGCTCTCGATGATGGCCGGAGCGATCGCAGACGTCTCGATGTCGGCGAGGCTCTGGGTCGCGAACACCACGCTCGCGTTCTTCTTGCGCAGTGTTTTCAGCCACTCTCGCAGCTGCGCGGCGAAAGCCGGGCTGTCGAGCACGAGCCAGCCCTCGTCGATGATGATCATCGTCGGCGAGCCGTCGAGCCGTCCCTCGATCCGGTGAAACAGGTAAGAGAGTACAGCGGGGGCCGCAGCCGAGCCGGTCAGCCCCTCGGTTTCGAAGGCCTGGAAGCTGGCTTCGCCCAAATGCTCGACCTCGGCATCCAAGAGCCGTCCGAACGGCCCGCCGATACAGTAAGGGGCCAGAGCTTGCTTGAGCGCCTGCGATTGCAGCAACACGGCGAGCCCGGTGAGAGTGCGCTCGGCAACCGGCGCGGTGGCGAGCGAGGTCAGCGCCGACCACAGGTGTTCCTTGGTCACCGGATCAACGGTGACGCCTTCGGCCGCGAGGATCGCCTGAAGCCACTCGGCCGCCCAATTGCGTTCGGCGGGTTCGTTGATCCGCGCCAGCGGCTGCAGCTGCACCGCTCCGATGCCATCATCCGCGAGGCTGGTGCCGAGATCCTGCCAGTCGCCGCCGCAGGCTAGCGCCGCGGCCCGGATCGACCCGCCGAAGTCGAAGGCGAAAACTTGGGCGCTTTCATAGCGGCGGAACTGCAGCGCCATCAGCGCCAGCAGGACCGATTTCCCCGCACCGGTCGGCCCGACGATCAGGGTGTGGCCGACGTCGCCGACATGAAGTGAAAACCGGAATGGGGTCGAGCCTTCAGTGCGCGCATAGAACAGCGGGGCACTGTGAAAATGCTCGTCCCATTCCGGCCCGGCCCACACGGCTGAGAGGGGGATCATGTGGGCAAGATTGAGCGTAGAGACCGGCGGCTGCCGGACATTGGCATAAACGTGGCCGGGCAGCGATCCGAGCCAGGCCTCGACCCCGTTCATCCCCTCGACGATCACCGTAAAGTCGCGGCCCTGGATCACCTTCTCGACCAGGCGCAGTTTTTCCGCCGCCACGGCAGAATCGTCGTCCCACACGGTGACGGTCGCGGTGACATAGGCCTGGCCGACGTGATCGGCGCCGAGTTCCTGCAGCGCCGCATCGGCATCGGCGGCCTTGTTCGAGGCATCGTTGTCGACGAGGACCGAGGCCTCGTTTGTCATGACCTCCTTGAGAATGGCCGCGACCGACTTTCGCTTGGCGAACCACTGCCGCCGGATCTTGCCCAAGAGTTTTGTCGCATCGGTCTTGTCGAGCATCACCGCGCGCGTCGACCAGCGGTAGGCAAAGGCGAGCCGGTTGAGTTCGTCGAGCAGGCCAGGGAAGGTGGCGCTCGGGAAGCCGACCACGGTCAGGGTGCGCAGATGCGCCTTGCCAAGCCGCGGTTCGAGCCCGCCGGTCAGCGGCTCGTCGGCGAGCAACGCGTCGAGGTGCATCGGCACTTCGGGGACGCGGACCCGGTGGCGGCGGGTCGAGATGCAGCTGTGCAGGTAAGTCAGCGTCTCGCCGTCATCGAGCCATTGGGCCTCGGGAACGAACCCTTCGATCAGGCGCAGCAGCCGGTCGGTCCGATCGACGAACAGGTCGAGCAGTTCCTTGGGATTGATGCCCTTCTCGGCCTTGCCTTCGTAAAACCAGCTTTCGGCACGGGCCGCATCTTCGGCAGGCGGCATCCACAGCAGAGTAAGATAGTAGCCGCTCTCGAAATGCGCGCCTTCTTCGGCGAACTGCGCGGCGCGTTCGCGCTCGACCAGCGCGGAAGCCGGGTCGGGAAAGTCACTTTCCGGGTAGTCCTGCGCCGGGCGGCGCACCGCCTCGACAAAGATCGCCCAGCCCGAGCCGAGCCGACGCAGCGCGCTGTTGAGCCGCGCCGTGGTTGCGATCAGTTCGGCGGGCGTCGCGCTGTCGAGGTCGGGACCGCGAAAGCGGGCCGAGCGCTGGAAGCTGCCGTCCTTGTTGAGCACCACGCCTGGCACGACCAGCGCTGCCCAGGGCAGGAAATCGGCGAGCCGATCGGCCTTGTTCCGGTATTCACGAAGCGAGAGCATCGGCTCAGACCCTCAGATAGGTGGGAAACCGCAGATGCCGTCGCGCGACATCGACGAATTGGGGATCGCGCCGTGCCGCCCAGACCGAGACCATGTGGCCCAGTGCGAAAATCACCACGCCGGCGATCCACAGTCGCAGGCCCAGCCCGATCGCACCTGCCAGAGTGGCGTTGGCAATCGCGAGGCCGCGCGGTGCACCGCCGAGCAGAATGTGCTCGGTGAGTGCGCGGTGGACCGGCACGACGTAACCCGGCATGGTCTCGGCAGGAGCGGTCTCCATCAGACCAGCGCTCCGCCGCCGAACGAGAAGAACGACAGGAAGAACGACGAGGCAGCGAACGCGATCGACAGCCCGAAGACGATCTGGATCAGACGCCGGAAGCCGCCTGAGGTGTCGCCGAACGCGAGGCTGAGGCCGGTAACGATGATGATGATCACCGCGACGATCTTGGCCACCGGACCTTGGATCGATTCGAGGATCGACTGGAGTGGAGCTTCCCACGGCATCGAGGAACCGGCCGCATGGGCCGGGCTGGCAATGACGAGGGCGACGCTGGCGCTGAGCAGGCAAGCGGACAGGCGGGCACGGGCGCGCGAAATGGTCTGGATCACGGGTTCAGTCTCCTTGGGGCTTGGGGGTGAAAGGGAGGATCAGGTAGTCGCCGTGTTCATCGAGCCCGGTGACTTCGGCGAGTTCGGCTAGCCGCCGACCGGTGCCGTCGCGGACCAGCACAGCGATGACGTCGATGGTCTCCGCGATCAGCGCGCGCGGGACGGTCACCACGCTTTCCTGGATCAGCTGTTCGAGCCGGCGCAGTACGCCGAGCGCGGAACCGGCGTGGATCGTGCCGACGCCGCCGGGGTGCCCGGTGCCCCAGGCCTTCAGAAGGTCGAGCGCTTCAGCGCCACGCACCTCGCCGATGGGGATGCGGTCGGGTCGCAATCGCAGTGCCGAACGCACCAGATCCGAGAGTGATGCGACCCCGTCCTTGGTGCGCAGCGACACCAGGTTGGGCGCGGCACATTGCAGTTCGCGCGTGTCTTCGATCAGAACCACGCGGTCGTCGGTCTTCGCGACCTCAGCGAGCAGGGCATTGGTGAGCGTCGTCTTGCCGGTCGAAGTGCCCCCGGCGACCAGGATGTTCTTCTTGGCCGCAACTACATGGGCCAGCGCGTCGGCCTGGCCCTGCGCCATGATACCGGCGGCAACGTAATCATCGAGCGTGAACACGGCGACGGCGGGCTTGCGGATTGCGAAGCTCGGCGCGGCCACCACTGGCGGCAACAGCCCCTCGAACCGCTCCCCTGTCTCAGGAAGTTCGGCCGAGACGCGCGGCGCCTTGGCATGGACCTCTGCCCCGACATGGTGCGCGACCAGGCGGATGATCCGCTCGCCATCGGCGGCTGACATGCCTACCCCCGTGTCGGCGATCCCAGCACCCAGCTTGTCGATCCACAGCCGCCCGTCGGGATTGAGCATAACCTCGACCACCGATGCGTCTTCAAGCCATGCGGCGATTTCCGGTCCGAGCGCCGTCCTCAGCATGCGCGCGCCGCGCGACGATGCTTCGGACCGGATCGGAATGACACTCATGGGATGCCCCGTTCAGTTGAGGCAACCGACCACCGGCTGCACTCGCGAGGCGGATCAAAGAGACATTAAAATGGGTGTGCGCAACAGGTTGTTTCCGTCAGCGTAAGCTGGCGAAAAGGCAGAAAGTCGCGGCGGGTTCAGTTTGAGGGCCGTGACCACTCCGGTCGGCGATGTTGCCGCAGACCCGATGATGGGACATCTCTTCAGCGTCGAATCGAAGTTCGATTTTCCGGTGAGTTGGGGATAGACGTCATCTGCAATCTGTACCGCATGACCAAGGCGACCGCCGAGATCGCGAAACTGTTCCGTGCGACACCAAACGCTGGCGCAAATTTTGGCTCGGAAGTGTATCCCGGTTACCCCGGCCTGGTTGTGGCCGACGGCCAAGCCCGGTCAATGATCTGGGGCCTGCCGCTGGTCCTGAGCGGAAAGCAGGGCCAACCTCTCAAGCCGAAGCCGGTCAACAATGCCCGAACGGACAAACTCAGTACGTCATTTTGGCGCCACAGCTTCGAGAAACGCCGTTGTCTGATCCCGATGACTGCATGGGCCGAGGCCGAAGGTCCCAAAGGTGCTATGTCTCGCACATGGTTGTCTTTGCCAGGGCAAGAAGTGTTCGCAGCGGCGGGAATATGGCGCCCGACGCAAGAATGGGGCGAAGCCTATGCGATGGTCATGACAGAGTGCTGCGAACAGACGGCTGAGGTTCACGATCGAATGCCTGTGCTGGTCTCACTTGATCATTGGGATGAATGGTTGAGTGGATCGTGGGATTCAGCGATCGGCCTATGCAAGCCATGGAGCGGCGACGTTGCCATCGAGCGGACCGCTGATCCTTGGTTCGCGCGTCGTAGCTAGGCGCTATTTGGGAAGGCTCGGCAGGACTTCGCCCTGCCTGACCCTCCCTTGAGTGGCTTGGTACGAAATCACAATTCTATCGCGGGACTGATCTGACTAACCGATCAATCGCTGCACAAGACGATCATTCCAATGGCTCTGGAACTGCGGCCCCTTGGAATCGGGTGGTGATTTTGGCCTTGTTATTCGAAGCGGCAGCGGAGTCGGCAGATCAGGCCCAATTATGATGGCTTCACCAGGTGCCAGCATGGGAATGAACTGGGCCGCCGCGCGATCCAGGTCGCCACAGGCGTGTTCAACTGTTGTGCGGTCCTGTTCGTTTGTGAGCCGGTGGACGATGAGGGTGCCGAGTTGGCTGAGAACGTCCTGCGGAATGTCTCGAGGCCGCTGCGTGGCGAGAACGGTTGTTAAGCCATACTTTCGGCCTTCTTTCGCGATCAGGCCAAAGGCCTCGAGTTTCACACTGCCATATTCATCGCCAACAGTGCGACCGAGAAACTGGTGGGCTTCATCGAGGAAAACGACGATGGGGGCATCGCGAAAACGGCCCTCCCGCGCAACACCCAACAGATAGCGCCCGATAATATTTAGCAGAAGTTCGCGTGTATTGTGCTCAAATCGCACTTCCTTGAATGAGATGAGCGCGACATCACGGTCGGGATCATTCAGGAAGGTGTCCAATTCGGTAACAAGCGAGGTGCCGCCGGTACGGAACAGGCATTCGAGTTCCGCCGAATTGATCTGGGTCGCGATGCGCGAAGCCAGAGATTCACAATAGCTTGAGGCGTTGTTGTCAGGGCCGCCAAAATTCGCAGGAGCGTTTTGAGAGCTGCTCCAAACGCACTCTTGTTTGATCTGCTCGGCGATGAACTGAATTTCAAAATTGCATTTGGGTGAGTGGATCGCCGCAGCATGATCACGCAAAGCCGCAAAATAGGGCGCGCGAGGGCGGTTGGCCTTCTCGACGAGACCGTTTGCGACCGAAACGCCATTCGGCACGTTACCTCCTACCGCGCGGACCAGTTTCAGGCTCTTGATGGCATCCCTCAGCTTCGGCCCTTGGCTTTGGCCTGATGGGCGAAAGAGCGAAAACAAGTCATCTTCTGTCATTTCCGTATAGGGGAAATGGACGTGGGTCGTGTTTGGGACCGCGGCATCGAACGCGAAAATGGTATCGATACCGTCCGCCTCGCAGAACTCCCCAGTCGGATCAAACACGATGGCTTTACCGCCGTGGTTCTTGATCTTCTCGATCAAGCTAGCGACGGTCCAACTCTTGCCGCCTCCCGTCGCGCCGAACACACCGCAATGCCGTCCGAACAGCTTTTCAGGTGGAAGCTGAACCCCGACGCTCCTGCCTCCGGCTTCGATCGCGCCGATCTCAAGATTGATCTCGTTTGGTCGCGTCGCGCTCTTGCCAATTATGAGCGCAAGAACTTCGGCACCGGCGAGGAAAACGCCGTCGCCGATCTTCGGATAGGAATTGACGCCGCGCGCGAGCTGGGTGTCGCCATCCGTCAGTGTGGCAAGAAGCTGGATGCGTCCGATAGGATTCGGGGTCAACGATTTGCCGAGGTGCGGCTCGACAGTGAGGCGCTCTCCATCCGGAATTTTTACTTCGATGATGCGACCAAGCAACTTCGTGCGTTCGCAATCGACAAATACGAAATCCCCGACGGCACCTTTAGCCAGAGCCCGACGCTCGGGATGGGCGCTCGCGTGGGGCAGATTCGCCTGAACCTGGGACGCGGTCACAAGCGTAACCGTGCCGACGTATTTGTCCGGATCGACGGGACTCAGTGCCACGGTGGCTATCCCACTTCTCGCATTGAGCGAACTCGCTCGGCATGTCGTTCGCGGTCGGTTTGACCGATGAGGTCGGGCATCGCATCTGCAAGATCCTCGAAGCGACCATTCAGCAGATGCACACGAGGATCGCCGCTTAGAGCAAGCTGGCGGATCCGCTCCAACATCGGGTTGGGGTGCGCTTCTGCATCCGCGATTGCATGGGCAGCAGGATCGCCCAGCGGATCGCCGGCAAGCTCCCAGTAAGATCGAATGAAACCCGGATCGCAGATAACCAGTCGGAATGAGAGATTGGATTCGAGCGCGGATAGTATTGGGCGACTGATGTGATCGTCGTTGAAGCCGAATCCTGCAACGACAAGGGCGCTATCGGGCTCACGCAGCGCAGCTTGCAGAGCGCTCATCATGTCGAGATAGGGCGGGTCAAATGCCTCCTGGTACTTGCTCGAACGGGGATAGATGAGAACGGGCTCACCAACCGCGTTGTCACGGGAGCGGACAACCTCAGCGCCGACACGCCGCCAATCGGTCGAGCCATGCAGCTTGTAGAGATGAAATACGTTAGGGATGTAGTCTGGCGCTTCTTTCGACGGCTCGCGCCGGACAATATCGTACTCGAAATGCTGCCGATCATACACCTGATCGAGCGAATGCGAGAAGCCGTCGATAACAGTGAATCGTAGTCTGCGCGCTGCTTCTTCAAGGCTCAAATCGTAGTTGGTCGTGAAAATCTTTGCGCGCGCCTTGCGAAAACCACGCCGTCCGATTTTGCGAACATAGTTTTCATGAGCCGGCAGATACGTCTTGGCGGTGACGTAATCGACCTTTTCGAGGATGCACTTTTCGGCTTCCGGAACGAAGACCCGGACAGCATTTACCTCAGCATCATCCTCTGCAGCCGCTTCATTGAGTTCGAGGTAAACCTTGCACAGGCTTAGCAGTTTCTCGATGTTTTCATTGAGCATTGCTTTTTCGAACTTCGCGCAAACCGCTGCAAATTCAGGCGCCCCAACTGCGGCGGCCACGGCATCCCACAGCGCGGTCATAGATGGAGCCTGAGGCTGTCCGTCAGGATTTCGCGCACAGAATGATGCACCTGCGCCAGTCAGAGTCAGGAAATTGGAGGCGGAAAGTGCATTGGTAAGCGCACTTTCGATTTCGTCCTTGCTCCCCCGTTCTTCGACCTTGTTTTCCTCGCCGAGGCGATCGGCATAGGTAACCCAGCCCTTGCCGGGAACCAGCAAGCGTAGGTTGGTCCGAGATGCAGCTTGGTCTTTCCAGTGATCGAATAGGGTCAAAGGTGCGGTGTTCATACTATTGCGTAGCATGAGGGGCGAACTGACAAAATGCCGAAACATATCCGTTCAGTTGATCGGGTGGCTTTCGGTTTCACTGAGAGCCACCCTAACCGGGCTGCGAACGAACTTTCGCTGCTGCGCGGTGGGACAACCGTTTGACGCATACTCACCGTCCGCTGACAATCCGCTCACTGCCACTGAGGCGCCGGGCCAAGGCTTGGACGAAGCTGTCGTATCGTTCTTTGCCTTTGGCCTGTGCGGCGGAAGCACCAGCGGCAGGCAGTTGAGGCGTCGCGGTCAGCCAGAACCGCACAAACAGCGCCAGAGCTTCATTCCCAACCTCAACGCTGTGATCCAATTCTTCTAGCTTCCGGAGCACGCGATCGATACGTCTGCTGAATGCAGCCTCCATCCGCTCCGATCCGTCTGGCGAAAGGAAGGAAGCTAGGGCGGCTTCCACGATTTCAGCCCGTGACACGCGCCTGCGGATCGCAAATTCTGCTAGCTGCTCGGCAATAGCGGGCGACAGCCAAATCGTGTGCCTCGACTTCACAGCTCGATCCCATCGCCGGGATCGAGCGCGGCCTGCCGAGAATTTGCGACCATCCTGTTGCGAAGGCGTTCCGACCGCGCCGCATCGTCGTCGGACTCGTTATCGCCGCAAAAGTCGAACTCGTTGACTTGCAACTTAGGCGGTGGCGCGATCTCCACGTGTAGCGGCAGTTCAGGTTCACGGCGGATGCCGCCGTTTGCTTCGTCCTCATCGCTCGATCTGCTGGCGGCCGACAATCGAACCGGCTTCACAACCGGTAGCTTGCTCCAATCGTCCGAGGGCAGGTCAGCCTTCCCCTCGCCCCCAAGCCGCGGCGGTTTCCGGATACGTGCCTGCAGACGCGGATCGGCGTAGTAGCGCGCCTTCTTAGCCCGCACCGGCGGCGCGCCAGACAGCATGACGATTTCGTCTGTCTCGGGCAGTTGCAAGATCTCGCCTTGGGTGAGCAGCGGCCTTGAGGTTTCCGAGCGGGAAATCATCAGATGTCCAAGCCACGGCGAGAGGCGGTGCCCGGCATAGTTCTTCATCGAGCGCTGCTCGGTCGCCGTGCCCAAGGATTCCGATACGCGTTTGGCGGTGCGTTCGTCGTTGGTCGCAAACGCGACCCGGACATGGCAGTTGTCGAGGATCGAGTTGTTGGCGCCGTAGGCGCGCTCAATCTGATTGAGCGACTGGGCGATGAGGAAGGCCTTCAGACCATAGCCCGCCATGAACGCTAGCGCGCTTTCGAAGAAGTCGAGCCGACCAAGCGCGGGGAACTCGTCGAGCATTAGCAGCAACCGATGTCGGTCCTTGCCGGCTTCGAGTTCCTCAGTGAGCCGTCGCCCGATCTGGTTGAGGATCAGGCGGATTAACGGTTTTGTCCGACTGATGTCGGAAGGCGGCACGACAAGGTAAAGTGTCACCGGACGCTTACCCTCGACGAGGTCGGCAATCCGCCATTCCGAACGCCGGGTCACCTCGGCGATGACCGGATCGCGGTAGAGGCCGAGGAACGACATGGCGGTCGAAAGCACGCCCGACCGTTCGTTCTCGGACTTGTTGAGCAATTCGCGCGCGGCGCTCGCGACGACCGGATGCGGTCCAGCATCGCCCAGATGCGGCGTGGTTATCATGGCCTTCAGCGTGGTTTCGATGGCCCGGCTCGGATCAGAAAGGAACGCGGCAACACCGGCGAGCGTCTTGTTCGGCTCGGCATAGAGGACATGGAGGATCGCGCCGACCAACAGGGCATGGCTCGTCTTCTCCCAATGATTGCGCTTCTCGAGGCTGCCTTCAGGATCGACCAGCACGTCGGCGACATTCTGGACGTCGCGCACTTCCCACATGCCGCGGCGTACCTCGAGCAGTGGGTTGTAGGCGGCGGACTTGAGGTTGGTCGGATCGAACAGCAGGACGCGGCTGAAGCCTGAACGAAAGCCGGCGGTCAGCCCCCAGTTCTCACCCTTAATGTCGTGGACGATCGCCGAGCCTGGCCAGGTGAGCAGAGTCGGTATGACCAGGCCGACGCCCTTACCTGAACGGGTCGGCGCGAAGCACAGCACATGCTCCGGCCCATCATGGCGCAGATAGCTGTTGTTGAACTTGCCGAGCACGACGCCCTTCTCAGCAAGCAACCCCACTTTGGTGATTTCGCTGCGGGTTGCCCAATGGGCCGAACCATAGGTGCTGGACAGGCGGTTCTCCCGGCCGCGCCACACCGACATGGTGATCGCAACCACGATCGCGACGAACCCGCCCGAGGTTGCGATCATTCCGCCCTTGTTGAAAATGTGCGGCGCATAGGCGTCGTAGGAGAACCACCACCAGAAGAGATCATAGGGCCGGTAGACCGGGTGACCGAATGCTAAGAACCAAGGCGTGCCGAGCTCAGGCTGGAAGCCGAGCGCCGAGGCGGTCCACTGGGTCGCGGCCCAGACGCTTGTGAGGATGATGAAGGCGACGGCCAGAACCTGCCCCCAGAGGATCTTCGCAGCTGACAATGACCATGCTCCTTCCCGTTTCGACTGGCATGTCGATGGCCCTGGCGCGGAATTGCAAGGCTCATCCGGCACGGTTCGCAGGCTGGCGAGCGATCAGAAGCGATAGCGGAATGCGCAATGCGGCGAGACGCAGGCGTACCCCGCCTTGATGAACATAAATAGAACGAATATCGTTCCTACATTGCCGATTCGGCTTCAGCACAGGAACGACGACCATGCAGCACGATTTGGCGCTTCGCGAAGCTGCGCGCGCGATCTACGAGAGCGTATATCCGGGCGAGGAATGGACGCGCCTCCCGTTCGACCAGGCCGAGCGCTTCGGCACGGTCCATTATCGCAATGCTGTCGATGCCGCGCGGCGTGCCGATGCCTACCTCAACGGCGATAGCACCAGCCAGCTTCTGCTCATCTGACCGCACATGAAGGTCCGGATCAGCGATACCGAACTCGCCCGCTGCATCGCGGTGGGCCTCGCCGTCACCGGCAAGCGCGGACAGAGCAAGGATGCCGAGGTCAGCATCCTGCGCCAGCTCGGTCGCTACGATGTGTTCCGCGAGGCCGATACCGCCGAAACCATGTCGCAGAGCGTGCCGCTGTTCCCCGACAACTACGGTGTCACGCGCGCTAGCGAGGTGTTCGAGGAGGAGGTAGCCGAGCGCAAAACCCGGCGTGGCGATTTCAACTGGCCGATGAAGATCGACCGGCAAGGTTAAACTCTAGATCCCGATCCCCCGCGAGCGGCCGATCGTCCAGTCGATCCCGCCGCCCGCTTTGATCGTGCCAGTGACGTGCTGGCCTAGGTGCTTGTCGAGTTGCGGTCGCCAGGGGACCAGTTCGAACCCCATCCCGTTGTCGATCATCGCGAACCGGCCCGAGGCGAGTTGCAACCGCCGACGGTAAATGCCCGAGACTGTTTCACCATCGGCGCTCGGTCGATATGGGAGGCCGGTTCGTGCGGCGATCTCCTCGCTGGCCCCGGCCAGTTCCCGGCCGCGCAAGGTAGTCAACACATTGCGGGCCATGACGATCCGCTCGCCGTGGCGCGTAGCAAGGCCTTGCCCGACCAGGTGCTCGGCCCGTTCGCGCTTGGCCTGTTCGATCGCATCGCCAAACCCGCCGCCAGACTGTACCGGATCGGAAGACAACAGTTGCCGGTCGAGCCAGGTGCTCCCGCGCGCGGTCACCTGTTCGGCCAGGGCCAGGTCTGACTGGACCCAGAGCGATTGCCCCTGCCGTCCGCGCCGGTCGGTCCAGCTGCGCAACTCGACAATCGAACCAGGCGCTGCATCGACAGTGTGGTCGATATCGGCGAAACGAAGGTGATGAACCCGCCCATCGGCGCCATCGATCACGGCATAGGCTTGACCCGTGAGTTCGTCATGGAGCCCGCGCTCGACCAGGCGGCCAATGACGGGATCGCTTGCCTCGCCAGTGTGAATCGCGAACCGCGCTGGATCGGCATCGGCGCCCAGGCCCGACATGGCCCGGTGCATGGTTTTGATCACGTCGCCGCGTACCCCGAGCTGCCGAAGCGTTGGCTCGAGTTCGGGCTTCAACGTCCAGCAGGCCGGGGCAATGCTCGTTGCCAGTCCCAGGCGGTAGAGCTTGTCGGCGCGCCCGATCAGATGGCGGTCCAGCGCCGATTGGGAGCGTCGGGGATCGGGTCGCAGGTCGATCACACCGCCGAGGTCATCGGCCATGCGTTGCAGCCGCCGATCGAGGCTGGTCCAGCGGTCGGCGTCGACTTCGCGAGCCAGACTCCGCTCGATCTCGCGTTCGCTGAGCGGTCCCAGTTCGATCGTGACGCGCTCTTCGGCCCGGCTGCGCATCCCTTCGCGGATGTAGTCCTTATCGATCACCAGATCGCGGCCGTCGTCGGCCTTGCCCCTGACGAGAATATGGATGTGCGGATTGTCGGTGTTCCAGTGATCGNNGCCACCCAGTCGAGCCGGGTGCCGAGATCCTGCGCCACGTCGGTCATGAGTTCGCGGGTGAATGCGCGAACATCCGTGAGTTCGCCTGCATCCTCTGGCGAGACAATGAATCGGAAGTGATGCCGGTCTCCGGCGCAGCGCTCAGCGAACGAGCCGCCGGCGACGGCGCTGGCATCGCTGCCGAATAGCTCGGCGACCTTCCCGTCCCGGCTGACACCTTCGCGCGCCAGGTACGCGATGTGCCGGGAAAGCGGTGCTGCCGAAAAGCGAGAGCCCGCGTGCCGGACCACCCGCGCCTTTACGAGAACGCGGCGTTGGCCCTGGTGGACGCGCATGCGCAGGGCGGCGCTCCTGCCGCGGGCATTGCGGCCGGTGCCGCGACGGCTCCCGCTGGTGATGCCGACGCGCCCGGCCTTGTTCGAGAGTGCTCGCACCTGGGCGACGAGCGACCTGGGTTTGGCCGAGCGGCTGCCCCGATCCCTGACCCGTCCCGGCCGGATGTTGAAGTCGTCGTCGGTCACGGGATTGGACAGCGCGAACCGGGCGACGTCGGTCGGAATGGCACAAACGCGTCAGTTCCGAGGAATGCTGACGTCAGGGGATTTGGGCCGACGTCGCTCAAAGTCCAGCAATTCTGCCCACCTCCACCCCACCCGACGCCGCTGCTTTTATCTTGCCATCCTCCTGAACCTGCCCGTTCTCCTGCTGCACTTCCGCACTTCCCTATGCCAATCCGCGCCATGACGCGATTTGGGACCGAACAGGCGATCACTGCGGGCGGCTCCCCGAGACGGGCGCGAAGAGGCCATTCAGGGGCGCAGATGAAGTGGTGATTGAGGTCGGCGGCGCGGCGGCGGCGTAGCTGCCGGGCGCGTCTGCCGCCGCATCACCGCGGACGGCGAATAGCTGCCCCTGTGTCCAACTGATGCGAACCGGCTGCACGAACGGTGCGCTGGAAACCGCGGTTGCCGCGCTGCCCATTTGCAGCATCGGTGCAATCTTGGCGACATAGGCGCGGGTCTCGGCGGGGAGCGGACGACCGCGATCGCGCCATTGTTCGTAGCGCCCCGGCCCTGCATTGTAGGCGGCGAGAAAGCCGTTGGCGCCGTAGCTGTCGTAGAGTTCGCGCAGGTAAGACGTGCCCGCCATGATGTTGTCGCGNNCCGAACCGGGCGCGCTGGCGCGCCCAGGTTCCGGGCATGAGCTGCATCAGGCCCATCGCTCCCGCCGGCGATACCGCGCCAATCCGGCCCGCGCTTTCGGTGCGAATCACGGCGTAGATCCAGCTCTCGGGGATGGCGAATCGCTGCGATGCCTCGGCGACGTGCGAAGCAATGTCGACGGTGCGCGGCTGCGCCTGTTCGGCAGCGGCCTGCCCGAAGGCAGGCGCGCACCCGAACAGGGCAGCTGCGAGAAACGCGGCAAAGCCCGAGCGATTCCAGCGCATCGGCTCAATCCGCCTTGTCGTGCCGGGACGGACGCGACCAGACCAGGACGTGGCCGGTGCCGTTGTCCTGGAACAGGTTGGCCCGCAGCGGCTGGACGAATGCCGGGTCGTCGATCTGGAGCGCGACATAGTCGCCGGCCTTCTCGCCGGTGCGCTTCCAACCTGCACCGATCTCGCGCGCCTCGTCGCCGTCGCCGGCAATCACCCGGTAATCGGGTGCGTTCTCGTTGTCGGACGGTTCGGTGGGAAGCAGCACCACGCCAATGTCGAGCGTCAGCGTTGTAATGTGTCCGGAAAAGCCGCCGTCTGCGGTCACAAAATATCCAATCTTCATCGTTCAGTCTCCTTCGGTTGTTGAACTGGAGGTTCGGTTCGAACGGGGATCGGCGAACCATTGATGGTCGCCTTTGCCGGATTCATCGGTCCAGACCGGCGTTGCGCGGCCGATCACATCGGCCATGCGCAGCACGCCGAAATAGCGGCCATCGAAGCTGTCGGGCGCAGCCGGGTTCATCACGAACAGCTCGCCCGATTGCAGGACATGGCAGCCCGCCCAGACCGGAAGCGGGCGGCCGAGACGGTCGCGCGCACGCGCCGCGCCGACATGTTGGCCGTCGATAGTGATGCCCTGTGCGAAGCGGCAAATGCGCTGGCCGCGCACAGCGGCGATGCGCTTCAGCAGCGGGACGGTGCTCGGGAGGTAATGCCGCTCGGCGAGCAAGCGGCGGAGGTCTAGCGGCGGTTCGATTGCGACCCGCTCGCCGACGTGCAGGCTGGAACTGCCACGGATGGCGTAAAGCCCCGTCGGCACGCTCGCCGAAACATTCCACACCGCGTATTGCGAGACCGGCACGGTCAGCGTCTCGAGTGTGGCGGTGGCGACGACGCCAGCGAGAATGAATCGTCGCCGCATCATGGCAGCAGCGCCTTGCGCTGGAGCCAGGCACGGTGACGCGCCAGATTGTAGCCGCGCGGCAGTTCGAGCCCGGCAAGCCGGTTGTGAATGTGCCGCCAATGATCGGGCGCGACATCGCAGGGGTCGATGCCCGTCGCCTCGATCGCATCGATCAGACGGAACACTTGGCTCACTTTTGGCCAGCCCCGGACGGAGAGCAGCAACTCACCGCCGGGATCGATCTGCATAACCGGCGTGCACGGCTGGCCCGCTGGCACGGCGCGCACGATGTCGAGTGTCGAGCGGATCGTGCCGTATTCGTTGGAAGCCCAGCGCACCAAGGCGAACACCTGGCCTGCCGCATAGCTTTCGATGCGCTGGCGGCGATCGACGATCCGTTCGTCGACTGGCTTACCGAACTTGAGCCAGTCCTCTTGGCTGTCCTCGCGCCAGACCAGTGTGACGTGAGTCAGCTGCGGACCGTCTGCGATCCCCGTCTCGGCAGGCCTGTGCGGCGGCGCTGCGCCATTCGTCCACAGGTGCGGTCCCGTTAGCAAGAATCCGAAGGATTCTTTGTTAGCATAGTTAAGGGAGCCGGAACGCGAGGCAGTCTGCGGCTTTGCGGGCCATTTCGGTTCCCGATAGTCCGAACTTTCGGTTCCTGATCGTCCGAGTCCTGCGGTTCCTGATAGTCCGTGTAGCATCACGACATATCCACAGGGCGCAGGCCGACGCGCCGCATGGCAGCGTCGAAGGGATCGATGGGGTTGGTGACGAACATCAGCCGCTCGCGGCCGAGCGCGTGTTCGATGGTGAGTTGGTATCCGGGGAGTGCCTGGCGCCGCACGATGTCGCGCAGCTCGAAGGCGAAGCGCTTGGGCGGCGAGAGCGCCCCGGATTTGAGATAGAGGTGCTGGAAGTCGAAGCTCCAGCCGCCCTTCTGCTTGCCGCCGTGCTTGCGCACCAGGCGATAGAGCCAGCGTTCCAAGCCTCCGGTCAGCGCGAAATAATCGGGGTCGATGGTCAGCACGAGTGCCTGGTCGATCACGCCTTCATAGAACCAGTCGGGGACGATCATCTCGATCCCGAGCGCACGGCCCGAGCCGTCGAGACGCTCCTTCCATTCGTTGATCCAGGAGAAGCGGTGCCGCCGCCGCGCGTCACGTTGGCGGATCGAAGTCGCGATCGTGGTAGATTGCAGGCGATCCAGCCCGGCCTTCAACCGCTCATAACTCGCCTTGCCGGTGCCGCGGCGCGTGAACGCGAGGATCTCGTGCGGCGTTGCTGCGATCAACCGCGAGGTTGGGCGGCCCATGTCGCGCGCCTCGACGATCTGGCTAGCCACCCAGATGAGGACGTCGGCGTCCCAGATGGTCGCCATGCCATGTTCGGCGGTCGCCTCGACCAGGATCGAGACTTCGCCCATCCGGAAATCGATGGGCTTGATCCGCTTCGACTTGGCGAGGCTGAAGAACGGCCAGGCCATCAGGTCCTGCGCGTCGCGTGCGGCAATGTCGCCGCCGACGCTCACGAACAGGTCGAGCTGCTGCGCGCCGGCTGGAAAGGTGGAGCTGCGGCGCATTGATCCGCTCAGCGCCGCACTGGCGGAGTGTAACCATCGAGCCGCTTGGCAGGGTGGACAATCCCCTTGCCCGGATCGCTGGTCGAACGGCGCAGGCCCTGTTCGGCCCAAGCATCGAGGTCGGTGACCGAGTAGACGATCCGACCGCCGAGCTTGCGGTAGACCGGGCCGGTTCCGAAGCAGCGGTGCTTTTCGAGAGTGCGGGCAGAGAGGCCGAGATGAACGGCGGCGTCGGGCGTCCGCAAGAAGCGGGCTGTTACTGGGGTCGGTCTGGCATCCATGGCAAGGCTCCGGCGGAAGATGGCAGCGGCAGCGGACTGTCGCTGGGGTTCGCGAGCTTTGGCGTGGCAAGGACGACCTGACGGAGTGACAGAATGCGCGTCCGTGTTTCTGTCACCCCCGCCGCTTGGTGTTCAGCGTCAGCGGTGAAGGAGCAATTTGCGATATCCGACCGCAATCAGGCGGCGGGCATCGGCGATCAGCCGGAGCACATGCCGCCGCTCGCCCGATCCCTTCCATACCGCCCCGGCAAGCGGGCGATGACCCCGGAAGACCAGGCCGAACGCGAGATCGCGAGTGGAGGCACCAGCCTCCAGCGCGTCATGGATTTCCAGGAGCTGGGTATAGCGATTGCGTTGATAACGGGTCGGAAGTGGGGCCAGTCCGGCCGGAACGCGGCCGCCGCGCGTCACCCGATGAAGGCGGGCAGCTGCGGCGAGGCGCAACGCGCAGACCGGATCGCACGGAATCGAGAATGCCGGAACGTGGCGAAGAGGCGCATGACGCACGCACAGGCGCAGCCGGGCGGTGCCATGCGCAACGACAAGATGGTGCTCTGCGTCCGTCTTGGCTTCGACCAGAGGCTCAGAGCTCGGCGGAAGCGGAATTGCCCGTTCCAGATCGGCGGTCTCGATGACGACCACGTCGGGTGCCGCCTCCGGCGACCACAGGGCTGGGCTTTCGCGCGGATTTGCCATTGGATCCGAGGGGAAAGCTCAAGCCCCATCGCCGGGCCAGGCCCTCCTGTTCTTGCCAAGTGGTCTCGGGAGACAGAGCTATGCGCGACATGGTTTCGGCATGATCACGGCGGTAGTCCGGATTTCGATTCAGGAACTCCTGCGCGAAATCCGCATAGTCATGATGTCGATACTGATCTGCGGTCGGGGGTGACCGCCAAGACGAACCACCGGACATAGCGACCTCGCAAAGCACAGGCGAGCAGGCCAAGCGTCAAGTCTTTGTTCAGTATAGATAACTCGGAAGTAGCCAAGTTCGCGGGAGGCTATGCCGGGCCGCGAAGTAAGCGACCTATTCAAATAGGGAAAATTCCGAATTGATTCGCCAGGACGTCACGCCTTTCGGGACTTCTCCAGCAAATCCCTGTACCCATGAGTAGTCATCCATCGCGCCCGATCGAGATGACTTTCGTAGACTAGCTTGGCACGATCAGGATCGGCGGAAGGATCCAGCCCGAAAACGATTGCGGCAACTTCCTGCCAGACTGCGCCTTCCGCTTCAGCATCAAGTAGCCGTAAATACGTGATAAAATGGCGCTCGTCATACGGCGTAACGCATTCGTCCGCAGGTGGGTTGTCCTCAAAAGGTGGTGTGGTCATGGGTCGAGCCTTTGTTTCGACTCTTTTCACGTCGTTTTACACTTAGCACGAAAGTTGCTCCAGATCGGCGAAAACTTGGCCTATCCCTGTACTGGGAGGTCGACCTACCGGTTAGGGCATAACCAATCATCGCGGCTCTAGACGAAGCCTTCGGAACTGGTCCAATTTTCCGCGTATTATAATACGTAGCACGGAGATACGCGACCGGTTTCTAAGCTTCGGATGGATATCCGCAAGCTTTTCGGCGCCAATGTTCGCCATTACCGACTTTCCGCCGGGCTCAGCCAGGAAGCGGTGGCGGAGCGGATGGGCGTCGATCGTGCCTATGTCAGCCTGATCGAGCGCGGCGAGCAGAACGCGACTTTGCTATCCGTGCACGAGGCTGCTCAGGCACTTGAGGTGAAGCCGGCGGACCTGCTTGCCGATCCGCCTGCTGGAAGCGATACATGAGCATGCCGAAGCCCCGCCCGGCTGGTGCCGGGCGGGGCTGGCTTGGCGGTCAGTCGCCGTTGGTGCGGCGAGCGCGCGACCAGATCAGGTTGTAGCTCTTGCCGTCCTCGTCGTCGAAGAGGTTGGCGAAGATCGGGGCGGTGAAGCTGGGATCGTCGAGCTTGACCGAGAG
>JAFEEX010000068.1 GCA_018240895.1 Pseudomonadota bacterium | reverse complement strand
GCCGGTGCCGGTGCCGATGTCGGCCAGATTGCGCACCACCACGCCATCACGCTTCATCCGGTCAAGCATGGCAAGGCACCCGGCGGTGGTGGCATGCTGGCCGGTGCCGAAAGCCTGGCTGGCCGGTATGACGAAATCGCGCAGGCCGGGTTCATCCAGCGACGGATGCTCGGGCGTGTGGACATGGAAACGCCCGGCGCGGATCGGTTCAAGCCCCTGCTGGCTGTGCGTCAGCCAGTCGATATCGGGCAGCCGCTCAGCGGCAAGGCGCGGCGGCTGGTCGGCGAACAGGCCATTGATCGCCGCCTTGTCCTGATTGGTCGGCTTGCGTGATAGCCAGGCCTCAAGCTGCCAATCGTCGGGCTTGTCCTCGGCAACCTCGCTGCCTGAAAGGACGATCTCCGGATCCCAGTCGAAGGCTTCCTCGTGCGCCAGCAACGCAGCCTCGATCACGCCGCGCGGGGCCAGCGCAGTGAGTTTCCAACTGCTCACTGCTTCGCCGCCGTTTTTGCAGCTTCTTCTGCCGCAGTCGTTACCTGCTCCGCAGCGAGCCGCGTCGTGAAGCGAACCCCCGCAGCCTTGGCATAAGCGGCACAGGCTGATGGCTGGGCCTTGAGTCCGGTGGTCATCCGCTCAAACAGGTCGCTGGCCGACGGGTGGGGGGTGATCAGAATGCCGCAATCCAGCCGGGCCACCCGGTCCAGCCCGGTGCGAACCGCGGCCACGCGATCACGGTGCTTCGAAAACAGATATCCATCCGTTGATATTGTCGAGATGCTGTCGGCATAGGTAATCGTGCGGCAGCCTGCAGCTTCGCAGGCCTGCCAGGTCCAGCTTGTCGATCCGGGCGAATGCGCCGGGGTGGCAGTCGCGGTCAGGGTTACGTCGCCCAGCGCCAGCTTGCCGCCCGATGGAATGATCCGGTCAATTGCGGTCCGCTCGATCGGATGCTGGATCAGCAACGCGTATTGCGGATCGCGCTTGTCCGGCTGACCGCTCGCGATCACCTTGGCCCATGGCGCGATCCCGGCAAGCCTGGCCCCGGTCCGCCGCTTCAGTTCAGGGATGCCCCCGGCGTGGTCAAAATGTTCATGACTGCCAACAATCCAGCGCACGTCGCGCAGCGAAAAGCCAAGCTTCTCGATATTGGCGGCGACCAGCGGGGCAGCCTCGGGCACGCCGGCATCGATCAGCACGTGGCCCTGCGCCGTGGTGACCAGCAGCGCAGTGATCCCGCAGGTGCCGACATACCAGGTGTTGCCATAGATATGCGCGGGCGGGGCGGGATCGGCCCAGCCGTCCTTGCCCTGACAGGCGCTGGCCAGCGCGGGCGGCGTGTACCCGGCATTGGCTTCGGCGGTGGGCAGTCCAACCGGCGCAGCAGCAAGCGAAGTGAGGGCAAGCGCGGCAATTGCGATCCTAGCGAACATAGCTGGCTCCATTGGCGTCGATTACCGCGCCGGTCATGCTTTCGGGCGCGTCGAGCGCGCAGAACACCGCGATTGCGGCTATTTCGTCGGGTGTGGCAACCCGGCCCAGCGGAATGTCCGCCAGCAGCCCGGCTCCGCCCCGGCTTTCAAGGTAATCCCCGGCCATCGCCGTGTCGGTAAAGCCGGGGCAGATCGCATAACTCATGATGCCCCTGGCGGCATAGTGGCGGGCGATGGTCTTGTGCAGGGCGATCATCCCGCCCTTGGCGGCGGCGTAGTGCCAGTGATCAGGGGAATCGCCGCGATAAGCGGCGCGGCTGGCCACGTGGACGATCCGGCCGGACACGCCGCGATCCATCCAGTGCCTTACTGCCAGACGTGACAGTTCGGCGGCGGAGGTCAGGTTGATGCGCAGCGTATCTTCCCAATTGTCCAGCCATGCGATGTCGGACAGATCAAGCGGATTGGCGGAAAACAGCCCGGCGTTGTTGATCAGCAGGTCAATTGCGCCGCCGCTGCGATCCAGCGCCTGCTGCCAGATTCGCGCCGCGGCAGTGGGGTCGATCAGATCGGCGGCAATCGTCTCGTCATCCGCCGCGCGGCTGGCATGGCCGATCACCCTTGCCCCGCGCGCCCGCAGCCCAGCCGCAATCGCCGCGCCGA
Organism: Pseudomonadota bacterium; assembly: GCA_018240895.1. GTDB lineage: Bacteria > Pseudomonadota > Alphaproteobacteria > Sphingomonadales > Sphingomonadaceae > Novosphingobium. Next base: position 4,129 of record JAFEEX010000068.1, on the reverse strand, counting down.
TCCCGCGAGAGGTTCCGGTGACAAGGGCAGTGGGCTGGGCAGTGGGGCAAGGCATTGCCGCGTGTTGTGGATCAGCAAGCCCCGCGGGGCAAGCCTTGCACTGGTTCTCTCACGTGACGGGCATCACAGCCGTCGGGACAGAGCTTTGATAGTCTGCAGTCAGAATAGGGGAGAAAGCCGATGCTTCATTGCAAATATATCGTCAGCCTGATGATCACGACCGGTTTGATCGCGACCCCTGCTTCGGCGGGAGAAACCGAGGCCGCGCTGATTGGTGCCGTGATTGGAAATGTCCTGGGCAGCAAGACCGAGCTTGCTGCCAACGCCGGTGAAATCGAAAGCAGCATGATAAATTCACGGCTGTTGTTATCGGCCGCATTGACGATTGCGAAAGACGCGAAGGTAAATGCAGCGTCCGGTCTGCTGTTGGTGGGGGACGAGGATATCAATCTTGGTCTGGCGGATGATCTGACGACGCTGATGGATTGGCATCTGGATCAATTGAAGGGCTGCGCGAAAGTAACACCAAAGCCCAAGAAACAGGGCGGTCGTGGCACGGGTGAGGCTGAGATAGCCGCGCTGACGGGCTTGGGCGGCGCTTTGGCTGATGCGATCAAAGGTGCCTCTGCGCCGAAGACAACGATCACCGGATATAAGTTGACCGTGCCGGAATCCGCCTTGGTTGCTGCGATGCAAACACAAAGTCCGGAAAAGTGGGTGCGCGTTGATGACGTTGCGCAGATCGATTCTAAAACAAACCCCATTGCCATAAAATGGACAGAATTGCGCACGCAGCGCACCCTTGCTGACACCAATGCCTGCGCGGCCTCGGACAACGGAAAGGCCCGCATCAAGGCGTCTGACGCGTTTCAGAAGCAGATAACCGACCTTGGTGAAAAGGGTGCCCCGTCGCTGTTGCTGCAAGCCGAACGTATTGCGGCGCTAGCGGAACATACCGGCCAGATACTGCGGGTGCGTATCGAAGGTGCAGGCGGCAGCGTGATCAATGCTGATAACCTGTTGACCCGATTGGGTATGCCAGCGGTGAGCGTTACCGGCGCTACCATTGTCAGCTATCGGTTGATCGATCCGAAGCAAGGGCAAACCAGCGCTGCTAATCTTATCGTGTGCTATACGCCCAAGCGCCATCTGCGTGATATCCACAAGGGTCGGCTGCCCAGCGCGGAAGCCAAGAATTGCATTGGGAAGGCTGACGAACAAGCCGGGACGAGCAAAAGCGGCTCAACCTGACCGGGCAACAGCGTTTTCTTCGTTAAAGCTGACGTTGACGTTGATCAGGCACTTTCCCCTTCGCCTGCTTGCACCGCATGGCGTTTTGGTTATGGGGAAGCGCAGGGGCGTTTCGCCCGCGCAGCTTTACGAAAGGGAACGTCCGCATGGCAGGTGCCAACAACCGCCCGCTTTCGCCGCATATGCAAATCTGGCGCTGGGGTCCGGCCATGGCGGTATCGATCCTTCACCGCGTCAGTGGGGACGGTCTGGCGCTGGTCGGCCTGGGGGTGCTGCTGTGGTGGCTTGGCGCTTTGGCCGGCGGGGCTGAAAGCTATGCCACGTTCTCTGCCTTTGCCGGGGAATGGTATGGCAAGGTGGTGCTGATAGGGCTGACCTGGGCCTTCTTCAACCACATGGCCTCTGGCATTCGGCACTTCGTGCTGGATATTGGCGCGGGCTTTGAACTCAAGACCAACACTTTCTGGTCCGTGCTGACCCCGATCGTCGCCATTGCGCTGACGGCCGGCGTCTGGGCCTGCATTCTGCTTCGCTAAGGATCGATCATGGGTAACGGAACCGAACTTGGACGGGTGCGGGGCCTCGGCTCGGCGCATTCGGGCACGCATCACTGGCTGGTTCAGCGCTTCACCGCGATCGGCAATCTGGTGCTGGGGCTGTGGCTGCTGTTCTCGCTGCTGGGGCTGCATGATCTGCACTATACCACGGTGCGCGAATGGCTGGCTCACCCGGTTTCGGGGACTGCGCTGGGCCTGTTCGTGCTGTGCACCTTCTGGCACGCCCGGCTGGGCCTTCAGGTGCTGGTAGAGGACTATGTCCATACCGACGCCAACCGCTTCGCCGCCATGGCGGCGCTTAACCTTGCCGCTTTCGCCGGGGCCGCTTTTGGCCTGGTGTGCGTCGTCCGCCTCGCGCTCGGAGCCTGATCCATGACCTCGGCATACAAGATCATCGACCACACCTATGACACGGTGGTTGTGGGCGCGGGCGGATCGGGCCTGCGGGCAACGATGGGCAGCGCCGAAGCCGGCCTGCGCACCGCCTGCATTACCAAGGTGTTTCCCACCCGCAGCCACACCGTCGCGGCCCAGGGCGGGATCGCCGCCAGCCTGTGCAACAATACGCCGGATCACTGGACCTGGCATATGTTCGACACCGTAAAGGGATCGGACTGGCTGGGCGATCAGGATGCGATCGAATATATGGTGCGCGAGGCACCGCAGGCGGTTTACGAGCTGGAGCACGCAGGCGTTCCGTTTTCGCGCAATGCCAACGGCACGATCTATCAGCGCCCGTTTGGCGGCCATATGCAGAACATGGGTGAAGGCCCGCCGGTGCAGCGCACCTGCGCCGCGGCGGACCGCACCGGCCACGCCATGCTTCACGCACTTTACCAGCAGAGTCTGAAGTACGACGCTGATTTCTTTATCGAATATTTCGCGATCGACCTGATCATGGACGGCGGGAAGTGCGTTGGCGTGATCGCGATGTGCATGGACGATGGCTCGATCCACCGCTTCCGCAGCCACGCCGTGGTGTTGGCCACCGGCGGCTATGGGCGTTCGTACTACACTGCAACCAGCGCCCACACTTGCACCGGGGACGGCGGCGGGATGGTGCTGCGCGCTGGCCTGCCGCTGCAGGACATGGAATTCGTCCAGTTCCACCCCACCGGCATCTATGGCGCCGGCGTGCTGATCACCGAAGGCGCGCGGGGCGAGGGCGGCTATCTGACCAATTCTGAAGGTGAGCGCTTCATGGAGCGTTACGCCCCCTCGGCCAAGGATCTGGCGAGCCGCGATGTCGTCTCGCGCTCTATGGCGCTGGAAATCCGCGAAGGGCGCGGTGTCGGTCCGCACAAGGACCATATCTATCTGCACCTTGATCATATCGATCCCAAGGTGCTGGCGGAACGCCTGCCGGGGATCACCGAAAGCGGCAAGATCTTCGCGGGCGTTGACCTGACCCGTCAGCCGCTGCCGGTGGTGCCGACCGTCCATTACAACATGGGCGGTATCCCGACCAATTATCATGGCGAGGTCGTGACCATCGGTGCCGATGGCAACCCCGAGACGGTCGTGCCCGGCCTGTTCGCGGTGGGTGAGGCGGCCTGCGTTTCGGTCCACGGGGCCAATCGCCTCGGTTCCAACTCGCTGATCGATCTGGTGGTATTCGGCCGCGCGGCGGGTCACCGGCTCAAGGAACTGGTCCAGCCCGGTTCGGCCCATGCCGAACTGCCCAAAGACAGCGCCGATTTCGCGCTGGGCCGGCTCGATCACTTCCGCAACGCCAACGGCGGTTCGCCCACGGCGGAAATCCGCACCGAAATGCAGCGCTGCATGAGCCAGCACGCCGCGGTGTTCCGCACCGACGAACTGATGGCCGAAGGCAAGCAGCAGCTTGCCCAGACCTATAAGCGGATGCAGGACATCCACGTTTCCGACCGCTCGCTGATCTGGAACAGCGATCTGATCGAAACGCTTGAGCTGGACAACCTGATCAGCCAGGCGACGGTCACGCTGCACGGCGCGCACAATCGCAAGGAAAGCCGCGGTGCCCACGCGCACGAGGATTTCCCGGATCGTGACGACAAGAACTGGATGAAGCACACCGCAGCCTGGTTTAACGGCTGGGGCGGCATGGGTGGAGAGGTCAAGCTCGATTACCGCCCGGTCCACGAATACACGCTGACCGACGACGTGGAATATATCAAGCCGAAGAAGCGGGTATATTGATGGTTTGGCGCTGACCGCCGCTTTGGCGGAAGGCGCTGGTCCCGGGATCGGGCAAAAATTCCGGAATATTTGCCTTGTGCTGGCTTCGCGCTGGCCCTTTGCTCCTGTTATGCCCTTTAGAGCATCATGTGTTTAATCTGCAA
>JAFEEX010000067.1 GCA_018240895.1 Pseudomonadota bacterium | reverse complement strand
TCCAACGCGCCCGTAGCTCAGCTGGATAGAGCATCAGACTACGAATCTGAGGGTCGGACGTTCGAATCGTTCCGGGCGCGCCATTTCGGTTCAAAACCACGAACGCCTAGCACCGCCGCCTCTACGCCAGAGGCGGCGGTGAGGGTCCGAAGCAGCTCGCTGCGCAGGCCGCGAATGCGAACCTCCGTCTTGCTGACCACTTCGACGCGCTGTGCGACGGCCCGGACATGATCGCGGGCGAATGAGCCATCGCCCTGACGAAGCTTCTTACGCGCCGCGAGCGCAAAGGCCCGAAGGCTCTCGGGCGTGATCGCCGGGCCGATCTTCTCGATATGCGACACAGCCCGCTCGGCATCGCCCCTGGCTTGATCGCGGGTGGCGGTCAGTTCAGCGATTCGATCCTTGAGCGACGAATCGCTGACATCGATCACACCGTTCTCGATTGCGTCATAGAGTCGCTTGAGCCGGGCTTCAGCTTCGGTCGCGCGGCGTTCCAGATCGGCGACATGGAGCCGTCGTTGATTCACCCATTCGTCGCGGCGTTCGAGGATCTGATCCATCAGCTCCTCAAGCCGTTTGGGGTCGAGTAATCGCCACTCTAGATGTCCAACCACGGCTTCGTTCAGCCGGTCCATGGGGATCGTGATGCCGGGGCAGCCTTTCGTACCCTGCCGAGCCTTTGTGGAGCATGTATAGTAGCGATACTCGCGGCCGACGCTGCTGGTGCCGGTGCGCAGCGTCATCGCCCCGCCGCAGCACGCGCAGAAGCAGATGCCGGTGAGTAGCGTCGAACCGCCCACGGCCATCGGTGGCATCATCTTCGGGCTGCGCGCCTTCAATGACCGCTGGACCGCCTCAAACTCCGCTTCCGAGACGATGGCGGGCACTTCCATGATGGCGTGCTCGCTCTCGGGCTTGGGTGCCTTGGTGCGATAGTCTCGATAGTTGAACTTGTGCTGGCCGATATAGGTCGTGCGGGTGAGCACCTGATGCACGCCGGCTATGCCCCAGCGTCCGCCATCGCGTGTGCGGATATTGTTGCCATTGAGCCAGGTCGTGATGGCTTTGAGTCCCATCGGCCCACTGCCATCAATACCGTTCAGCGCCATGCGGTAGATGCGTCGCACCGTCTCAGCCTGGATCGGATCAATCTCCAGCTTTTTCTTGATGTTGGCCCCGCGCTGCTCGGATGCGATGATGCGGTAGCCGATCGGAGGACGTGCGCCATTCCAGAAGCCCTGCCGGGCATTCTCCTTCATCGCGCGAAGGGTGTGCTTGCCGTTCTCTTTCGACTGATATTCGTCGAACAGCGTCATGATCTGGCGCATCATCACGCTCATGGGATCATCGCCCAAATCCTGCGTGATCGAAACGAGCTTTACCCCGTTCTTCGCCAGCTTGCGGACGTAGAACTCAAACTGGAACTGGTCGCGGAAGAAACGCGAGAAGCTGTGAACAAGAATGACGTTGAATGTCGGCGGTTTGACCATCGCCGCGTCGATCATCGCCTGAAATGCAGGACGGCGATCATCGGTCGCGGTGTTGCCGGGTTCGACGAACTCGGCCGCGACTTCCCAGCCGCGCGACAGGCAATAGCCTTCGATCTGGCGGCGCTGGTCGGGAATCGACAGGTCGCTTTCGGCTTGACGTCCAGTCGATACGCGCAGGTAGAGAGCGGCACGCGCGGTCGCCACGACCGGCGCATCCTCCTCCTGTCGCAAGGTGGCGCTGGTCATCACGCTTCACTCCTCACTTCACGGCAGCGGTCCGAACAGCTTGTCCAACTCTTGCCGCATGTGGCCTTCGATCGCACGCAACTCGGCGTCGCCGATCGGAACTTGCTCCGGCCAATCGTCGATGACAACGATCGGCCCATCATCTCCGTGATTTCGGCTCGAAGCTCGGCGTGGCGCGACCTGGTTGGTGTAGTCGTGCAGGTCATCCGGGCATTCGGCCCAGCGGCGAGGCGTGCGACGGCGGAGCTTACGAGGAAGGGCCATCTCGATACGCTGCGCTTGACGCGCGCATCGCGCAAAGACGGTGTCGCGGCGAAGCGCAGATAGGGGCGAAGGGCGGCGGACGTCATCCCTGGTCCCACGGATCGACAACCGTTATTCCGCAATCGACGAAATCGCGGACATTGCGAGTCGCCAGTCGTGCCCCTCGCGAGCGCACGATGGCGGCAATCTGTGCGTCGATTTGACTGATCGGCTTGCCGGCCTGTTTCCGGCCTGCCGCAATGTCGGGATAGGTCGCGGCGGCGTCGCTGTCGAAGGGCAGGACGCGCCCCGCCAGATCGACGTCGAACATCGGCCGTGCAGCCGCGAGCAGATCATCGCGGCGGTGTCCTTCGGGCAGCAGCGCCAAACCGTAGAAGATTTCCGCCTGCGTCAGCGTCGTCGTGAACACGCCCGCCATCGGCTGCTCTGCGATCCACGCCATGACCCTTGGATCAGGCTCGCGCCGCATCAATTCCGAGATGACGTTGGTGTCGAGGACGATCATTCGCCGAAGTCCACCGGTGGCCGGATCGCTTCGCGCGGAACGTCGGGGAGATCGACGCCTCCCAGCACGCCGAAGCGCTCGTTGATGGCCTGGCCGAGATTGCGAGGGCGCGGGACTTCGGTCGAGAGCGCCGAGCGCAGGATGTCGCGGGCTTCGTCTTCCATCGAGCGACCGTGCATGGCCGCGCGTATGCGCAGCCGATTTTTGATTGCATCGTCGATGTTTCGGATTGTCATAACCGCCATACCGACCTCCATAAGTCAATGACTGCATATTAGTCGATGCTGTTGAAAATTGCAAGGCTAGGGGGTGGCGCCTCCCTGCGGGACCGCCGCTCTATCTTCGCTGCGCTCCGACCGAACCCCTTTCGGGTTTCGGCTCATCCGAGTGACGATCGGACTGGCGGGGCGGCGCTGGCGCGCCCGTCGGTCAATCCGCCGCGCGGATTGTTGTTGTTCTGGGTTGCGGAGATCGGGCCAAGGCGTTCGCCGGCCCGTTCGCTTTGTTTGGTCGCTACGCTCCCCTCCCGCGGGGTGGGCGTCGCTTCCCTCTAGGCCCGCCGCGCCAGGCCGCAACGCGCGTGCCGCGCTTACCTCCTCTTCGTTCCGGCCCTGCGGGTGCTGCCCGGCTCCGTCGGCGGGCCTTCCGGTCGCTCTTTCGCCGCCCACCCCGCTCCGGGGTGCGTGTGCTTTGAAGGAGTAAGGAAAATGAACGCTGTTACCGAAACCGTAGCTGCCGTGCCTGTGTCCGGCGTCGAAATCTTCGTGCCGCTGGCCAAGCTCAAGAAGTCCCCGCGCAATGCTCGCAAGGTGCCGCATGGGGAGGCTGCCATCGAGGCACTGGCCGCTTCGATCCAGCACAAGGGGTTGATCCAGAACCTTGTCGTGGAGCCGGAAACCAAGGAGGACGGGACGCCGACCGGCTATTATCTCGTCACCGCTGGCGAGGGCCGCAGGCTGGCGATGCTGCTGCGGGCCAAGCGCAAGCAGATCAGGAAATCCGAACCCGTGCGTTGCTGGCTCGATACCGCCAACGATCCGTCCGAGATCAGTCTGGACGAAAATGTCACCCGGACCGCGATGCACCCTGCCGACCAGTTCGAGCGCTTTCAGGAGCTATCGGAGAACAAGGGCTGGGGCGCGGAGGAAATCGGCGCACGGTTCGGCGTGTCGGCGGGCGTGGTGAAGCAGCGGCTTCGTCTTGGCGCTGTCAGCCCCAAGCTGTTGCAGGTCTATCGCGAGGACGGGCTGACCTTGGATCAGCTTATGGCCTTCGCCATCACCGAAGACCATGCCCGGCAGGAGCAGGTTTTCGAGGGCCTGCACCACAACCGCGAACCGTGGATCATCCGCCGCGACATGACCGCCGCCAACGTGCCCGCCGATGATCGCCGCGCGGTGTTCGTCGGGGCCGACGCCTATGTCGAGGCGGGCGGCAATATCATCCGCGACCTGTTCAGCGAGGATCGGGGTGGGTTCTTCGAGGATGCGGGCTTGCTCGATATGCTCGCCGCTGAAAAGCTGCGCGACGTTGCGGGCGAGGTGCAGGCCGAGGGCTGGAAATGGGCCGAGGCGCATATCGACTATCCTCATGCCCACGGGATGCGGCGTTTCTATCCGCAGCCCATCGCCCTGGCCGACGCGGATGAGGCGCGGCTGGAGGCGCTGTCCGCAGAATATGACGAACTTGCCGAAGGCTATTCGTCCTATGACGAAATGCCCGAGGAAACGGCGGCGAAGCTGGAAGCGGTGTCCGACGAGATCGACACGATTTCAGCGAAGCGTTCGGCTTACGACGCAAATGTGATCGCACATGGCGGGGCGTTCGTCGTGTTGCACCATGACGGCAGCGTTCGGGTCGAGCGGGGTTTCGTGAGGGCAGAGGACGAAGCGCTGGCCGATCCGCAGCCGGACGAAGGCGATCCGACCGCCCCGGAGATCGGAGAGGACGAGCAGCCGGAGGAGGGCGACGAGGACGTGCAGGGCGTCGAGGAGGACGAGGAACCGGGCAAGCCGATTTCCGACAGCCTCACTCGCGACCTGTCCGCGCATCGGACGCTGGCGCTTCGCGTGGCGCTGGCCGAGCAACCCGATACGGCGTTGATCGCGCTGACCCATACGCTCACCGCGCAACTCTTCTACAGCTATGCCGAGGCCGGTTGCCTTGAGGTTCGTCCGACCGTGACCCCCTTGGGGAGCCATGCGGACGGGATCGAGGATACGCCGCTGGCCGCGCGGGCGAGCGAGCAGCACGAGGCATGGGCCGAGCGGATGCCGCGCGACGTGGCGGACTTGTGGGGCTTCATCGTCGGACTGGACGAGGCGAAGCGGATTGCGTTGCTGGCGCATTGCGCGGCTCGCACCGTCAACGCCCTGCGGTTGCCGTGGGACCGAAAGCCCCGCTCGCTGCAAACGGCGGACAGGCTGGCGACCGCGCTGGCGCTGGATGTGGCGAAGGACTGGACGCCGACCGTGGACAGCTATCTTGGCCGTGTCACCAAGGCGAATATCGTGGAGGCCGTGGTCGAAGGGGTGTCGGAGGATGCTGCCCGCCGTATCGCCGACATGAAGAAGGTGGATATGGTACAGACTGCCGAACAGCTTCTGGTCGGGACCGGCTGGCTTCCTGCGATCCTGCGGACGCCCGCGCCGGAGGCGGAGCAAACTGCGCCTGTCGAGGCGGAGGATGCCGGGATCGTGGACCAGTCGTCCGAAGTGAAGCCTATCGACGTCGAAGCACAGGGCGACGAAGCATCCTATGCGGTTGCCGCCGAATAATGACATTGGGCCGGGGCCGCTCGCGCGGTCCCGGTCTTTCTTGTGTGTCGCAGCAAAAAAAATCGCGACCGCGCCCCGACCGGGCGCGGCCGTTTCGGCTCAGCATAAATCAATCGCCGCTCGCCGGGCATGGCCCGGCTCGCGGGTCAACGCTTGAAGTTTTGTGCATTCTGGAGAAGAATCGCCGCAGGCTTACAGGCAGAGTTGTTATCGAGAATCGCGATATAAGACACCGATGTTGGGCAGTGATGCTCTCCATCTACCCCTAATGCAGCTTTACCGCTGAGCGGACGATCTGATCGAACGCATAGGAGTGCCTGTAAGCCACCTATAGGGGGGTGGAGTGTCTAGTCTGGCGAAACTACAAGCGGCGACGTCGCTCGATGATCTGGCTGCAATCCTGGGATACAAGCCCGCCGCGCTTGCCTATCTGGTCTATCATCTCCCTGATGCGCAGAAATATATCGCGTTCACCATTCCTAAGCGGGATGGAACGCAGCGGCAGATTCTCGCTCCGACGCCCAAGCTGAAACTTCTGCAACGACGTCTCGCCAACGTCCTTTACCTAGCGCTGGCCGACATCGATAAGGCTGGCACACCCCGGCGCCAGCTCTCCCATGGCTTCGCCAAGCATTTGTCCATCGTGACCAACGCGGCCGTCCACAAGCGGCGGCGTTATGTGCTGAACCTCGATCTCAAGGACTTCTTCCCCTCGATCAATTTCGGTCGCGTGCGCGGCATCTTTATAAAGGACAAGCGCTTCGCCCTCGATCCCAAGGTGGCGACGCTCATCGCGCAGATCGCCTGCCACGACCATGTTCTTCCGCAGGGAAGCCCTTGCTCGCCGGTTATTTCCAACATCGTCGGACACTTGCTCGACATTCGGCTGGTTCGTTTCGCCAAGGCGCAGAAATGCACTTATTCCCGCTATGCCGATGACATCACCTTTTCCACAAACGCCAAGGCATTTCCGGCCGACGTTGCCGCTCCGGTATCTGGATCAAAGCATGACTGGGAGCTGGGCGCAGCGCTGCTCAAGGAACTCAAAAAGGCGGATTTCGAGGTCAATCCAGCCAAGACTCGAATGCAATATCGCGGGTCGCGACAGGTCGCGACCGGTCTGCTCGTCAACGAGAAGCCGAACGTCCGGCCTGAATATTACCGCATCGTGCGCGCGATGTGCTGGTCGCTGTTCAACAGCGGAACCTATTATCGCATGGTTCCTGCGGCGCTAGCGGGCGGGAAACCCGGCGATACCGATGTGCAGGAACCGGCCACCTCGCTGGCCCCGCTGCAAGGCATGCTCGGCTACATCTACCATGTGCGCAATCAGATCGACACGCGACCTGCTGCCGAGAAAAAGAAAGAGGAGACATCCACGGCGACGCGCAAGCTCTATGTCCGCTTCCTCTTCTACCGCAACTTCGTCGTGGCTCCGAAGCCGCTCATCATTCCCGAAGGCAAGACTGATTCCATCTATCTGCGCGCGGCGATAGAGAAGCTCACCGCCTATCAACCGCGGCTCGGCGCGATGGACAAAGGTAAGTTCAAGCCCACGCTCAAGTTCATGAATTTCTCCGCCGCAATCCATGACGTGCTTCAGATCGGCAACGGTGCGGGGGATCTGAAGCACTTCATTCGAAAATACTCGGATGCGCTCAAGCACTATCGGCACCGACCTTTGCCGAACCCGGTTATCGTCTTGATCGACAATGACGATGGGGCAAATGACATTTTCAGCGTTGTCAAAAATCTCGGCGCGCCTCACATTTCGCGGACCTCCACCGATCCATTCTATCGGCTCGCCCCCAACCTCTATCTCATCAAGACCCCGGAGATGGGTTCCAAGGGAACGAGTTGCATCGAGGATCTGTTCGAACCCGCCCTTCGAAAAACCGTCATTGACGGGAAGGTGTTTGACCCGAACAAAAAGCACGGCGAAGCCGGGAAATACGGCAAGGCCAGGTTTGCCGAGAAAGTCGTCCAGCCGCAGAAGGACAAGATCGACTTTTCCAAATTCGCGAACCTCCTCGACCGTATTGTTGCGGTTCTCGACGACTACACCGCAAACCCGCCACCGCCCTGACACGCGCGAGTACGGATTTCCTTGGAGGGTCGGCAAGCTCAATCATCGCGAGCAGGCAACTATTTCCGCGCGGCGTAGATGGACAGTCATCCATATTATCGGTTCAGTTCGTCGGCTCGCACGATGGGAGGATTTCGTCAGAGGTCCGGTTAGCCTTCACCCTTGATGACCGGGCCGATGGTCCGTCTATGCATCGCGTTTCTTCATCGGCGCGACCGTGCGGCCTCTCGATGGGCTTGATCTAACCGGGGCCGGCTTCGCCTTGCTCGGCCTGGAGCAACGCCGCCGCGCGACTTTTTTCCGCCGCCTTCGGCTTTGCATCGCGAAGCAAAAAAGCCGCGCGTCGCCATCCTCCGCTGTGCTCCGGCCGCAAGCGGTGCGCGTCCGATCATCCCCGCTTCACCGATCGCCATCGAGGCCGCGGCGGTCGTGGCCCGATAGAGAAAGGAACTTTGACATGGCGACCATCGGCACCTTCACCCAAGCAGCTAACGGCTCTTTCACTGGAACCATCAAAACCCTCACCCTCAACGCCAAGGCGACTCTTCGCCCGGTCGAAAAGGAAGGCGACAAGTCTCCCGACTTCCGCCTCGCGGTCGGCTCGGTCGAATGCGGCGCGGGATGGCAGAAGACCAGCCGCGAAAAGCGCGACTACATCTCGGTCAAGCTGGACGATCCGAGCTTCCCGGCACCGATCTACGCTACCCTGAGCGAGACCGACACCGCCGGCGAATATGCGATGATCTGGTCCCGCTGACCTGACACGGCGCCCCGCTCCATCGGAGCGGGGCGCCTTCGTGTGTTTGTTTTCGCCCTGATAAGCGGACGGGCCATCTCAGGCCCGGCGCCATGTTGCAGGTGCTTGGGGCGCCGCCCCCAGCGCCCTTCGGAGCGGCTTCCGCCCAGCTTCCTCCGCCTGCGGCTCCGTGCAGCCGGTTCCCCGCGAAGCCGCCCACGCCGGTTGCACCCCCCGGTCTCGCCGACGGGCAGGGTTTCAGCGCGGCGCTCCGCTGCGCGGAAACCCAAACCCAAGGAAGGAAAGACCCATGAGCATCCATCACCTTGCCACCCGGTTCGGCCGCAATGCCCACCAGATCAGCGGCAGGGAGCCGCTCGACAACGAGGCGCTGTATCGCCACGTCCCGTCGATCTTCGCCCGCGAGGCGCACGACAGCCGGTCGGAGCGCTATGTCTATGTCCCGACGATCGACATTGTGGAGGGGCTGCGCCGGGAAGGATGGTTCCCGTTCTTCGCCGTCCAGTCCGTTCCCCGCGACGGCAGCCGTCACGGTCATGCCAAGCACATGCTGCGCCTGCGTCGGGACGACGGTATCGGCCAGCCCGAAGCCGCCGAGGTCATCATCGTCAACAGCCATGACGGGACCAGCGCCTATCAGATGTTCGCCGGGATGCTGCGCTTCGTCTGCACCAATTCCATGATTGCGGGCGAGCAGTTCGAGGAAGTTCGTGTGCCGCACAAGGGCAATATCGAGCATGACATTATCGAGGGCGTTTACACCGTGGCCGAGGACTTCCCCCGGCTGATCGACGCCAGCGAAACCATGAAGGGGATTCAGCTTTCCGAGGACGAGCGGCGCTTGCTCGGCGAGGTCAGCCTTGTCGCCCGTTATGGCGAGGACGAAAGCCCGCTGCGGCCCGAACAGATCATCGAGCCTCGCCGCCGCGAGGACGTAGGCGGCAGCCTGTGGAATACGTTCAACGTGATACAGGAGAATGTCATTCGGGGCGGGTTGCAGGGCCGCAGGCGGAATGCGGAAGGCCGTATCCGCCGCGCGCAGACCCGCGCGATCAACGGTATCGACCAGAATGTGACGCTCAATCGCGCGCTCTGGACATTGGCTGAGGGAATGCAGCGCCTCAAAGCGGCCTGACCGCTCGCTGCCGCAGGGCCGAAATGTCGGCCCTGCGGTTCCCTCAATTCGCGCCGATCCGCGATGGCGGATCGGCGGCGACCGCGCGTCCCAAGATCCGCGCGGTCGCAATCGCGCTCGCCGGACTGGCGTCCGGCTCGCAGGTGCAGTTGAAGGCTAGTCGGTCTCGGGGAGATCGGTCGCAGCGACAAGTTCCGCCGGCGTTACACCGAGTGCCGAGGCCAGATGAAACAAGGTGACGACGGTGGGATTACGCCGTCCGCGTTCCAGATCGCTTACATATTGTTGGGTAAAGCCCGACGCCTCGGCAAAGCGCTCCTGGGTAAAGCCCTTCTCCTTTCTCAATCTGGCAAAGTTCAATCCCACGAGGCGCCGCATGTCCATGCGCGGCAAACTGGACGATACAACTTATTCGGTTTATCCTATATAAGTTGTATTCATGGATCGGTGCGCACCGTCTCTGCCATCGGTGCATTCAACGATGCAGGACTTGCGCATACCCCGGCGATGTATTTCGGCTAGATTGGCTAACGGGGCGGGACCAACGCCATGAACAGATGCCAATTCAAGGATCAGGCGCCGGAGGCCGCAAAGGTGACGGCGTATGACGAAAGCCATGTGCAGGACTATCTGCGCCTGCTCGATGCCGAGGATGAGGGCGCAGACTGGCGTACCATCGCCGCCGAGATTTTCGGCATCGATGCCGCAATCGAACCCGAGCGGGCGAAGGCGATGCACGCGAGCCACCTCGCGCGCGCAAGGTGGATGACAGAGATCGGATATGCACATCTGCTAGGTGCGGAACCGCCGTTAAATCGTTAATATTTCGTCCGATTTGGTGGTGATTATGCCGCCGGTCCCGCCGCGCGACAGGCATGGTTGTGCGCAACCTTTGCGCTATCTGGGGGCGATCACGACGCCATCATGACATCCCTGAAATATGTGCGATACGCACATGGGAGGATGCCATGCCGACGCCGCCACGGCGTCGCCAGCGGCGCGCCGACGGTCTATCCGGCGCGCTCGGGCGCGCCGATCTAGCTGCTGAATTCCTGCGAAGGAACCACACCTACCGCGCCGAACATGCGCAGATGCAGCAAAGCATCGCGAGCGGCGCCGTCGCGAGGAACACCGCCGAGGCGGCATTCGCGCGGCGCTGGGGGTTGTCCTTTCGCGACAGCGCCGGATGACCTGTCAGAGCCGGTCGCCTGGCGCCCCGAACTGACCGCCATCACGGTCATCCTGGACGCCGCACCGGAAGGATTTGAGGCAGCAGCCCCGGTCGATCCGCGCGCGCTGGGTGCGCTGCTTGCCGACTTGGCCGGGATCGACGGACGTCATGTCATCGTCGCCGACGCTGCGGGCGAGCATCGGCTTTGGCTCCGCGCGGCGCTCCCCGGCCAGCCGCTCGCCGCCGTCATCCCGCTCGACAAGGACTTCATCACCCGCATCGCGAGCCTGCAGCGTTTCCACCGCCGTCTGCTCGGCCGCGCGCCGGGGCCATTGCCGCGCGGCTGGCCGCTCACCGCCTACCGGCTTGTCCGGCTCGACCTGATGCTCCGCGCGCTCGACCTGCGCGACGCCGGCGCGACTTACCGCGAGATCGCTACCGAACTGGGCCGCGACGATGCGATCCGGTTATCGGCGAGCGACTGGAAGATGTCGGCTTCACGTTCGTTCGTCGTGCGTCTGGTTCGCGATGCGACCGCTTTCGTCAACGGCGACTACCGCAAGCTCCTGCGCATCCGCTGATTTCCCGACCTTGAGCGGGCTTTGCGAGGGGTGGTCGTATCGCTGCGGCCGCACATCTTCGTACCCCACCCGGCCGCTTCCAGCCTGTCATTTACGCCTCCTGCCGCCACCGCCCGCAGGAGCCATCCCTTGTCCGATACGCCCACCAATCTGCCGCCCCGCTTCCTGCGAACGCCGGAAGCCGCGCGCTTTCTCGGCCTCTCCGGTCGGACCCTTGAGAAGCACCGCTATTTTGGCACCGGCCCGGCCTACCGCCGGATCGGCGGCCGCGTCGTCTATGCGGTCGATGACCTGCGCGCCTGGGCCGACATCGGCATCAAGCATTCGACCTCCGATCCGGGGCAGGACGATCTCATGCCGCGCGCGGACTCCGCCATCGCTCGGAGCCGGCGATGAGCGTCCCGCCGTCACCCATGCGCCACCGCCAGCCGTCCGATGACGACATGACCTGCGTCGAGCTGACGTGGATCGAAAAGCGGATCGAGCACTGGATCAGGTTCGGCCGCGTCGCGGCGGACGAGATTGTCGACCGCCGACGCCGCATCGTCCGCTTTCGCCCCGGCGCGATCTTCGCGTTCGTCCGCTGGGCGGCGAACGACTACGGAACGGTCAGCTCACGCATCGATGTCGTGCGCGCGGTCAGCGCGGGCGAGGCGTTCACGACGCTACCTTTCGTGCGGCCTGGCGGCGACATCCTGCTCAAGATCGAGGGTTGGCCGAAGGTCAGCCAAGCGCTCGCGGCGATCGACGCGACCGAGGCCGCGGGCGTCGATCCCTGCGACGCCGCGCCCGACCATTGGCGCCATGTCGCCAACCGCATCGCCGCCGGACAAGCGCCGCGTCTCTACACGCTTGAGCGCCATCGCGCCTGGCTGAAGCGCCGGGAGATCGAGGGATGACGCGCCGCTTCTATGTCCGCGCCACTGTCGCCGCCGCAACCGGGTTCACCGCTGCTTTCGCTGCGATCGCCGCCATTCATCCCGTGCCGCGCGTGCTGTGGAACGCCAGCGCCAGCGCGCCGCTCGGCCTCTACCGGATCAAGCCCGAGCGCGACCCGCCGCCCGGCGCGCTGGTCGCCGTCACGCCGCCCCAGCGTCTCGCGCGCTGGATGGCCGAGCGCCATTATCTGGGCGAAGGCGTGCCGCTGCTGAAGCATGTCGCCGGCAAGGCAGGACAGCGCATCTGCCGGCTGGGCGACAGCGTGAGCGTCGATCGGCGGCCCGTCGCCGTTGCGCGCAAGCGCGACCGGCTCGGCCGTCCACTGCCTGTCTGGCAGGGCTGTCGCACGCTGGCGACCGGCGAACTGCTGCTGCTCAATCCCACCGTCCCCGACAGCCTGGACGGCCGGTATTTCGGTCCGCTGCCGGGCTCGACCGTGATCGGCCGCGCAATCCCGATCCTCACCCGCGATGCCCCCGGCGCACCGCTCGTCTGGCGCGGCGTGCAGCCGTGACCCGCCATCCAGCCGCCAACCGAAAGGACCATCCCATGCAGATCGGCACATTCACCCGCACACCCAAAGGCTTCCAGGGCCGCATCGAGACGATGACGCTCGACGTGGCGCTCCGCATCGTTCCAGCAGACCCGCAGGACGGTGAGAACGCGCCCGACTGGCGTGTCCATCTCGGTAAGACCGACAATGGCCCGGAGGTGGGCGCGGGCTGGAATGAGACTGGCGAGCGCGCCGGTCACTACGTCTCGCTGCGACTCGACGACCCCAGCTTCTCGCAGCCGATCCGCGCCGCGCTGTTCCGCATCGGCGATGAGGACAGCGCCTGGGCGCTGCGCTGGAACCGGCCGCAAAAGCGCCGCGAGGAGGATTGAAGCGGTGCGCGTCTCGATCATCCCTTGGTTCGCGGGAAAGCCGTCTCATCCCTTCGTCCCGCTCGGTCGCAGGCCGGCCGGCGCGCGCAGCGAAGGTCAAGGGCGGCCAACGGCCGGCGTTCCGCGCGCACCCTTTACCGCAGCGAGCACGCTGGCAGGCTGGCGTAGAAGCGGAGTCGGATCGGCTCTGACGCTGGCGATCCTGCTGATTTTGCCCGACGTCGGGCCGGTCGCGGCATGGGCGCAGGATGTCTCCGCCGATCGCGCCCCGGCCCGTCATCCCTATGCCGGGTATGTCGCCGACGCCGCGCGGCGGTTCGGCATTCCCGAGGCATGGATTTGGGCCGTCATGCGCGTCGAAAGCAACGGCGACGCGCACTCGGTTTCGACGGCTGGCGCGATGGGGCTGATGCAGATCATGCCCGCGACTTGGGGCCATCTGCGCGCACGCTACGGGTTCGGCGCCGACCCCTTCGACGCGCACGACAACATCATGGCGGGCGCGGCCTATCTGCGCGAGATGCACGACCGCTACGGCGATGCGACCGCGATGCTTGCGGCCTATAACGCCGGGACCGGACGCACCGACGATTACCTGTCGCGCGGCCGTCCGCTGCCCGCTGAAACGCGCGCCTATCTCGCAAGGCTGGGGTCGATCACCGGCGGGGGCGGCGACGTTCCGCTAGCCACCGCACCGCTTCCCGATCCGTTCTCCTGGCGTCGTGCCGCGCTGTTCGTGCGCGTGGCGAGTGCGCAGGATGCGATGTCCGCCGCACAATCCGACAGCGGGATCGCGGCGGCAGCGACGACCGCCAATCCGCCGTCCGTCAGCACCACGGCCGACAACGTGGCCGTCGTTCCGCCGCGTGACGCTGCCCCGGCTGACACGCTGTTCGTTCCCCGCGCCCGCGCGGGCCGACCGCAATGATCGGCGGGCTTTTCGGATTGTTGGTCCCTCTCGGTGAGAAGGGCGAAGGGGCAGGAAGGAGCTGGAGGGGACGAGGGCAAGATACAAGCCGCACCCCGTTTCGCCGAAAAGCCAAGGCTTTTCATATGGCTAACGTGGGGGCGTCGGTCGGCGAGCGTGCCGCTCGGAAGGAAAAAGTTAGGTATTTCAACCCGCCGAACGGCACCACGGCCAGTTTTCGGCGGAAAACGGCCCGGCCATGAGTGAGGAGCGCGAGTTCCGCGTTCGGCCGGNNGGCGCAGGGCCGCAATGCGCGCGGGCTGGTCGCCGAGGTGCTGCGCGTCGCGGCGATGAGCGGCGGCAGCCAGCGCGGGGGTTGGGGCGGACCCGGCCGGCGCGGCCAATCGAGCTTCGGGAAGGGACGCACGGCCTTCGCGCGCAGCCGCCTGTTCGGCTCCGGCCGGCGCGTGCTGGTGAAGGCGTTGCCGGTGCGCCACCGCATCGGCGGCCGGCGCATGGCGCCGCTGTCCGCGCACATCGCCTATCTCAAGCGCGAAGGCGTGACCCGCGACGGCTCGCGGACGCGCATGTTCGACGCCGAGTCCGATCGCGCCGACGATCGTGCGTTCGCCGAGCGCTGCAAGGACGACCGGCACCATTTCCGCATCATCGTCTCGCCCGAGGATGCGGGCGAGCTGACCGACCTGCGCGAATATACCCGCGACCTCGTGCGCCAGATGGAGGCGGACCTGGGGACACGGCTCGATTGGGTCGCAGTCGATCACTGGAATACCGACAACCCGCACGTCCATCTGCTCGTTCGAGGCGTCACCGACCAGGGTGCCGATCTTGTCATGGCCCGCGACTATATCAGCCACGGCTTGCGCTCGCGCGCCGAGGAGCTGGCCTTCGCCGAGCTGGGGCCGAAGCCCGAGCATGAAATCAGCCAAGCGCTCGACCGCGAGGTGACGGCGGAGCGCTGGACCCGGCTCGATACCGAAATCCAGCGCACCGCGGACGAGTTGGGCGTCATTGACCTGCGTCCAGATCGGCCCGGCCCGGACGACCCGCGCCTTCGCCGGCTAATGGTCGGCCGGTTGCAGCACCTTGAGACGATGGGGCTCGCCGCCGAGGGCGAGCCGGGCCGGTGGGCAGTCGCCGAGGGCGCGCAGGCGAAGTTGCGCGAGCTAGCCGCGCGCGGAGACATCATCCGCACCATCGGCCAGGCGCTCAAGGATCACGGACAAGACCGACCGCTCGATAGCTATGTCGTCGTGAACGCCACGCCCGAGAAACCGATCGTCGGCCGGCTGATCGACAAGGGGCTGCACGATGAGCTGACCGGCGCGGCCTACGCCGTGATCGACGGGACGGACGGCCGCGTGCATCATGTCCGCTTGCCCGGCATCGAGGCGCTGGAGCCCAGCCCCAAGCTCGGTGGCATCGTCGAGCTGCGGGCGGTCGGCAAGTCCGGCGAGCCCAAGCCAACCCTGATCCTCGCAACGCGATCCGACCTCGACCTGTCGGCTCAGGTGAAAGCGCCCGGCGCGACCTGGCTTGACCACCGGCTGATCGAACGCGGCGCCGGGGTCGCGGACGGTGGGTTCGGCGCCGAGGTGCGCCGCGCGATGGACGCCCGCACCGATCATCTCGTGCGCGAAGGGTTGGCCAGGCGTTATGGCGAGCGGGCGGTGTTCGAGCGCGGTCTGATCGACACGCTGCGGCGGCGCGAGCTGGACTCGGTTGGCGCGAAGGTCGCGGGCGAGACGGGCCTGGCCTATCGGCCGACGCAAGCGGGCGAGAAGATCGCCGGCGTCGTCCGCCAGCGGCTCGCGCTCGCGTCCGGCCGCTTCGCCATGATCGACGACGGCCTCGGATTCCGCCTCGTACCCTGGGCAAGCGCCCTCGAACAGCAGCTCGGCCGTCAGGTGTCCGGCGTGATCCGGGAAGGCGGCGGGCTCGACCTGATGATGAGCCGCAAGCGCGGCCTCGGCCTCTAGCCAGCGCAAGGAGACAAGTATGTCCGCGACCAAGATATTGTGGGGCCAGATCATCACCGTGTTCCTGATCGTGCTCGCCGGTGTGTGGGGCGCGACGCAATGGACGGCGGCCGCGCTCGCCTATCAGCCCGAGCTGGGGCCGCCCTGGTTCATGGCTTTCGGCTGGCGGGTCTATCCGCCGCCGGCCTTCTTCTGGTGGTGGTTCTCGTTCGATGCCTATGCGCCGGCCATATTCCAGACCGGCGCGTTCATCGCCGCGTCGGGCGGGTTCGTGTCGATCGCTGTCGCCATTGGCATGTCCGTGTGGCGCGCGCGCGAGCTGAAGAACGCGGAGACATACGGCTCGGCGCGCTGGGCCAGCGAGAAGGAAATTCGCGCCGCAGGACTGCTGGGGCCGAACGGCGTCGTGCTCGGCAAGCTCGCCCGCGATTATCTGCGTCACGATGGCCCCGAGCATGTGCTGTGCTTCGCGCCAACGCGGAGCGGCAAGGGCGTCGGTCTGGTCGTGCCATCACTGCTGACCTGGCCGGGATCGGCGATCGTCCATGACATCAAGGGCGAGAACTGGCAGCTCACCTCCGGCTTCCGGTCGCAGCATGGGCGCGTGCTGCTGTTCGATCCGACCAACGCGGTGTCCGCCGCTTATAATCCGCTGCTGGAGGTGCGGCGCGGCCAGTGGGAGGTGCGCGACGTGCAGAATGTCGCCGACGTGCTGGTCGATCCCGAAGGCAGTCTCGAGCGGCGGAACCATTGGGAGAAAACCTCGCACTCGCTGCTGGTCGGCACGATCCTCCACGTCCTCTATGCCGAAGCCGACAAGACGCTGGCCGGCGTGGCGTCGTTTCTCTCCGATCCGTCACGCACGATCGAGCAGACGCTAGCCGCGATGATGGCGACGCCGCACCTGGGCGAAGCGGGCGTGCATCCTGTCGTCGCCTCGGCCGCGCGCGAACTGCTGAACAAATCCGACAACGAGCGGTCGGGCGTGCTCTCGACCGCCATGTCGTTTCTCGGGCTCTACCGTGATCCTGTCGTGGCACAGGTCACGCGAGCCTGCCAGTGGCGCATATCGGATCTGATTGAAGGCGAGAGGCCGGCGACGCTCTATCTCGTTGTGCCGCCCAGCGACATTTCGCGCACCAAGCCGCTCATCCGCCTCATCCTCAACCAGATCGGGCGGCGACTGACCGAGGAGCTGACGCCGAAGGGCAACCGCCAGCGCGTCCTCCTGATGCTCGACGAGTTCCCGGCGCTCGGCCGGCTCGACTTCTTCGAGTCCGCGCTGGCGTTCATGGCAGGCTATGGCTTGAAGGCGTTCCTGATCGCGCAGTCGCTCAATCAGATCGAGAAGGCATACGGGCCGAACAACGCGATCCTCGACNNCCTCGACAACTGCCATGTCCGGGTGAGCTTCGCCACCAACGACGAGCGCACCGCCAAGCGTGTTTCGGACGCGCTCGGCACTGCGACCGAGATGCGAGCGATGAAGAATTACGCGGGGCATCGTCTGTCGCCTTGGCTTGGGCACCTGATGGTGTCGCGATCGGAGACCGCGCGTCAGCTCCTCACGCCTGGCGAGGTGATGCAGCTACCGCCTGACGATGAAATCGTGATGGTGGCGGGGGTCCATCCGATCCGCGCTAAGAAAGCGCGCTATTTTCAGGACCGTCGCTTGTCCGAGCGGATCATGGATGCGCCCAAGCCGATCGCAGGTGCGGCGCGTCCCGATGACTGGACCGGCCGCGCCGCCGCCGCTGATCCGGCCGACGTGGCGCGGATCGTGCGCGCACAGGAGGACGCTGCCAATGGCGGGCTCCGCCGTGAACCCGAGCTCCCAGAGCATGTCGCCATCGCGCCCGAGACGCCGCCGCCCGCACAGGAGTTTTCGATCGTCGATGACGAGCAGGACGATGCGGCCAGGCAGGCGGCTGTGCGTCGCCGGATGCAGGGGTTGGCGCGGCAGGCATCGCTCGATCCCGGCGATGGCCTCGAACTGTAGGCGACGACGATGCGCGTTCGGCTCAACGTCTATTTTCCTCCCGCGCTCGCCAAGCAGATCGATGAGCTGGCGATCCGGCGACGCATCTCGCGATCGGCGATCGTCGAGGCGGCGGTCACGTCCTATCTGTCGCCGGACGGCGCAGATCGCATGGAGGCGGCATTTGCCCGGCGGCTCGACCGCCTATCACGCCAGATCCAGCGGTTGGAGCGGAACACCGGCCTTTCGACCGAGGCGCTGGCGTTGTTCGTCCGCTTCTGGCTATCGGTGACGCCCCCGCTGCCGGACGAGGATCAGGCCGCCGCCCAAGTGAAAGGTCGCAAGCGCTATGAGGGCTTCGTCGAAACGCTTGGCCGGCGCTATGCGAGCGGCAAGAGCCTGCTCGACGAAATGCCCGAAGATGTGTGGCCCAAATCCGCGACCGATTCGGAGTAAATGCGGACCGATTGAAGGAATGGCCAGGGGGTCGATCCGCCATCGGTAAGTTTCTGCCGCCGCCTCTACTACGCCCTCATCTATCTGTTGCTTAGCCCCCGTTTCTGCCTCTCTTGATGTGCCCCGACAGCCGGGCGGTGGTTCGCCCGGCCCAAGTGAGGGGCCAGTTCCTTGACCATCCACCCGATCCGATCAGAGGCGAAATCGCGCGGCGCGAGAATGCTGCGCACGGCCCTCGGATCGTCGATCGCGGCCTGGCTCGACGACCCCGCCGTGATCGAGGTCATGTTGAACCCCGACGGGCGGCTGTGGGTCGATCGCCTCGGCGACGGTATCAGCGACACCGGCGAACTGCTGAGCGCCGCGGACGGTGAACGGATCGTCCGCCTGGTTGCGCATCATGTCGGCGTCGAGGTTCATGCCCGATCGCCGCGCGTCTCGGCCGAATTGCCCGAAGGTGGCGAACGGTTCGAGGGACTGTTGCCGCCCGTCGTCGCAGCCCCGGCTTTCGCGATCCGCAAGCCTGCCGTGGCGGTGTTCACGCTCGACGATTATGCGGCGGCCGGGATCATGTCGGCGGCCGAGGCGGCCGCGTTGCGCGATGGTGTCGCGGCCCGTGCCAATATCCTCGTCGCGGGTGGCACTGGCAGCGGCAAGACTACCTTGGTCAACGCGCTCCTGGCCGAGGTGGCGAAGACTACCGACCGTATCGTTCTGATCGAAGATACGCGCGAACTACAATGCGCCGCGCCAAACCTCGTCGCCATGCGGACCAAGGATGGCGTCGTTTCGCTGTCCGATCTTGTCCGCTCCTCGCTCCGCCTGCGGCCCGACCGCATCCCGATCGGCGAGGTGCGCGGCGCAGAAGCCCTCGATCTTCTCAAAGCCTGGGGCACCGGACATCCCGGCGGCATCGGCACGATCCACGCCGGCACCGCGCTGGGCGCGCTGCGCCGGATGGAGCAGCTCATCCAAGAGGCCGTCGTCACCGTCCCGCGCGCGCTGCTCGCCGAGACCATCGACCTGATCGCCGTGCTGGTCCGCGATGGGCATGGCCGCCGTCTCGCCGAGCTGGCGCGTGTCGAGGGGCTGGAGCCCATCACCGGCGACTATCGCATCGCTTCGCTTTCCCAACCCCAGCCAGGAGACGTCAAATGATCCGTGCCCATCGGCATGGCGCACGCCGCGCCATGCTCACCACTTCCGCCAGTGTGATCGCGCTGACCGTCGCCGTTCCCGCTTATGCGTCGGGGTCGTCGATGCCGTGGGAAGCGCCGCTCCAATCGATCCTCCAATCGATCGAGGGACCGGTCGCCAAGATCATCGCGGTCATCATCATCATCGTGACGGGCCTAACCCTCGCGTTCGGCGATACATCGGGCGGCTTCCGGCGGCTGATCCAGATCGTATTCGGACTGTCGATCGCCTTCGCCGCGTCGAGCTTCTTCCTCTCGTTCTTCAGCTTCGGCGGCGGGGCGCTCGTCTGATGGACGCGAGCGAGCCGATCGCGGGCTTCTCCGCTCCCGTCCACCGGGCGCTGACCGAGCCGATATTGCTCGGCGGCGCGCCGCGGGCGCTCGCCATCGTCAACGGGACGCTGGCGGGCGCGATCGGTCTCGGCCTGCGTCTCTGGATCGCGGGCCTCGTCATCTGGGCGATCGGCCATGCGCTCTCGGTCTGGGCTGCGCGCCGCGACCCGCAGTTCGTGGACGTCGCCCGCCGCCACCTCCGTTACCCGACATGGATGCAGCCATGATGAGCCTTCGCGAATACCGTGGGCATGCGGCCCATCTCGCCGACTTCCTGCCTTGGGCCGCACTGGTCGGCGTAGGCGTTGTTCTAAACAAGGACGGCAGCTTTCAGCGCACGGCCCGTTTTCGCGGCCCCGATCTCGACAGCGCCACGCCGGCCGAGCTGGTCTCCACGACCGCACGGTTGAACAGCGCGCTACGCCGGCTCGGGTCGGGCTGGGCGATCTTCGTCGAAGCCCAGCGCACACCCGCGCTCGACTACCCGAAGTCGGAGTTTCCCGATCCCGTGTCTTCGCTGGTCGATCTGGAGCGGCGCGAACAGTTCCGCGAGAAGGGCGCGCACTTCGATAGCCGCTATTTCCTGACACTGCTGTGGATGCCGCCGGCCGAGGAAGCGGCACGCGCCGAAGGCTGGCTCTATGAGGGGCGCTCCACCAACGGCGTCGATCCGTGGGAGCTACTCAAGGGGTTCACCGATCGCAGCGACCGCGTTCTGAACCTCGTCGAAGGCTTCGTGCCGGAGGTGCGCTGGCTCGATGACGCCGAGACGCTGACCTACCTGCACAGCACCATTTCTACCCGACGCCAGCGTGTGCGTGTTCCCGAAACGCCCATGCACCTCGACGCGCTGCTCGCCAACGAGCCGCTGACGGGCGGGCTGGAGCCGCGCCTGGGCGACCATCACCTCCGCACGCTCACCATCGTCGGATTCCCGAGCGCCACATTCCCCGGCCTGCTCGACGAGCTGAATCGTCTCGCCTTCGAATATCGCTGGGCGACCCGCGCGATCATGCTCGACAAGACCGATGCCACCAGGCTGCTGACCAAGATCAGGCGGCAATGGTTCGCCAAGCGCAAGTCGGTCGCCGCCATATTGAAAGAGGTGATGACCAACGAGGCATCGACGCTGCTCGACAGCGATGCCTCGAACAAGGCCGCCGATGCGGACACCGCCCTGCAGGAGTTGGGCGCCGACTATGCCGGCATGGCTTACGTCACCGCGACGGTGACGGTGTGGGACCGCGATCCTGCCATTGCCGCCGAAAAGCTGCGGCTTGCCGAGAAGGTCATCCAGGGCCGCGATTTTACGGTCATTCCCGAGGGCATGAACGCGATCGAGGCGTGGCTGGGGAGTCTGCCCGGCCACACCTACGCCAATGTCCGCCAACCGCCGATCTCCACCATCAATCTCGCCCACCTGATCCCCCTATCAGCGGTATGGGCGGGGCCGGAACGGGACGAGCATTTCGGCGCTCCTCCCTTGCTTTACGGCAAGACCGAAGGCTCGACCCCGTTCCGGTTTTCCCTTCATGTCGGCGATGTCGGCCATACGCTGATCGTCGGGCCAACCGGCGCCGGCAAGTCCGTGCTGCTCGCGCTGATGGCGATGCAGTTCCGTCGCTACGAGCGTGCGCAGATCTTCGCCTTCGACTTCGGCGGTTCGATCCGCGCCGCCGCGCTCGGAATGGGCGGCGACTGGCAGGATTTGGGCGGGATGCTCGCCGACGAGGCCGGCGACGGCGTGCAGCTCCAACCGCTCGCCCATATCGACGATCCCGCCGAGCGGGCATGGGCGGCCGAATGGCTGGCCGCGATTTTCGCCTCCGAAGGCGTCGCGGTCGATCCGCAGGCCAAGGAGCATATCTGGTCCGCGCTCGGATCGCTGGCCTCGGCGCCGATTGGCGAACGCACGCTCACGGGTCTCGCCGTCCTGCTGCAATCCCAGCAACTCAAGCAGGCGCTCGCCTCCTACTGCATCGGCGGGCCGTGGGGCCGTTTGCTCGACGCCGAAGTGGAGCGACTCGGCGAGGCGTCGGTCCAGGCGTTCGAGACCGAAGGCCTGGTCGGCGCTGGCTCGGCCGCAGCCGTCCTGTCCTACCTGTTTCATCGGATTGAAGGCCGGCTGGACGGCTCGCCCACGCTCATCATAATCGACGAAGGCTGGCTGGTGCTCGACAGCCCCGACTTCGCAGCGCAGCTCCGCGAATGGTTGAAGACGCTCAGGAAGAAGAACGCGAGCGTCATCTTCGCCACCCAGAGCCTCGCGGACATCGAAACGTCGAGCATCGCGCCGGCCATCATCGAAAGCTGCCCGACGCGCATCTTCCTGCCCAACGAGCGCGCGGCCGAACCGCAGATCGCGGCGATCTATGAGCGCTTCGGGCTCAACGCCCGCCAGATCGAAATCCTCAGCCGGGCAACGCCGAAGCGCGACTATTATTGCCAGTCGCGGCGCGGCAACCGGCTGTTCGAGCTGGGGCTAGGCGAAGTCGCGCTGGCCTTCGCCGCCGCGTCCTCGAAAACCGACCAGCTCCGCATCGCCGAATTGATCGAGACCCGTGGGGCGTCCGCCTTCGCGGCCGAGTGGCTGCGCCATCGCGGCTGCGTCTGGGCCGTAGAACTTCTTCCCTCCGATCCCCGGCATCAACCTCAGCAGGAGTTACCGCTATGACCAGAATGAATCTTCGCCGCGCCGTCCTGGCCGGCGTGCTCGCTGCCACGGCCATCGCGCCGGTGGTCGCTCCGATGCCGGCTTACGCGCAGTTCGGTTTTGGCGGGATCGTCTATGACCCGACCAATTATGCGCAGAACGTGCTGACGGCGGCTCGCTCGCTCCAACAGGTCAACAACCAGATCCAGCAAATCCAGCAGCAGGCGACAAGCCTCATCAACGAGGCGAAGAATCTCGCCTCGCTGCCGTTCAGCCAGCTCCAGCAGTTGCAGCAGCAGGTTCAGCGCACCCAGCAGCTTCTCGGCCAGGCGCAGCGGATCGCCTATGATGTGCAGAACATCCAGCAGGCGTTCACCAGCCGCTACACCGGCTCGGCGCTGACCGGCACGCAGGCGCAGATGGTCGCCAACGCGAATGCGCGCTGGGAGGATAGTGTCGGCGCGTTCGAGGACTCGCTGAAGGTACAGGCCGGTGTCGTCGGCAACATCGACGGCGCGCGCACGACGATGACCGGCCTGGTCTCGGCCAGCCAGTCGGCCACCGGCGCGCTTCAGGCCGCGCAGGCTGGCAATCAGCTTCTCGCGCTGCAATCGCAGCAGCTCGCCGACCTGACGGCCGCCGTCGCGGCGCAGGGCCGCGCGCAGGCGCTCGAATCCGCGCGGCATACGGCCGAGGAGGCGGAGGGCCGCGAACGGTTCCGCCGCTTCATGGGCAACTGAGGACAAGCGTCCGATGCTGCACGCATCCTCGCGCACGGCCAAGATCGCGGGCGTCGCCGCGCTGGCGGGCTTGATGATGACGGTGGCGATCGTTGCCGCCGTCCACAAACCTGAGCCCGCGCAAGCCCCGCCCGCCGCCGAGCGCGGGGAGGCGCGCCAGGACCGGCTCGCACGCGAACTCGAACGCTGCGCGACGCTCACCATGCCGGACTCGGGCTGCGAAGCGGCCTGGGCCGAGAACCGCCGCCGCTTCTTCCGTCAGGATACTCCTGCGCCCGCAGCGGATGCGGGCGAATCCGCAGCTACCGCAACCGAGACCCCCGCGCCATGAATGATACCAGC
Source organism: Pseudomonadota bacterium (assembly GCA_018240895.1). Taxonomy (GTDB): domain Bacteria; phylum Pseudomonadota; class Alphaproteobacteria; order Sphingomonadales; family Sphingomonadaceae; genus Novosphingobium. The sequence goes on along the minus strand of JAFEEX010000067.1, from coordinate 4,775 downwards.
GTCATCGACACGTTTCTCAGCGTCTTCACCCGCTACATCGACAGCGGGTTCGGCCTGCTCGGCGGTGAGGTAAGTTTCCTGTCGACCACGCTGATCGCCATCGACGTGACGCTCGCCGGGCTGTTCTGGGCCTGGGGCGCCGACGAGGACGTGCTTCAGCGCCTCGTCAAGAAGACGCTCTACATCGGCGTCTTCGCGTTCATCATCGGCAATTTCTCCAGCCTCGCCAACATCGTGTTCCAGTCCTTCGCCGGCCTCGGCCTCAAGGCGAGCGGCGGGGCGATGTCGATCGCCGATTTCATGAAGCCCGGCACGATCGCGGCGACAGGCTTGCAGGCCGCCAAGCCGCTGATGGATGCGGCAGGGCAATTCTCCAACCTGTGGGCGGTGTTCTCGAACCTCGCATTGATCCTCGTCCTGTTGCTCGCCTGGGTCATCGTAGTGCTCGCCTTCTTCATCATCGCGGTGCAGGTCTTCATCACGCTGATCGAGTTCAAGCTGGTGACGCTGGCTGGCTTCGTGCTGCTGCCCTTCGCCTTCTTCAACAAGACCGCCTTCATGGCCGAACGGGTGCTCGGCCATATCGTCTCCACCGGCATCAAGGTGCTGGTGCTCGCGGTTATCACCGGCATCGGCACGACGCTGTTCAGCCAGTTCACCAGCGCAAACCTCGGCACGGCGCCCGACATCAATCAGGTCATGGCGATCGCGCTCGCTGCTCTGTCGTTGTTCGGCCTCGCCATCTTCGGCCCCGGCATCGCCAACGGCATCGTCTCGGGCGGCCCCGCGCTTGGCGCAGGCGCTGCGGCCGGAACCGCGCTTGCCGCCGGCGGCGCGCTCGTCGGTGGCGCTGCCGCCGCCCGTCTTGGCGTCGGCGCGGCTGCCGGCATGATCGGGGGCGCGGCCAGAGGCGGTGCGTTCGCTTCGGGGGCGGCGAGCAGCGCCTATGCGCTCGGCTCGGCCGGCAAGACCGGCGGAGCGGCCGTTGCGGGCGGTGGCGCCGGCGTTGGCCGAGTGGCAGCGGGCGCGGCCATGTCGCCGCTCCGCAAGGCAGCAGCATCCCTAAAAGATAGCTATCGCTCGGGTGGCCGCGCGGCCGTGACCGCAACGGGCGGCACGATCTCGGGGGGCGCCTCGTCGCCCGCGCCGTCGCCTGATGGACCGCCCGCCTGGACAGCCAACATGAAACGCCGCTCGGAGCTAACCCACGGCGCCACCGTCGCCGCCCACACGCTGCGTTCCGGCGACGGTGGCGGGAGCGGTGCGTCCGTCGATCTCAGCCAGAAGGACTAACCGCCCATGTTCCGACGCCCAACCATCCGCTACGGCCAGACCCCCGAGCCGACCACACCCTATCAGCGCGCCGCCCAAGCCTGGGACGACAGGATCGGCTCGGCCCGCGTGCAGGCGAAGAACTGGCGGCTCGCCTTCTTTGGCGCGCTGGCGCTCTCGGGCGGACTTGCAGGTGGCCTCGTCTGGCAATCCGCGCGTGGTCATATCGTGCCGTGGGTCGTGCAGGTCGATAAGCTCGGCGAGGCGCAGGTCGTCGCGCCCGCAGAGGCCGACTATCGTCCCACCGATCCGCAGACCGCGTTCCACCTCGCCCGGTTCATCGAGCAGGTGCGCAGCATCCCTGCCGATCCGATCATCGTCCGCCAGAATTGGCTTCGCGCCTACGACTTCACCACCGACAAAGGCGCGCTGTTCCTCAACGACTATGCGCGGGCGAACGACCCCTTCGCTCAGATCGGCAAGGTCCAGGTCGCGGTGGACGTGTCGAGCGTGATCCGTGCTTCGCCCGACAGCTTCCGGGTGGCCTGGACAGAGCGGCGCTATCAGGACGGCAGCCTTGCCGCCACCGAGCGCTGGTCGGCCATCCTCACCGTTGTTTTCGTGGCCCCGCGCACGCCCGACGCCCTGCGCAAGAACCCGCTCGGGGTCTTCGTCAACGCCCTCAACTGGTCAAAGGAGCTGTCGCAATGAGACGCCCAATGCTTCGTCGCGCCGCCTCGGCGGTCCTGCTCGCCACAACCTCCGTGCTCGCCGCTTGCGCCACCACGTCAGCCAAGCCGCCGGCCATCGCCTATGACAATCCGCCGCCGGCCGAGATCGCGGCCACTCCGGCGCCCGAGCCGCCCAAGCCGGTCGAGGTGGTGGCGATCCCCGAGCCGCTGCCGCTTCCAGGCCAGTTGAAGCCAGTCGGCGAAAGCCCGCGTCCGCCGGAATCCGCCGATCCGCGCAACCGTGTCGACGCGGCTAACGCGGCTGCCCGCATGCAGCCGGTGCGCGACGGCTTCCTCAATGCGATCCAGCAATATCCGTGGACGGACGGTGCGCTCTATCAGGTCTATGCCGCGCCCGGCCAGGTGACGGACATCGCGCTTCAGGAAGGCGAGCAGCTAGTCGGGGCCGGGCCGGTTGCGGCGGGCGATACCGTGCGCTGGATCATCGGCGATACGACCAGCGGCGCGGGCGCGACAGCTCGGGTGCATATCTTCGTTAAACCAACCCGGCCCGACCTTTCGACCAACCTCGTCATCAACACCGACCGGCGCACCTATCATTTGGAACTGCGCGCGGGTGCAGCAACCTACATGGCGTCGGTGAGCTGGACCTATCCGCGAGATGCGCTGATCGCCTTGCAGGGCCGCAACGCTGCTGCCGCGGCCACCGTGCCGGTCGCGGCTGGCGTGGACCTGGCAGCGCTCAATTTCCGCTACCGGATCGACGGCGATCGTGCGCCATGGCGGCCGGCCCGCGCCTTCGACGATGGCCGGCAGGTGTTCATCGAATTTCCGGCCGGGATCTCGCAGGGCGAGATGCCGCCGCTGTTCGTGACCGGCGCAGCCGGCGACGCCGAACTGGTCAATTACCGCGTGCAGGGCCGTTACATGGTGGTCGATCGCCTGTTTGCCGCCGCCGAGCTGCGCCTGGGCGACAAGCGCAGCGAGCAGCGCGTGCGGATCGTGCGCGACGATGGCCGGGAGCGGCGCTGATGAGCGATCCTTCCGACATCCCCGTCGCCGAAGCGGTCGCGCGTCCGGCCGATCGCCAGGCCTTCCAGCTCCGGGGCGATCCGCCGCGCGTCATGCGGCTTTCGCGCAAAGCGCTTGCCGTGGTGGGCGTCGCCGCCGGTCTCGGCATCGGCGGCTCGCTGATCTACGCCTTGCGGCCGGTCGGTCCGCATGAAGCGAAGGAACTCTACAACACCGACAGCCGCCCAGGGGAGGCGATCACATCCGGTCCCAAGGACTACGGCCATGCCCCAAAGCTCGGGCCGCCGCTCCCCGGTGATCTCGGGCGCCCGATCGTCTCCGCGCAGCAGCGCGGCGAGGCCGTTCCCGTGCCGCCGATCGGCGCGCAAGCCGGCCAGCCCGATGCCGGCGCGCGAGCCGAGGAAGCCGCCCGCCAGCGCATCAGCCAAGAGCGTGACGCAGCGCGAACCAGTTCGGTCTTCCTGGGCGGCGGCACGGCCGCCGTAGCCGGAGCGGCAGCGCAGCCCGTCGCCGCCGTGCCATCAGATACGCCGGCTCCCGCACAGCAGGCCGCCAGCCAGGGCGACCAGGCTGCAAAGCAGGCCTTCATGGCGCAGGCGTCCAACCAGCGGACGGTCAGCGTCGAGCGGCTGACCGCTCCGGCATCGCCCAACATCGTCCAGGCTGGCAGTATCATCCCGGCCGCGCTCATCACCGGCATCCGGTCGGACCTTCCCGGCCAGATCACCGCTCAGGTGACGCAGAACGTCTATGACAGCATCACCGGCCGAATCCTGCTCATCCCGCAGGGCGCGCGGCTGATCGGCGAATATGATAGTCAGATCACCGCCGGGCAGACCCGCGTGCTGCTCGCCTGGGATCGGCTGATCCTGCCGGATGGCCGCTCGATCGTTCTCGAACGCCAGCCAGGCACCGACGCCGCAGGATATGCGGGCTTGCAGGATCGCGTCGACCAGCATTGGGGCAACATGCTCAAGGCCGCCGCCATCTCCACGCTGCTCGGCATCGGGTCCGAGATGGCAACCAATAACAACAGCTCGCTGGTGCAGGCGCTTCGCTACGGGACGCAGGACACCATCAATCAGACGGGACAGCAGATCGTGCGCCGCCAACTCGACGTGCCGCCGACGCTCACCATCCGGCCGGGCTATCCCCTGCGCATTGTCATCACCCGCGATCTCGTGCTCGAATCCATCGGAGGAACGCGATGACCAAATTGAAGTTGGGGCCACTCGCCGACGATAGGCCGGTCAAGCTCACGGTGGAGATACCCGCCACCGTCCATCGAGACTTGCAAGCCTATGCCGCGGCGCTGGCGGCCGAGACGGGCGGCTCGCCGGCCTCACCCGAAAAGCTGGTCGCGCCGATGCTCGCGCGGTTCATGGATACCGATCGCGGCTTTCGGCGGCGGCGCACAAAAAGCGATTGAAGCTTGTCGGCCTCAGTGGCCCATGAATTTCTTGAATCGTTCACGGCCTTCGGCTTCCGTCACGGCCTGCTGGGCGTTGGTGCATTCGTCGCCGCGCACCGAGCCGTCGCGGCATCCGGCGACCACGCGCCGCGCTTCGTCGAGGTTCGCGGCGAAATACTGCATACCACGCGCTGCCCCTGGTGCGGCGATCACGGGGGCAGGACTGACGGCCATCGCCGACGTGGCGGGCGGCATGATGATCGGACGCAGCGCAAATCCCGCGCCAAATCCGATGACGAGCATGGCGAGCGCGACGATGAATATCTTTACTTGCGTCATGATGTTTAGCTCCCAAGCAAATAACATTC
>JAFEEX010000066.1 GCA_018240895.1 Pseudomonadota bacterium | reverse complement strand
CCAAATGTTCTGACGACGGACAAACATGGTCATCGAGTTGATCGTGCGATCAATGACGATGAGCTTGCAGGTCTTGGCATCGACGCCGGTGGTCAACAGTTGCGACGTGGTGGCGATGACGGGGTACTGCTCTTCCGGGTCGATGAAACGGTCGAGCTCGGCCTTGCCCTCGGTGCTGTCACCCGTGATGCGCATGACATATTTGCTGTTGTCTTTAGCCAGTTTGCCCGCCGCGTTGACGATGGCCTTCCGCATCCGCTCAGCGTGGTCGATATCTTCGCAGAAGATGATCGTCTTCGACATCGGATCGGTCGCTCGTAGGAATTTCATGACCCGCTCGGCCACCAGCTTGGTGCGCTGGTTGAGCACCAGCGTGCGGTCCATGTCCTTCTGATTATATTCGCGATCTTCGATCAGCCCACCAAGATCATCGACCATACCAGGCGGCGGGGTCCAGCCCTGAACGTCGCGATCAATATCGATCCGGATGACTTTGTAGGGTGCGAGGAAGCCGTCCTCGATCCCCTGCTTCAAGGTGTAGGTGTAAACCGGATCGCCAAAATAGCTGATGTTCGAGACGTATTCAGTCTCCTTCGGCGTTGCTGTCATGCCGATCTGAACCGCGCTGCCGAAATACTCGAGGATCTCACGCCAAGCGGAGTCCTCTGCTGCACTGCCTCTGTGGCATTCATCGATTACGATCAGGTCGAAAAAGTCGGGCGACACGGTCTTGAATATCTTGTCTGCTTCATCCGTGCCGGTGATCGCCTGATAGAGGCCAAGGTGGATTTCGTAAGCAGGATCGATCTTGCGGTTCTTGATCTTCGTCATCGCCGCGCCGAACGGCTTGAAGTCGTTCACCAGAGTCTGATCGACGAGAATATTGCGATCCGCGAGAAACAGGATGCGTTTGGCGGTCCCCGCTTTCCACAACCGCCAGATAATCTGAAAAGTCGTGTAGGTTTTACCGGTGCCCGTTGCCATGACCAACAGGACACGTTTCTGACCTTTGGCCACGGCCTCGATAGTGCGGTTGATTGCCTCGGTCTGGTAGTAGCGCGGCTCCTTGCCTGATAAATCTGTATGATACGGCTGTTCGACCAACTTGGCTTCGTCACCGTCGATCCGGTGATGCAGGCGATAGCGTTGCCAGAGCGTATCCGGATCGGGAAAGGCATCCATGCCAAACTCGATCTCGGTGGGCTCTCCAGCGTTTGCAGCGCGATTGTGGGAGGCAAAGCCATCACCATTTGAACTGAAGGCGCTTGGGACATCCAGTATCTCGGCATAGCCGAGCGCTTGTTGCAAGCCGCTGCTGACCGAGTGATTGTTATCCTTGGCTTCGACAATGGCTAATGGCAGACCCGGCTTCAAGGACAGTACGTAGTCGGCGAATTTCCGCTTCTTCTTGTTTCTGGACGACAGATTCCCACGCACTACTACGGGGCCGGGAGCAAGCGTTACCTCCCGACGAACTTGCTGCATCTGATCCCATCCTGCCTGTTTGATTGCAGGCGTAATGAACAGGTCGCAGATATCAATCTCGCTGCATTTCTTCTTCTCTGCCTCGTCCAATCTGCAGTGGCCCCGTTAATTTAGCAGTTAATCCAATACCCTCGACGGTTCGAGAATGCTGTGTGGCACCCTACCAAAAGGCGTTTGCAAGTCACCATGCTTTCACGTGGCTGTTTCTACGCGGACGATCTCTTGGTGCTTCAAAATTTTCAAGCATAGATAGCTTCGTTGGAATGACGCTACCCTGTCGGGCGACCTGCTCTATCCGCTGGCGCAGACCGGGCCTGTAGTCCCGTCCCATCCGGGTTACGATCAGGAGCAATTGGAAGCGGAGCGGGAATTTCTGGAGGACGCGCTCTGTCCCGCGCATTCTGCGCTCCTGAGGGCGCGGCATTCCTGAGCTAACCCGCAGGCACTCTTGCCTCTCTCATTGCCGGAGGCCCGCTGGCGCACTGATCGCGCGCGCAGGGCCTCCGTCGACTTCGCGCCGTTGCAAGGGTGCCGATCTCTTCTGGATCGCCGGGCGATCCCTGGCGGGAACACCAAGGGCTTTGCCCTCTCGTTCCCGAAACCGGAAATAGACGCCCCCGTGTGGCGGGCTCCGCCCGCTGGCCCGCGCCAGGGCATCGATTCCGGTTTTCCCTCCCCCTCCCATCCTCGCCGGAAGGCAGGCCGCATGCCGCGTGTCGGATGCGGCTTTCAGCCGAAGGAGGGCAGAAAATGGGTGACCTGATCTTGAACTACCGTGCTTGCGGAGCCGAGTGCCGCGAGGACTGGTTGCGGATGCTGGCTAATGAGAACGGCTTGCCGTTCGGAACAGTGCAGCGTCTGGCCGAGGAACTGGGAGAGCTGGAAGACTTCGGCGAGTTGGTCGAGCTGTGCGAACTTGGTGGGAGGGCGGTGCAATGAGCGCTGGCACTCTTTCCCGGAGCGAGCGGATTGCCCGGCTCAATGATAGGGCGCGGCAGGCGATGGGCCTTGCCTGTGTTGCCGTGGCGACCGAGGGATTCCGTGCCTTGTCCGAGGAGGAACAGTCGCGGGTGCGCGAGCTGGTCGAGACATTCGACGGCTTCACGCCGGACAACGATCCTTATGGCGAACGCGATTTCGGGGCGATCTATCAGTATGGCAAAGGTCGCTGGACGACGACGCGACCAGCGCGGCCTGCCGAAACCGTGTTCTGGAAGATCGATGCCTACGACCGCGATTTGCGGTTTGGCAGCGAGGACCCGGCCAATCCTGCGGTTACACGGCGGGTGCTGACGATCATGCTGGCCAGCGAATATTGAGGGGAGGTAGTCCGCGCGCCGCCTGACACGTCAGGCGGCGCGTTGATCGACGAAGCAGTGCTCGTTGTGCCAATCGAGAAATGCAGGTTCAGGATCGAACCGGATTGCCGACCGCAAAGTCGCATTCTCGAATTGCTGGAAATAGTCGCGCGTCTCGCGGCTTTGGCTTTCGCGCAGTTGCCGCGAGACGCGTATGCGCCGTTGGCGATTGACCGTGATGAGGCCACGATCAAAGGCACGGTCGAGTGTCGCTGAGAGCAGCAACCCATTTGCGGGGTTGTGCCGGTTCTCGCTGTCCTTGCCCCATGGCTTGATATGGCTTGCCGTGAGCAGGTGCGGATCGGCGATGCCGGTGATGCAGCAAGTCTCTTGATAATTGGCGAGCACTGCGCGGCGGAAGAAATCCTGGCCGACGCGCTGATTCACAAGCGCCTGTGTGGTGGGCTCGCCTTGATAGGGCTCGAACCGAAACTCGCTGCGCCTTTCATTGAGGCGCAAAGGCGGCGGTGGTGGCTCGAACTGACCGACCTGGGCTGTCCACAAGTCTTCCGCCCGCGATACGAGACCGGTCCAGTCCTGACCGAACTCGGAATAGGTTGCGCGATCCAGCTTGGATGCACCGTCCAGGCCTTTGCGCCCGCTATCGGTGATCTTGGGATCGAGGCTGGCGAAGTTGCACAGCTTCATCGCGACCGAGCTGTTCGTGCGCCCGAGCGCAGCGGCGAGCTCCTGGATTTCTGGATTGCCCGAGTGCAGCTTTCCAAACGGCAGCTGGAAATAGAGATACAGTGCGAGCACCGTCTCCTCTTCGCTCCAGCGTTTCCGTGAACTGCTCTCGACTGCCATGGCGAAGGTTTGAGCGAGAGTGATCCAGGGCGCAAGTCTGGCGGTCTGCCAGGTGTTTGCATGTCTTTCGATCAGGCGGTTTCGTTTTTGAGCACCCCAACTGGCCGCACTCGGTCAGCATTCAATGCCCGGCCCGCGCCGGTTCGCTCCGCTCACCCGTGTTGGACATGAATCCTCACCTTGGCCGTGCGGCCTTTCCGTTTGGTGCAACGAGCCACCAGACACGAAAGGAATTCATCATGGCACGCAGCAATACCGCACCCTCGCAGGAAACCAATCCGCCGGACTTCCTCGCCTGGCATGTCGCCAACAAGGGCGACAAGGGTTTCTGGACCCGCATCGGAGCCGCGTGGTTCCATCGCGACCGCAAGGGCCTTTCGCTTCAGCTGGAAGTGGTGCCGATCAATGGCCGGATCGTTCTGCGCACGCCGCTGGACGACGAGAAGAAGGAACCGGGCGCTTAGCGCCCGGCCTTCGGGTAGATGGACCGAAAGTGGGGCGGTAGGTTACTGTCGGTTTCGCGACTGAGAAGCCACGCAAACGGATCTTCGGTCAATGTCCCTCAAGGGCAGGCTCAGATTTGGACTTGGCTCTGATTGCCATGCATATGGGAGCAATGGGCTACATCATTCCCTGTCATCATTTTCTTTCCTCATCCTCTGGATAGAATGCGCCCAGAATCTTGGAGCGACTCAGATCAATATCTGCTCGCCTGTCCAAACCTAAAATTCCTAGTGTGGTTTCCTATATTCGCTGACAAATTGGCGATCTCGGAGATTGGACTTGGCTTGTGCTCGCGGTGCTGCTTCACCGAACACCAACACTCAGCGGCGGCTGTTCGCTGCATCAGGCGGATATTGTCAAAATCCGGACTGCCTTCGGGAGCTTTTTATCGACGCGGACGGCCAAGCCGTGAACGTCGCAGAAATGGCCCATGTCTTCGCAGCAAATGACGATGGGCCGCGCGCCAATCCGGAACTTACTAAGGAAGAAAGGGGAGCCTTCGAGAACCTTATCCTGCTTTGCGCGATCTGCCATACCATGATCGACAAGGCGCCGGACGCCTTTCCCGACACGCGCATCCTCGAATGGAAACGCGAGCACGCCAAGAAGCTGGCGGCAGTATTCGGTGTTACGAAGTTCCCCGATCGTGCCGTTGCACGGGAAGCGATCGCCCCGCTGCTAGCCAAGAACCATGCGATCTTCAGTCAATATGGTCCTCACATTGAGGCTGCACGCGATCCGGAAAGCGGGGCGGCCGAAACGTGGCGCCGCAAGATGCTCACCGGGATCCTGCCCAACAACAATCGCGTGCTGGCCCAGCTCGACGCGAACCGGCACCTGCTCTCCGAAGAGGAACTCAAAACCGTCGAGGCATTCCGCCAGCACGTCGACGACCTCGAAGCCGTCCACATCGGCGGTGCGAACGAAGATGCAAGCTGCTTCCCAGCGGGCATGCAGACAATTTTGGAGAAATGATCGTGGTCGGCAGCGTTACAGATTGGGTCGAGGCCCACGTCGATGATCAATCGGGCTACAAAGTAGTGGGCCGGACCGCAGAGGATTTCCTGATAATCGATGATGGCAAGGGCAATACCGGCACCGTTGCTGTAATCGGCGCCAAGCCGATGGTCGAAGCGGGTGACGTTGCTCCCGTATTAGCGATGGCGACGAAGCCGGATTTCATCATCAACGTGCCATCGAGCTCTATCTGGACCGGTGATGCTATCGCTCTGGCGCAAGGCGTACCGGCGGGCTTCGGAACGTTCGGCGAACTCGGGAAGGCAGTACGACAAGGCGACCTGACCGGCTACCGAAACAAGGAGTTCGCCTTCTTCGAGGACGCGATCGGCCAGCACTCTAATGTTAGGCAAGTCTCGCGGCTGTACGAGTCGGTATTCGTCGCCCACCGCAAAAGGGGCGACGACCTAACTATCGCTCTCATAGATGCGTATAACCTCAGTGCGGAAGACCTCCGCAACGCACGCAAGATGATCGGGGCCTTCGATATCGCGTTGAAGATGTCGAGCTACGGCAAGGTGACCGATGCAGCACGCAACGCAGCAGACTCGATGGGGGCTGAGGCCATGATGTTCGGTGAACTCATGAGACGCCTCGCTAAGTGACCCGCGCCCAAAATGTAGATGCACTCGTAGTTTTGGCCGGGCAGCTCGGAGCGGTCGCAGCAGGGACGGAATGGTACCTGTTCGGATCAATGGATCGGGAGGAGGAGTTTGCCTCCGATGTTGACCTGCTGATTTTGTGTGGGACTGCGGCGCAGGCAGACGCCTTGCGTGCAGCGATCGATCCTGATCAACTTGGCCGCCCCATCGATCTATCCTTGATGACATTTGAGGAGGAGCGCGAGATCAGCGCCGTCACGCTTCAGGCCGCGAGGAAAATTTACCCTTAAGCGAACTAGCTGACTCAATCGGGCTTTCGGGGAGAAAATGTTTGTCCAGCACGATTGCACTCAGCTCGCAAAACCAACCTAGTGCTCCTTCGTGAAGCGGATCGCAGTTACTTAGCATACGTCCGCATTGAGATTCGCCCGACGCTAGACCGAACAACGATATTTGGGGCGCGAAACTGCCTCTGCATCACTTTACGGTGAGACGAACCGCTTCGCGTTGCCGAAGCGCATCAAGATGATCGCTCCACCATTGCGCCATCCTCACGCGTTCATCCCAGTAGTTGCCGCGATTGTAGACGCCACGAATAGCGTTGCTGTCACCATGAGCGAGTGCCCGCTCGATGGCGTCAGGATGCCAGAGGCCGCTTTCATTTAACATCGTTGAAGCAGTCGAGCGCAGTCCGTGTGCCGTCACTTCGTCTTTGGTGAAGCCCATGCGGCGAAAGGCCGCGTTGATCGTGTTCTCGCTCATTGGGCGCTGGTTCGTATGGAACGCCGGGAAGATGTAACCCTTGCTGCCGGTAATCGATCTTAGCTCTCGAAACAGTTCCAACACCTGGCGTGAAAGCGGCACCACATGGGTCCGGCGCGCCTTCATCTTGCCTTCCGGAATTGTCCAGGTGGCCTTGTCCCAATCGATCTCGTTCCACTCGCCGTGGCGAAGCTCGCCGGGCCGCACAAAGACATGGGGTGCGATCTTCAACGCGAATTTGGTGGCGGGATAGCATTCGAAGTCATCGATAGCGCGAAGTAACCCGCCCAACTTTTCGGGCTCAAGGATCGCCGCGTAGTGCCGTGCCCTTGGCGTGACCAGTGCACCCTGCAGGATCGATGTTGGATCGGTTTGGCACTGGCCAAGCGCGGCTCCATACCGGAACACCCGGCTTGCGAAGGACCGGCATTTCTTCGCGGTTTCGAGATTGCCTTTGGCTTCGAGTTTCTTGAGCGCCGCCAGCATCAACTGCGGATCGACGTCGTTGATCGGCATATTGCCGATTGCAGGCTTGAGCAGGTCAAGGAACCAACGCGCCTTGCGCAGCGTGGCCTCCGCCCGACCTTCCGGCACCATCTTCTCGTCGATGTACTTATTGGCGATGACCTCAAAGGTGTTCTCCGCACCCAGCTTGATCCTGGCCTTCTTCCGCTTCCGCTCCAGCATCGGATCGATGCCATCCGAAACCTTAAGCCGCGCTCGGTCGCGAAGCTGCCGCGCTTGCGACAAGCTGACCTCAGGGAAGGCACCAAAGGGCAGCTTCTTTTCCTTCCCGCCGAAGCGGTACTTGAAATACCAGAGCTTGGAGCCGTTCGGCTTCACCAGAAGCAGCAGCCCCCGCGAGTCGTATTTCTTGTACGACTTGTCGGCAGCCCGGAAGCCTTTGATTTCCTGCACATTGAGGCTCATTTGGGGGCCTCACTTTTGTGCAAGTTGGGGCCTTTTGAGCTGGAGCCCCCAGCCGAGGCCCCCACAGACGTTGGAACAAAGCGGAACAAAACAAGACCTCGCTTTCTGCGCTAGAGGCCAAGAATGGCAGAATTCCGCCATTTCCGCAATGTTTTGGAACGTTCTGATGAGAACAAATGGTGCCAGAAGAGGGACCGTGATGTGTAGATAAAGCATTATATTTCAATGCTTTGTTGCGATTTTTCGATTTTCGATACCGTCGAAAATACCGTCTTGGCATCGGCGTTGGTCTCGATGAGGACTCAAATCGCTGCGGACGATTTGCTTCGGCGCACATCATGACCGAAAAATTTATTTTTGGCTCTCTGCCCAATCTGCGCTCGGACACGCACTGAAAACGAATCAAGCCGCCATTTCATGACAGCCCGAAATATCGATCGAAGAAGGCGGCCAGTTTATCCAGCACCGCCTGCTTCTTTACTGCATGGCCGTTGCCCTTGGAGAATCTGGACACTGGCGGCAGGATTTTCGTGATCGCGATTCCTGTTGAAGGGATCGCGCCATCGCGGAACGCATTGTCGATGAAGCCATGTGTCGCCTCTGCGTTGAGGCCTTCGTCCGCAATTATCCGTTCGAGTTCTTCCGCTTTCCTGGCTGTGACGAACGCTTGCCACTGCGCATCGACTTTCGCTGATGACGAAACGGAATCGACGAACCGCTCTATCAGGTCTTTCTTGTTCCTGAGCGATGGGCTGGAATTGATGGCGCGCTCGATGGTCGCCAGAATTTCCTTGTCGTCGCCGCTTCCCTTCGATGAAAGGTAACGCTCGACCAGCAGCAGGATGTAATCGACATTGATCTCGACCTGCTTGATCAGTTCGATTTCGAACACAACGTCGTCGTTGATAGCTTCCTTGTCCGCGTCGGACACGCTGCGAAATTCGGCATAGAGGTTGAGATACACGCTCTGATAGTCCTGAAACTCGCGCTGACTGAGGATTTCGTTGCCTGCAAAATCATCGAACGCGGTCAAAATATTGCGCAAACGCAGGATCGAGCCGAACAGTTTTATAAACGCCTTTTGCGCGGCCTCCCCGATGATCGGCTGGTCGAGCGGGTATGTGCCAAGCAGTTCGCCGACCCGCTTTTCATACTCCCCATAATATTCCGCATAGGGCTTGAGCAGCACGATGCCCTTGGCGTCCTTGTTGCCAAACAAAGCCAGCGCGTCGTTGGTTTCCTTCTCCAGATTGCGGAACGACACGATGTTGCCATAGGTCTTGACCGAATTGAGGATGCGGTTCGTGCGCGAATAGGCCTGAATCAAGCCATGCGCCTTCAGGTTCTTGTCCGCCCACAGGGTGTTGAGCGTCGTGGCGTCGAACCCGGTGAGGAACATGTTGACCACGATCACCATGTCCAGTTCGCGTTTTTTCAGCCGTTGGGACAGGTCTTTGTAATAATTCTGGAACTTGTCAGCCGAGGTGTCGAAGCTGGTGTTGAACAGGGCATTGTAATCCCGGATTGCACCTTCCAGAAAATCGCGCGAACCCTGATCCAGCCCGCCGGCTTCAAATTCTTCCTCGCCCAGCAGGCCGCCTTCCTCATCCTCATTGGCGGTGAAGCTGTAGATCAGACCAATCTTCAGCCGCTGCGCCTCTGGCAAGGCCTGCTGCTGTTTGGCAAATTCCGCGTAATAGCGTTTGGCCGCATCAATCGAAGCCGTGGCCAGCAGCGAGTTGAAACCGGTCAGCCGCTTGCCATCATGCCGGTAGGAGCTGCTGCGCTTGGTCTTCTGATCAAAGTGTTCGCGGATATAGCCAACGATTTGGGCAATCCGTTCCGGTGCCAGCAATGCCCGCTCGGTATCGATGGCCGATACCTGCTTGTCCTTGATCCACGTTCCGGCCTTGATCGTGTTGATGTAGTCGATCCGGAACGGCAGCACGTTCTTGTCATTGATGGCATCGACAATGGTGTAGGTGTGCAGCTTGTCGCCGAAAGCCTGCTGCGTTGTCCGGCGCCTGGGATCGCCGCCGGTGCCGGAATTTTCCGCAAAGATCGGCGTGCCGGTAAATCCGAACAGGTGATACCGTTTGAACACGCGGGTGATCTCGGCGTGCATATCGCCAAACTGGCTGCGGTGGCATTCGTCGAAGATCACCACGACATGATCGTTATAGACATCATGCTTGTGGTTCGCGGCCACGAAGCGCGACAGTTTCTGGATGGTGGTGATGATGATCCGGGCGTTCGGGTCTTCCAACTGCCGTTGCAGCACGGCGGTGGACGTGTTGGAATTGGCCGCGCCCTTCTCAAACCGTTCGTATTCGCGCATGGTCTGGTAATCCAGATCCTTGCGGTCCACCACGAACAGCACCTTGTCGATACCGGGCAGGCTGCGCGCCAGTTGCGCGGCCTTGAAACTGGTCAGCGTCTTGCCGCTGCCGGTTGTGTGCCAGATATAGCCGCCCGCCGCTGCCGTGCCCAATTGCTTCAGGTTGGTTGACCCGGCGACTCGCTGCAAAATCTTTTCGGCGGCGACGATCTGATAGGGCCGCATCACCAGCAGTTTGCGGTCCACGTCGAACACGCAATAGCGCGTCAGGATGTTGAGCAGCGTATGCTTGGCAAAGAAGGTCTTGGTGAAGCCTGAAAGGTCAGTGATCGGGCGGTTGGCGGCATCGGCCCACCAGCTGGTGAAGGCAAAACTGTTGGAGCTTTTCTGTCGGCTACGCTTTCCGCGCTGCTCGGCCAGATGGCCATCGCGCACGGTGTTGCTGTAATATTTGGTCAAGGTGCCATTGCTGATGACGAACAGCTGGACATATTCGAACAGGCCTGACCCGGCCCAGAAACTGTCGCGGGCATAGCGGTTGATCTGGTTGAACGCCTCACGGATGTCCACGCCGCGCCGCTTCAGTTCGATGTGGACCATCGGCAGGCCATTCACCAGCACCGTCACGTCATAACGGTTGGCCCGCGCGCCTTCGGCCTCATACTGGTTCAGCACCTGAAGCGTGTTGTTGTGGATGTTCGCCTTGTCGATCAGGTAGATGTTCTTGGTGGTGCCGTCATCGCGCTTCAGCACCTGCACATGGTCCTGCTGGATGCGGGTCGTTTTCTCGATGATGCCGTCATTCGCGCCCGCGATTGCCGTGGCAAAGAACCGTTCCCACTCCGCGTCTGACAGGGAAACCTTGTTCAGCTTTTCAAGCTGGAAGCGCAGATTGGCGATCAGCCCGGCTTCGGATGTCAGCGGCAGATAGTCGTAAGCCTGCGCCTGCAATTGCCGGATGAACGCACGTTCCAGCGCATCTTCGGATTGATAGGCCGCATCCTGGACACTGGCGGCGTCCGGCACGAATTCGGCGACAACGGTGCTTTCTTCCGAAACCGCGATGGTTTCATAGCGGAAAGGACGCCCAGAACTTTGAAAACCTTCGCTCATGCAGCTTCCTTGAATGTCAGCAATCTGTCGCGGTAATGTTCATATTGCTGGCGACGCGCACGGATTTCAGCAGGGAGGCCGCTGGACAGATCGTTCACCAGCGCATCGAACGTGTCGAGAATGGCGACGATGCGCTCCTGCTCTTCGAGTGGGGGGACGGGGATACGGATTTTTGCCAGCCGTTCGCCCGAAATGCGGCGAACCTTGGTCCCGGTGATGTGACTTTTCTTCTGCGACTGGAAATCTTGGGTCTGAAAGAAATAGGCTACATACTTGGGGTCCATCGTGTGGTGGAAGATATAGGCATCGGTGCTGACCGCCACATCCTCATCGCCCAGCCATGCTACCGCCTTCGCCACCGCCTCATCGTCTTCGCTGGTAGTGGCGATGACAAGATCGCCCTTCCGCGCTTTTCGCAGGCGTGCGGCGTATTCCGGGCTGACAAACGACTTCGTCGCCTTTGCCCACACGCCATAATGGGTATGGATTTGGCCGTAGTGAATACAACCTGCGCCAGATTCCTTGAAGTCTGTTTTCTGAATGCCCGAACCGCGTATGAAGTTGCCAATCTCACCCAAGGCCATTATCCTTGTTGCTTGCTTGCTTGGCTATCGTTGCGTTCGGCGAAGCTGAGCAGGGTATCGCGATAGTGCTGATACTGCCGACGCCGCGCCTCCAGCTCCGCCTCCAGCTTGGTGAACCGATCAAGAATTGCAACAATTTCCTGCTGAATTTCGAGCGGCGGGATAGGAAAACGAAACTCCTTAAAACCACTCATATCGACCGACGCAAAACTTGATGTCGTCGTATTTTTTCGACACCAGTCATCGAGCAAGAAACAATAATAGAAGGCAAACTTCATATCAATTCTGCTCGCGAACTCTGACTTCAGCGCAAGCGAAGTGAACCTTTGATTTGATAAATGAGGAACCGTGATAAGCGCATGCTCCCCAATGGTAGCGGACGTTGCGATGATGATCGAATTTGCTGGAAAATACCTTCCACCTTTCACGGCTTCTTTTGTGATTTTCTGGATCGAATCTCCCAGAATGCGACCATTCTCGCGAATGTCCTCCATTCGGAACCAAGGCACTGTCCCATCAGTCCAGTAGTCCTTATTGGTTGTGGATGGAGTATAGCCGTTCTTCGTGACAAAAATCTCTTTTAAGGTTCGAAACTCCACCCCATCGGGGCACAGTTTCGTCAGCAGCGCATCGATCCGGCTCATGCCTTGTCCTTCCCGCTGATCTTCTTCTGCACCTTCTTCACGGTTTCCAGATAGGCGGTTTCCACGTCCGAAGGCTGTTCGGCAATCTGAGCACGGTATTTGGCATATTCACCGTCGGCGTGGGCCACCGCCTGTTTATGGCTGACCTTGCCAGGGCCGTGCAGGGCCTTGCCCCCCATCGCCACGATCAGTTGCGACAGGTGCGCCAGCCAGTCCTTCATATAGGTGGGTTCATGGTTCAGGGCGCGAAATTCCGCCGCGTCGAAATAGGCGGATACCAGCGTATTCAGCCGCTTCAGTTCATCGGCATTCAGATAGTTTTTGGCGATACCCGCTTCGGCCTTGGTGGGCTGCGCGCCACTGAACGACAGCAAACCCATGAACGGTTTGCGGGCATCGGCACGTTGTTTGATGACTTCCGCCGCCGTCTGTCCATGCGCGGCGTGGTGCAGCTTGTTCTGCACGGTTTTGAAAAATTCTGTGCTGGCTTCGGCACGCGGATCATAATCGATGCTGGTGGCATAAAGATCGAGCACCTGCCGGTATAAGACCTTCTCGCTGCTGCGGATGTCGCGGATGCGATCCAGCAGCTCTTTCCAATAGCTGCCGCCGCCCAGATTTTTCAGGCGGGCATCATCCATGGTGAAGCCCTTGACCAGATATTCGCGCAGGCGATCAGTCGCCCAGATGCGGAACTGCGTGCCGCGTGGCGATTTCACCCGATAACCAACCGCCAGAATGGCTTCCAGACTGTAGTGCCGCAGATTGCGGCTGACTTGCCGTTTCCCCTCTGATCGAACTTGTAAGTAATCCTTACAGGTTGCTGCTTCGTCCAGTTCACCCTCGGCAAAGATGGATTTCAGGTGCAGCGTTATGTTCTGCGGCGTGGTCTGAAACAGGTCCGCCATCTGTGCTTGTGTCAGCCAGGCGGTGTCGCCATCAAGCCGCACGTCGATGGCTGGGGCATCGCCGCGCTGATACAGAATGATTTCGCCGCCCGGTTGCTCGCTCACGCCGCCACTCCTTCCAGATCGGCCACGATCGCGTCGATCTGCTCGCGCAACATGGCCTGCCGTGAAACGATGGCGGCGATTTCGGCATTCAGCGCGGTGATGTCCACCGCCTGCCGCGTATCCACCTGCTCCACATAAGAAGACACAGCGATGTTGTAGCCGTTTTCGGCAATCTCGGCATTGTCCACCAGCCGTGCGAAATGGTCTATGCTTTCGCGTGCGGCATAGGCGTCCAGAATTTTTTGGCGATGTTCGCCCGCCAGCTTGTTCTTGTTGCCCGCCCGCGTGAATTCGGCGCTGGCATCGATGAACAGCGTCGCATTATCGGCCTTGGACTTTTTCAGCACGACGATGCAGGTGGCGATGGTGGTGCCGAAAAACAGATCGGGCGGAAGCTGGATCACGGCATCGACGTAATTATTGTCGATCAGATATTGCCTGATCTTCTGTTCCGCTCCGCCGCGATAGAGCACGCCGGGAAATTCAACGATGGCCGCTGTGCCGTTCACCGCCAGCCAGTGCAGGATATGCAGGGTGAATGCGAGATCGGCCTTGCTCTTGGGGGCGAGCACACCCGCCGGGGCAAAGCGCGGATCGTTGATCATCAGCGGATTGGCATCTCCATCCCATTTGATCGAGTAGGGCGGATTGGAGACAATCGCCTCAAACGGTTCGTCATCCCAATGTGCCGGGTCGGTCAGAGTATCGCCGTGCGCAATGTCGAATTTTTCATAGTTTACATCGTGCAGGAACATATTGATCCGGCACAAATTGTAGGTGGTAAGGTTGATTTCCTGACCGAAAAAGCCCTGCCGCACCTTGTCTGGCCCCAGCACCTTGCTGAAATTGAGCAGCAAGGAACCCGACCCGCAGGCCGGATCATACACCTTGTTGATCGCATCCTTGCCGACCACGGTGATCCGGGCCAGCAACTCCGACACCTCCTGCGGAGTGTAATATTCCCCGCCCGATTTGCCCGCGGTGGAGGCATACATCTGCATGAGATATTCATAGGCATCGCCGAACAGATCGATGCTCTTGTCCGAAAAGCCGCCACGCGTCAGCGGCAGATCGCCGATGGCATCGAGCAGTTTAACCAGCTTTTCGTTGCGCTTGGCCACGGTCGGGCCAAGTTTGCTGCTGTTGACATCCAGATCGTCAAACAGGCCCTTCAGATCATCTTCGCTATCCGCGCCGTTGGCTGACCCTTCAATCTCGGCGAAGATTTGGGACAGCGTTTCGTTGAGGTTCGCATCAGTTCGCGCCCGCGCCCGCACATTGGCAAACAGGCTGGACGGCAGGATGTAGAACCCCTTTTCCTTCACCGTTTCGGCCCGGCCAAACTCGGCATCGGCATCGCTCAGGGTGGCATAGTCAAAGTCGGGTGAACCGGCGCGGCGTTCCTGCTCGTTCAGATAGGCTACCAGGTTCTCGGAGATGAACCGGTAGAACAGCATCCCCAGCACATAGGTTTTGAAATCCCAGCCATCGACGCTGCCACGCAGATCGTTGGCGATGCGCCAGATGGTCTTGTGCAGTTCGGCGCGCTCGGCTTCTCTGAGGTTGCTCACAGGCGCGCGCTTTCAATGCCAGAGCGTTGCTGCGTTCCGCCTGCTTCGATGTCTTTCAAGCGCTCATACTCCTCGACTGCCATCACTACCACAACACCGCGCCCATGCTTTTCGACCAGCACCGGACTTGCGCGCGCCGTGTCGATCATCAAGCCAAAGCCGTTCTTCGCCTCTCGCGCCGACATGGTTTTCATTGCTGGCCTCTGCATTGGAGTATTGCGCCAATTAAGGCGAAATGGCTCTTTTAGGCAATGATTGAATGCCTGATGGCAGCGATGTCTGGCGTAATTCCGGCGAGTAGGTTGGCGTAGGATGTGGAGGGCAAGATAAAAGCAGTGCCAGCACCTGGCTCTTATCTGGTTGGTTCAGTTGGCGAATTTTGTATGGCACCGAACGGGGGCTGCCATACGATGTTGCGCACAGGCGCAGAATTCTGTGGTGCAAACGTATGGCACCCCCTGATTTTGTGCGTTTTCGCTCGGTCTGCCTCGGTCAACGATAGGCCGAATGGGATGGCCGCCCGTGTTGGGGCGGTGATGCGATGTAAGCTGCACGGCCTCTGGCGAAGCAATCTGTCGTTCTTGGGCGGTGCCATACCGTTTCAGGGCTGAAATCCGGGTGTTTCTACGGGAGCGTATGGCACCGGGAATTCGGTGCCATACGGAAAAGCTGTTATAACTCATCTGCTTAACAACCGAGTGCTGGCACCTCTTTTATCTCGCCCTCCAAAACAGCTTGAATCCTGCTGCCTTGCCGATTCCGCCGATGGTATTCCGCAGCCACCTAAAGGCCGCCAAGCAACGCTAAACTGCGATGGGCACGAAATGCCCTGTATTGATGAAGTTTGGCCGGGAAGCGGAACACCCGCCGCAAGCCTCCCTACCTGTCCCTCACTTTCCGGCAGCCTGTTTGTCTGCGCTCGGCTGCGGGGAGTAGCCAGGCGCAGAGGCGGCGATAGAGCGATCCCGCCAGTTCAGGCAGAATGGCGCACACGAAATCCATCTGACGAAAGCGAAGTTCATGCCCCGCGCCCTGTCCAAAACCGCCACCATGCCGGAAACTCCGCAATTGCCGCTGGAGCCGTTGACCGTGCGCATCCCGGTCGCGGTGCAACTGACAGGTATTGGTCGTTCAAAGCTGTACGAGCTGATCGCGGCGGGCGAGGTCGATGTCGTGAAGATCGGCGCATCAACGCTCATCACCGTCGCCAGCCTGCGCCGCCTTATCCAGAAATCGCGGCGCTAGGCGGCTTGCGGAATCTGCCTTGCAGAATCTTCGCGCCTGATCGGAGCTGGTCGAGATAGTCGGACCAGCTTTTCATCATGGCCAACCGCTCTTCCCAATGCTCACCGCGTGCATAAGCCCGGCGCACTTCATCACTCTCGGCATGGCCAAGCTGGCGCTCTATCGCGTCGGGGTTCCAATGACCCTGCTCGTTCAGCAGCGTGCTGGCCATGGCGCGGAAGCCGTGGGCGGTCATCGTTTTGCTGTCGAAGCCCATGCGGCGCAGGGCGAGGTTGATCGTGTTTTCGCACATGGGACGATCCCGCTTGCCTTGGGCCGGGAAGAGGTAGCGGCGGTTGCCGCTAATCTCGCGCAGTTCCTCCAGGATGGCGAGCACCTGCTGGGTCAGCGGCACGCGGTGGGCGACGCGCATCTTGGTTTTCTCGGCGGGGATGGTCCAGACATTCTTGGTCAGGTCAAATTCGCTCCATTCGGCGTGTCTGAGCTCGCCAGGACGCACGAAGACGTGAGGGGCGAGGCAAAGGGCCGCATGGGTGACCGGATAGCCCGAATAGGCGTCAATTGCGCGAAGCAGCACACCTGCCTCCATCGGCGCGGTAATGGCCGCCCGATGCGTGACTTTGGGGACCGTGATAGCACCGCGCAGGTCTGCCGAAATGTCGCGGTCGGCGCGCCCGGTGGCGATGGCATAGCGGAATACCTGCCCGCAGGTGCTGCGCAGCCGCCGCGCAGTCTCATAGTGGCCGCGCTTCTCAACCGCGCGCAGGACCGCCAGCAATTCGGGTGCTTTGATCTCACCAATCTTGCGCGCGCCGATGATGGGGCGGGCGAACTCCAGCAGCCATTTCAGCTTGCCAAGCGTCACTTCGGCGCGGCCTTCGCGGCGGGCTTTGTCGAGCCATTCCTCGGCAACGGCCTGAAAGCTGTTCACGTTGGCCAGCGGCCCGGTGATCTTGTCGATCTTGCGCTTGGCCGACGGGTTGATGCCATCGGCAATCTGCTTCTTGATTTCCAGCCGCTTGGCCCGCGCCTCGGCCAGCGAAACGGTGGGATAGACCCCAAGGGCTGCGGTGGCCCGCTTTTCCCCGAAACGATAATCGACGCGCCAGCATCGCTGACCGGCCTTTGTGACCAACAGGTATAGCCCGCCCCCATCGGAGAGCTTGTAGGGCTTCTCGCGTGCAACTGCCTTTCGGACGGCCAGATCGGTAAGCATGACGCCACCTTTTCGTCGGTTTCGATACCGTCAAAAATACCGTCGGATACCGTCAATTGCAACGAATTTGACCGGATGCGGGTGGACGCGCCTGCGCTCAAAAACCTTTGATTTTGGGGACTTCTCCGGACATTTATGGACATGTCCGGAGGAAGCGATGGTGCCCAGAAGAGGCGTAATAATTCTGTCTCAAGCAATGCCGAGGCATCCCTATCCACACTGTAATTTTGCCGATCTGGCTTGTAAGGTGTTCGCGGTCGGTCGCCCACATTTGCCTGAAATCCCACTGATTTGTGGGAACGAATGTGGGAGCATTTTCGGCGGCCTTTCCGTGGGAACGGAAGCCGAAGATTCCCTGAACGGGACTCGAACAATGACACTGACTGCATTGAAAGTGAAGAACGCGAAACCGGGCCGTCACGTTGATGGCCGTGGCCTATGTCTGCTGGTCAAGGAGAGCGGCGCGGCTACCTGGGTGCTGCGTATGCAGCATAAGGGCAGGCGGAGGGATTACGGGCTTGGCTCTGCCATGGACGTGTCCCTTGTCGAAGCCCGAGAGGCGGCGACGGTGCTGCGGAGCAAAGTTCGCGCTGGTGCTGATCCAGTGGCTGAGCGGCGTAAGGCCCGCAAAGTCATACCCAGCTTCGAAACGGCAGCGCGCGACTGCTACGATGCCCTGAAGGAGGGTTGGAAGAACCGCCGATATGCGAACTGGATCTCCAGCTTCGAAAACCACGTGTTCCCGTACATCGGCACCAAGCCGGTCGATCAGGTGGACAGCGCTTGTGTTGTCGCGGTGCTGTCTCCGATCTGGCTGGAAATCCCGGAAACCGCGCGTCGCCTGTTACAGCGGATAGGTGCGGTTCTGGACTTCGCACATATCAAGGGCTGGCGGACTGAGGAAGCTTCCCTGCGTTCAGTGCGAAAGGGCCTTCCGCGCCAGACTGCAAAGGCGGTGCATCTGGAAGCAATGCCCTTTGCCGAGGTGCCCGCACTCATGGCCCAATTAGCGGCAGCATCGCCCACGACTGGCAGGGACGCGCTGCGCTTCACGATCTACAACGCCGTGCGCTCGAACGAGACGCGCTTCGCGGTATGGACCGAATTCGACCTTGAAAAGGCGACCTGGACAATACCTGGCGAGCGGATGAAGGCGCGAGGAACCCATGTTGTGCCGCTGTCGCCGCCTGCCGTCGCGCTGCTGCGCAAGCGGTGGAATGAGCGGACCAGCGATGACGGGCTGGTATTTTCGGCGGACGGCGAAAAGCCGATCAGCGACATGACCATGACCAAATTGCTCCGCAACGATGGGATAACCGGCGCAACCGTTCACGGTTTCCGGTCGTCCTTCACGGACTGGGCAGCGGAGAAGACGGATTTCCCAAAGGAAGTTGCCGACAAGGCATTGGCGCACAAGCTGAGCAATCAGGTCGAAGCCGCCTATCGCCGGACGGACTTTTTCGACAAGCGCCGCGACCTGATGGCGCATTGGGCGGAATTCCTTGACGCCGGAAAGGCCGCCAACAGCACCGACCCGGCCGAGGCGGCAGGCGAGCCTACTCCGGCCCGCGCTGCCGCCTAATCAGCCGGTGAAGGCTGGCAGTTACTATTCGCGTCGATTTGCCAAGCTTTACGGCTTCGACTTCACCGGACGCGATCAGCTCATATAGCTTGGTTCGACCGACGCCGATCATGCGCGCGGCCTCGTTTACCTTGACGCAGATTGGTTCGGCGACCGGTGCTGTCACTGAGCTGCGCCTTCGTCGCGATACGTGACTGGATCGACGATCCAGCGGTCAACGGCAGATTCCCGCCAGCCCGCGCCGTGGATGCTGATCTTCACCTGAGAGGGGAAAGTCCCCTCGGCGATTTTGCGATACATTGTTGAGCGAGAAAGGCCGGTGCGGGCGAGAACGGTCTTGAGACGGATAATCTTATCTGGGTTGGACATGGGACTTGCTTCCATTCGTTGGCAGTTTCTGGTCTCCCCTGGAGCAAAGATTGAGCCACGAACTCATTGACGCAAGATGATTTTCAAATCCAACGACCGACATCGTAATTGCGGATAGAATGACCGCGAGAAGGATAGAAACGGATACGGAAGCGTAGAGAAGGCTACGGACGCCAGGTGTGGGTAGGCACGTGCGGCATGAGTTCACTACTTCTGCACTACCAAACTGAACTTGCCTTTTGATATCGGCACGGCTGACGGTGATTTGCGCCTACTCTGACGGTATCTGCGCGCGAATCACGCAAATTCAGGAGGCCAAGGAGTCAAAATCACATTCTGACCATCCGGCCGACCGGTTGATTTGCTGCCGCCAGACTATGTGAATTCCCGGATGCGGTTTGGGCGAGCGAAGACGCAAATCGCAAGTATTCCCAACCTTGCCGACAGCCCGTCGCCGCGATTGACCGAAGGCATCGTGCGATTTTCCCGGCGTTCCGCTCCCGCGATCAACTGAACTGCGTGAACGCTTGCAGTGAACTGCTTATTAACCACTAGGACTTATACGGACCCCGCGGATGCCGAACACGGAATTCATCCGAGCATTCTGGAGCTATAAACGTGATCAAGAACCATATCCTCGGGGCCGCCCTCTGCGTTGCCGGAATTGCCTCGATTCCGACAGCTGCCAACGCTGAATCGAATTTCGTGACGGGGACAGCGACCCCGCTGACGGCTTCGGCACACCTCGATTTCACAGTCACCGTTCCAAAGTTCGTCTACGTGCGCATCGGTACGGGCACGAACATGGCCAACAACACGACCGTCGATAGCCTTGTCTACAACGTCCCTGCCGCCAATGTCGGTGACGGTACGTCGATTTCGGGTACCGGTGGCGACCTGTCCGGTGGCCAGGTGACGGCCCGCGTCATGGGCAACAATGGCACGATCGCCTTCAGCTCGACCACGCTTGGTGCCATGAGCAACGGCTTGGGCGACACTATCTCCTGGTCGCAGATGGCCGTTGCGGTTGCGACGAACACTTCGGCCACCGCGCTTCCGTCACCGACCTTGGCGGACAGTGCCACGACGAGCACCAATCTGACGCCCACCAGCGGCACCAAGGTCACCAACCTCGACGCCAAGTGGACCTTTACTTACAAGAACCAGAACGTGGTCGCGGCCGGCAGCTATGGCGGCGTCAACACCAACAACGGCCGCGTGACCTACGCGGTTTCGATGCCCTGACAATCGGGGGACGGATCAGAGCGCAACAACACGCCTGAATTCGATCTTCCCGCATCGGGTTGAAGTTCAACAAGGCCGTCGCAGCATTGCTGCGACGGCCTTGTCGCGTCATGGCACCATGCGCGAACACAAGTCCCGATTTGGGACTGGCCGGTTAGAAGAGGTAGTTGATTGTCCGTTCTTGGAGTTAAACCCCGGCTTTAGCCGGGAAGGGCTTCAGCCTTGTAATTGGGTGATAGCTGGTATCCTCGGGGAAGTG
>JAFEEX010000065.1 GCA_018240895.1 Pseudomonadota bacterium | reverse complement strand
GAAGCGGATCAGCTCGATGCCGAGCGTGCTGGCGAGCTGCTTGGCCACCTCGGTCTTGCCGACGCCGGTGGGGCCGCTGAACAGGAACGAGCCAATCGGCTTGTCTGGATCGCGCAGACCCGCGCGCGACAGCTTCATCGCGCTCGACAGCACTTCGATCGCCTGATCCTGGCCGAACACCACGCGTTTCAGATCACGCTCCAGGTGTTCCAGCGCGGTGCGGTCATCGCTTGAAACCGATTTGGGCGGAATGCGCGCCATGGTGGCGATCACCGCCTCGATCTCGCGCCCGGTGATGGTCTTCTTGCGCTTTGATGGCGGAACCAGCATCTGCATCGCGCCAACTTCATCGATCACGTCGATCGCCTTGTCGGGCAGCTTGCGGTCATTGATGTAGCGCGCCGAAAGCTCCACTGCGGTCTTGATCGCCTCTGGCGTGTATTTGACCTTGTGATGCTCCTCGAAAGCAGACCGCAGACCTTTGAGGATCTTGATGGTATCCTCAACCGTCGGCTCGTTGACGTCGATCTTCTGGAACCGGCGCAGCAGCGCGCGGTCCTTTTCGAAGTGATTGCGGAATTCCTTGTACGTGGTCGATCCGATGCAGCGGATCGTCCCGCCGGACAGCGCGGGCTTCAGCAGGTTGGACGCATCCATCGCTCCGCCGCTGGTCGCCCCGGCACCGATCACGGTATGAATCTCGTCAATGAACAGCACCGCATTGGGCAGCTTTTCCAGCTCGTTCACCACCTGCTTGAGGCGTTCCTCAAAATCGCCGCGATAGCGCGTCCCGGCCAGCAGCGCGCCCATGTCCAGCGAATAGATCACCGCCTCGCTCAGCACCTCGGGCACTTCGCCTTCAACGATCTTGCGGGCCAGCCCTTCGGCAATTGCGGTTTTGCCCACGCCCGGATCGCCAACGTAAAGCGGGTTGTTCTTGGACCGGCGGCACAGGATCTGGATCGTGCGGTCCACCTCTGGCCCGCGGCCGATCAGCGGGTCGACCTTGCCGGCCAGCGCCTTGTCATTGAGGTTGACGCAGAACTGGTCAAGCGCCGAATCCTTCTTGCCATCCTTGGCCTGGGCCTTGTCTTCCTGGCTTGGCGCTTCTTCTGCCGCGCCCTTCGGGCTGCGGTCTTCCACGCGTTTGCCGCCCTTGCCGATGCCGTGGCTGATATAGCTGACCGCGTCGAGCCGGCTCATATCCTGCTGCTGCAGGAAATAGACCGCATAGCTGTCCCGCTCGGAAAACAGCGCGACCAGCACGTTGGCCCCGGTGACGGTATCCTTGCCCGATGACTGGACGTGCAGGATTGCCCGCTGGATCACCCGCTGGAATCCGGCGGTGGGGGCCGGATCGCCCTTTTCCTGCGTCTTGAGTGACTGGTATTCCTGATCGAGGTATTGTTTTACCACCTCGCCCAGTTCGGCCAGGTCCACCCCGCAGGCCTGCATCACCTGCGCCGCATCGGGATCATCGATCAGCGCGAGCAGAAGATGCTCAAGCGTGGCATATTCGTGGCTGCGCTCCGACGCGTTGGCGAGCGCGGAATGAAGGGTCTTTTCAAGGGACTGGGCAAAGCTGGGCATCTAGGGATCTCTTTCGGGGGCAGTGTCGCTCCGGCTGACAAGTATTGTCTTGCCACAGAATATGAACGGCCTTGGTTAACGAAACCTATATGGGAAGCCTCCGCCATCACGAAAAGGGCGGGGCGGGCCATCAGTCGCTCCTCGGCCGGAACAAGGCGTCCGCGGCGGCGCGGTGTGCGCTGGCCTTGTCCCGGTGAGCGCGAACCCGGGCGATTTCCGCCTCGAGCAGCGCGATCCGTTCGGAAAGATCGTCCTGCGAATAGGAATCAAGCACTTCCTGCGCCAGCTGACTGGCGGCGTCGCGCTTCACCCGGGGGAGATCGTCTTCCATGCCGGATGCAGAATCGGACCACTTGGGCTTGCTGTCAACCGATCGCGGCGATAGGGGCAAAAAGGCGGTGATCGGGCAACAATGCCGCGCGACAGGGGGTGGCCATGGCAGCGCAAGTTCCTGAAACCATGACGGCAATCGGCTTTGACGCGCCTGGCGGGCCAGAGGTGCTGCGTCCGCGGACGGTGCCGGTTCCGCATCCGGGTGAAGGGCAGGTTCTGATCCGCGTTGCCTTTGCCGGGGTCAACCGGCCCGATGTGATTCAGCGCCAGGGCTTCTATCCGCCGCCGCCGGGCGCCTCGCCGCTGCCCGGGCTGGAGGTTTCGGGTACGATCGCCGCGCTGGGCCAGGGGGTGGATGCCGCGCTGCTGGGCCAGCAGGTTTGCGCGCTGGTTTCGGGCGGGGGCTATGCCCAGTTCTGTCTGGCCGAAGCGGCGGTGTGCTTGCCGGTTCCCGCCGGACTGCCGCTGGCCGAAGCTGCAGCCCTGCCCGAAACGCTGTTCACCGTGTGGCACAATGTGTTTGAACGCGGCTATGTCCGCGATGGAGAGACCATTCTGGTTCACGGCGGCACCAGTGGGATCGGTTCGACCGCGATCATGCTGGGGCGGCTGATGGGGGTGAAGGTAATCGTCACCTGCGGCGGGGCAGACAAATGCGCCGCCGCGCTGCAAATCGGCGCGGCCCACGCGATTGACTACAAGACCCAGGATTTCGTTGAAGAGGTCAAGCGCCTGACCGATGGGCACGGCGTCGACATGGTGCTTGATATGGTTGCGGGCGATTACGTGGCCCGCAACCTGGCCTGCCTTGCCGATGATGGCCGCCATGTGACCATCGCGGTTCAGGGCGGCCTTCAGGCGACGATCAACATGGCCGAAGTGATGCGCCGCCGCCTGATGCTGACCGGATCAACCCTGCGGCCGCGTTCGGCCACTTTCAAGGCGCTGCTCGCGCAGGAAATTGCCCAGCACGCCTGGCCCTTCGTCGAAAGCGGGCAGCTGCGCCCGGTAATGGACCAAACCTTTGCGCTGGATGATGCGGCCGCCGCCCATGCCCGGATGGAAGCGGGCGATCATGTGGGCAAGATCGTGCTGGCGGCGGGGTAGTAGCCCTTAGAACGGTGAATCAGATATATCGCACACCGTTCTAACGGTCCTCGTCGGCATAGCTGCGCTCGGCGGTGTGTTCAGATGTAAAGTGCCAGCCTTCGCTTTCATATTTTTCCTTAAAACGTTTGTGTTCGGACGCCTCTCGCTCCGAGCGTTCAACCACCGCCTGCAGCTTCTTGGGATGAGAGGCGATTGCAACCATCTGCAGCAGCGTCGCCAGCTTGTAGCTTGCCTCGCTGGTCGAATTGCCGTTGTCGATCTGCTTGGCCAGTTCGCCAATCGCGTCGCGCACCTTGCCTTCCACCTTTCGTTCAGACAGCACCTTGTCCTCGCCATCGACGCTCATCGGAATCGGCGGAACATCGATCGCGGCGGTGACTTTGGTTGAGGCCGGGGTGGAACCCGGCGCAAAGGTGAAGGCCACCCGCACGTCCTGCCCCGCATTGGCGCTGGGCGTGGTGAAAACCAGTTCGTGATCGGACGGGTGCGTCACCGTGATATGGGATACGGCATAGCCCTGGGTCTGAAAGTCGGTGTCGGACGGATTGACCTGAGCAAAGGCGGCATAGACCGCCTCGGGTGAACGGTGCACCTCTACCGTGAAGTCAGGATTGCCGCTGGCCATGTATCCGCCGCCCATTGCCGCTGCGATTGCCGCCCCCGTGGCGCTTGCTGCCCCGATTCGCATTTGCCCCTGCCCCTCACTTTTGCCGGAGCCGTGCAGACTATTCGCCAAGGCTTAAATCTTCATGATCTTGCCCGGCGGCGCGAATCGTCCTAGGGGCTATGGCGAACGGCCGCTCCGGTAAGGGGCGGCCCTATCTATTTTTGACGGAGAAAACCCGTGTCCCAGCCGACCCCGCTCATGCCGCACGCCACCGCTTCGTGGCTGGTCGACAACACCGCGCTGTCCTTTGAACAGATTGCCGAATTCTGCGGTCTGCACATTCTGGAAGTGCAGGCCATGGCTGATGATCTGGCCAGCAGCAAATATACCGGACGCGATCCGGTCCGCGCGGGCGAACTGACCATGGCCGAAATCGAAAAGGGCCAGGACGATCCCAATTATGCGTTGAAAATGCAGAAGGCCCCAGTCACGGTCAGCCGCACCAAGGGGCCGCGCTATACCCCCGTTTCCAAACGGCAGGACAAGCCCGATGGCATCGCCTGGATCCTGCGCAACCACCCGGAAATTTCCGATGCGCAGATCGGCAAGCTGATCGGCACCACCCGCAACACCATCGCCGCGATCCGCGATCGCAGCCACTGGAACATTTCCAACATCCAGCCCAAGGATCCGGTGACGCTGGGCCTGTGCAGCCAGCGCGAACTGGACGCGATTGTGGCCAAGGCCGCGAAGAAGGCCGGGCTTGACGATCAGGCTGGCGACGATGCGCGGCTGGGTGATGACCGCGAGGCGCTGATCGAGGAACTGCGCGCCGAGCGTGAGGCCCAGACCAAGGCCGCATCGGAAGCCGCGCAAGAGGCAGAGGCCCAGGCCTGGCTTGAGGCCAAGCGCGCGGCTGAGGCCGCCGGCGAGGAATAATCCCCGCGCCCAAGGCATTGCTTGCCCTTTTCCGTCGGGAAGGGCTAATATGTTTACATGAATGTCAATAACGCCGCCGCTGAGCCGTGGTGCGATCGCTATGCGCACCCCAATCCCTGGGATACGGTTTTTCCGCCGCTGTCGCTCCCGGATTTCTTCAGCGCCGCCGCGCAGGCTCACGGCGATGCCCCGCTGGTGGAATTCATGGGGCGGCGTTTCAGCTATGGTGACTTGCTGGCCGAAGCGCGCGCCTTTGCCGCGGGGCTGCAGGCGCTGGGCGTGGCCAAGGGCGACCGGATCGGCCTGTTCCTGCCCAATGTGCCGATTTACATCTCGGCCTATTACGGCGCGATGATCGCCGGCGCTGTCGCTGTCAATTTCAGCCCGCTTTATACCGCGCCAGAGCTTGAGGCGCAGGTGGCCGATTCGGGCACGCGGATACTGGTGACGATCGATTCGTCAGCCCTGCTGCCAACCGCCCTGCGAGTGCTGCAGGAGTCTCCGCTGGAACGGCTGGTGGTCGGCTCGCTCGCGGCGATGCTGCCCTGGTCCAAGGGGCTGGCGCTGCGGCTGGTCGGGCGCAAATCGCTCAGCCGCATTCCGGCCCGGCCCGATGTCACGCCCTGGGCCGATATGCTCGGCAAAGAGCCGCCGAAACCGGTGGCGATTGATCCGCTGCATGATCTGGCGCTGCTGCAATACACCGGCGGCACCACCGGCGCGCCCAAGGGGGCGATGCTGACTCACCAGAACATTTCCGCCAATGCCCGCCAGGTTGAAGCGATTGATCCCCGCGCGGGAGAGCGCGACATGATCATGGGTGTGCTGCCGCTGTTCCACGTCTTTGCCAATGTCTGCGTGCTTAACCGCACGGTGGCCAATGGTGGCTGCATCGCCATGCTGCCGCGCTTTGAAGCGGGGCAGGCCCTGCGGACGCTGCAACGGGTCAAGGCCACCGCCATGCCCGGTGTGCCGACCATGTATCAGGCGCTGCTTGATCATCCCGATCTGGCCAGGACCGATTTCTCCTCGCTGCGGGTCTGCATTTCCGGGGGTGCGCCCTTGCCCGGACCGCTGAAGGACCGGTTTGAGGCGGCGACCGGATCGCGCCTGATCGAAGGTTACGGCCTGACCGAGACGTCCGGCGTGGTTTCCAGCAATCCCTATGAGGGGGAAGATCGCGTTGGCACCATCGGCCAGCCGATCCCCGCCACACGCATCCGCCTGCTTGATAAGGAAGACCCCGCCCGTGATGCCCCGGCGGGTGAGCCGGGGGAACTGGCGATCCAGGGGCCGCAGGTGATGCAGGGTTATTGGCAGCGCCCCGATGCCGCGCGCGATGCCTTTGCCGAGCGGCCCGACGGACGGTGGCTGCGCACCGGCGATGTCGCGGTGATTGACGCGGATGGCTACATCAGCATCGTTGACCGGATCAAGGACATGATCGCGGTGGGCGGGTTCAAGGTGTTTCCCAGCCAGATCGAAGCGGTGTTGGAAGAGCATCCGGCGGTGAAGGAGGTGCTGGTGATCGGCGTGCCCGATGCCTATCGCGGAGAAAGCCCGCGCGCCTATGTCACGCTGAAGGATGGTGCCAGCGAAACCGGGGATGCACTGCGCGATTGGCTGAACACCCGGATCGGCAAGCACGAACGGGTCGATCAGGTGGTTGTGCGGGATGCGCTGCCCAAGACGATGATCGGCAAGCTCGATCGGAAAGCGCTGCGGGCGGAGGTTGCGGCAGAGGGGTAACGCGCAGATCAAACCCGTCGGCGCGTTCAGCTTGCCGCGATACTCACCACCGTCGAATCCTCGCCCGCCGCGCGCGGGGCGAAGCGGCCGTCAACCTGTGCGCCTTGCTCGATCGTCAGCGAATCGTAATGGACATCGCCGTGGATTCGCGCGGTTTTAAGGATCACCAGATCGCGGGCGCTGATCGTGCCGCGCACCGTGCCGGACAGGCGCGCCGTTTCGGCACTGATCGCGCCGATAATCTCGCTGCCCTCACCCTGGACCAGCGCGGTGCAGGTCACATCACCCTGAACATGGCCATCGACGTGCAGATCGGCCGAAGCCGTCACATCGCCGGTGATGCGGATGTCAGACCCGAATACGGAAAAGGTGGAGGACGCCATGGGCCTAACCTGCGGTCTTGTCGCCGTCGTGGGCGCGGATTTCTTCGAGAACATGGGGCGCTGCCTCCAGGAAGGGACGCGGATTGACCGGCCGGTCGCCGATGCGGACTTCAAAATGCAGGTGCGGGCCGGTTGAACGACCGGTGCTGCCGATCAGCCCGATCACCTCGCCTGGCAGAACCTGTTTGCCAACCGTGGTGCGGAAGGCGGACATATGGGCGTAGCGCGTGACCAGGCCATTGCCATGGTCGATCTCCACGCAGTTGCCATAGCCGCTGCGCACCCCGGCAAAGCTGACCGTGCCGCGCGCGGCGGCATAGATGGGCGCGCCGATCGGGCCGCGAAAATCAAGGCCGGGGTGAAATGCGCCCGCGCCGGTAAAGGGATCGCTACGGAACCCGAATCCTGAGGAAATGTATTCAAGGCTGGCCGGCAACACCTGCGGCAGTCCGCGCACCGATCGTTCCAGCGCATCCATCCGCGCCAGGCTGAGGCCCAGCCGCTGGAAGCGCGGATCAAGCGAACCGTCTGACGAGGTGGCAAGCTGGATCAGCGGGCCGCCCTGGGCCGCCTGATCATCCAGCCCGGCCAGCATCGCCCGGGGGTTGAGCCCCAGCGCGGACAGCCGCTGTTCGGCGGTTGCGGCGCGGCGATCAGCCATGCGGGTCAGCGCCTCGACAAAGGCGAGCTGGCGCGCTTCCATCCGGGCCAGGCCGGCGGCTTCGGGCACGGCCATGCTGACCTTCCTGACCGTTTGCGCGGCGGCATCGCTGCTGTTGGAAACGGTTTCGCCCGGTCTGGCCTGGCTGGGCAGGTCGCCAAGATGGGCCTGAACCATCTTCTCGATAAAGTCCTGCCGCCGTTCCAGATCCTGCTGCACCTTGTTGACGTTGCCGCGATAGGCGGAAACCCGGCTTTCGGCGCTGGTCACCCGCGCCTCGCGGTCAAGCAGGGCCAGCCGGTCACGTGTTGAAAGGAAGCTGGAAATGGCCATGGCGGCCATGGTGATCAGCCATACCGTCAGCAGAGTCGCGCCCACGACAGCAGCGGTTACCTGCACCCGTGACGAAATCTTGATGAAACGGACCTGCCCCTGCGAACGCATGAAGAATTCGCGATCGGGAAACCAGCTCCGCAGGCGGTCCCTAACGCCGCCAACGGTCAATTTCTGCAAGACGACCCCGTGTCCTTGTTGCTTTGCGCCCGGATTGAGGATCGGGCCGGTAGCAGTTTCGGATCGGCGAAGCGAATCCGCGTGAACAGCTTGGCGCTGAATCGAATGACTCACGCGACGAACCGCATTTCGCCGCTGACAAAAGGGTAAATTGGCCAGCAAGGATTCTTGCAAAGGATTGCAATTGCCGCGACTCGCCCCCTACTTCACAGTGACAAGAACCGGGCGGGGTGATAGGCGATCTGGCACTATGACCGCCCAGCCCGCCCCCGGATTGCCGCAATCGCCAGAATCGCTGATCGCCGGCATGGCCGCGGCCGGGCGCGCTGCCCAGCGGATGCTGGCCCGGCTGGACGCGCCGGCCAAGGCCCGCGCGCTGCACGCCGCCGCCGCGGCCCTGCGCGCGGCGGAGGCTGAAATCCTGACGGCAAACGCGCGCGATGTCGCCGCGGGTGAAGCCAGCGGGCTGACAGGCGCCATGCTTGACCGGCTGCGGCTTGATCCGGCGCGACTCGCCGGGATTGCCGATGCGGTTGATCAGGTGGCCGACCTGGCTGATCCGGTCGGCAGCGTGATCGATTCCTCGCGCCGCCCCAACGGGATGGAACTCAGCCGGGTGCGCATCCCGATCGGGCTGATCGGGATCATCTTTGAAAGCCGCCCCAACGTCACCGCCGATGCGGCGGCGCTGTGCGTGCGTTCGGGCAATGCCGCGCTGCTGCGCGGCGGAAGCGAGGCGGTCCATTCCAACCGCGCGATCCATGCAGCCATGGTCAGCGGCCTTGAGCGTGAAGGGGTTCCCGCCGCCGCGGTCCAGCTTGTGCCAACGCAGGACCGTGCGGCGGTTGGCGCGATGCTGACC
Source organism: Pseudomonadota bacterium (assembly GCA_018240895.1). Lineage (GTDB taxonomy): Bacteria > Pseudomonadota > Alphaproteobacteria > Sphingomonadales > Sphingomonadaceae > Novosphingobium. Next base: position 19,089 of record JAFEEX010000065.1, on the reverse strand, counting down.
GCTGCGGGCCAGATTGACATGATCGTGCCGCGCGGGGGCAAAAGCCTGGTCGCGCGGGTTCAGGCCGATGCGCGGGTGCCGGTGCTGGCTCACCTTGACGGGATCTGCCACACCTATGTCCATGACGCGGCGGACCCGGCCAAGGCGCAGGGCATCGCGCTTAATGCCAAGATGCGCCGCACCGGCATTTGCGGGGCGATGGAAACGCTGCTGCTTGATGCCCAGTTTCCCGCTTCGCAGGCAGTGGTCGGCGCGCTGCTTGACGCGGGGTGCGAACTGCGCGGCGATGCCCGGGCCGCCGCGCTTGATCTGCGGATCTTGCCCGCCGCCGCCAATGACTGGGATACCGAATATCTCGACGCGATTCTCTCGGTCGCGGTGGTTGATGGGCTGGACGGCGCGCTTGATCACATTGCCCGTCACTCATCGCACCACACTGATGTGATCGTCAGCGAAGATGCCGCGGCGTGCGAACGCTTCCTTACCGAGGTCGACAGCGCAATCGTCATGGCCAATGCCTCCAGCCAGTTTGCCGATGGCGGCGAATTTGGACTGGGCGCGGAAATCGGCATCGCCACGGGGCGGCTTCATGCCCGCGGGCCGGTGGCGCTTGAGGGACTGACCACTTACAAGTGGCAGGTGCGCGGCACCGGCCAGACGCGGCCCTGAAAACCGCCGGCCTCAAAACAGTCGGCCTGCTGGGCGGGAGCTTCAATCCCGCGCACGGCGGACACCGCCGGATATCGCTGTTTGCAATGAAGGCGCTGGGTCTTGATGAGGTCTGGTGGCTGGTTTCACCCGGCAATCCCCTGAAGCCCAGGGCAGGCATGGCCCCGCTTGCGGCGCGGCTTGGCTCGGCACGGAAAATGGCGCGGGGCAGCCGGATCGTGCCGACCGCGATCGAGCGCGAACTGGGAACCGTCTATACCATCGATACGCTGCGGGCGCTGCGGCGGCGCTATCCCAGGGTGCGGTTCGTCTGGCTGATGGGCAGCGACAACCTGGCCCAGTTGCACCGCTGGCGTGATTGGCGGGAAATTGCCCGGACCATGCCGATTGCGGTGATCGCCCGTCCGGGTTATGATGGGCGTGCCGCCGCGAGCCCCGCGGCGGCCTGGCTCGGCCGTTACCGGCGGTCCGCCGCCAGTCTACAGCACCGGGCAGGATGGAGCGCTCCCGCGCTGATACATTTGCGTTTCGATCCCGATCCGCGTTCGGCGACAGCCATTCGCCGCGCCGATCCCCACTGGGCCAGTCGTTTTGCCGGCTTTGCCCAGCGCGATCCGCTGACTCACCATCCCGTCGATCCCGACACCGCATGATTCCCGCGCGCCGCCCGAACAGAGGAGCCGTTCCCGCTTAAATGACGCCTGCCCAATCCCCTGCGGCCCCTGCCGCAACCCCCGCCCCGCTTCCCGCCGCGCAGCCGGGCTCTCTTCACGAACTGGTGCTGAAGTCGCTTGACGACGATCAGGCGCAAGAAATCGTGTCCATCCCGCTGGAAGGCAAAAGCTCGATCGCGGATCACATGGTGATCGCGTCGGGCCGGTCCACCCGGCAAGTCGCCGCCATGGCGCAGAAACTGGCGGAGCGGATCAAGCAGGGTGGTTTCGGCCATGTCCGGATTGAAGGGCTGCCCGCCGCCGACTGGGTGCTGATCGACGCGGGCGATGTGGTGGTCCACCTGTTTCGTCCAGAGGTGCGCAGCTTCTACAATCTGGAGCGGATGTGGGCCTTTGGCGATTCCGGCACCGCCTGACCGGATTTTCTTCGTTCGGCACATACCGTGGATTTGCACATCATCGCGCGCGGCAAGATCGGGCGATCGCCCGAGGCGGAGCTGGTTGATCGCTATCTGAAACGGGTGGCTTGGCCCTGCCGGGTGACAGAACTGCCCGATACCGGCAGTGCCGCGCCCGCCGCGCCGCCGCAATCGCGCGATGTTCTGCTGGATGAGCGCGGCCGGCAGATGAGTTCTGAACAATTTGCCGCCCTGCTGGGCAAGTGGCGCGATGAAGGGGTGCGCGAGGTGCGCTTTCTGATCGGCGCGGCGGATGGACACGGGGATGCGGCGCGCGAATCGGCTGATCTGCTGATCGCTTTCGGGGCGATGACCTGGCCGCATATGATGGCCCGCGCCATGCTGGCCGAACAATTGTGGCGCGCGGTCAGCATTCTTGCTGGCCATCCCTATCATCGTTCGGGATAAGGGCCGCTGATGGCCCTGCGTTCACCAAAGATAGCTGCCGCCCTGGCCTTTGCAGTGCCGCTTGGCGCGCTGGCGGCGGCTGGCGCGTTTGCGGCGGTTGGCGCGTTTGCGGCGGTTGGCACCGCCACGCCCGGCACTGCAGCGCTTGACAGTCCGCAGGCGGCGGCCCGGGCGCTGGCCGAGGCGCGCACCCAGCAGGCCGAAGCGGGCAAACGGGCGCAGCAGCTTGAACTTGCCGCGCGCAAGGCGGTGGCCCAAGCCGATCAGACCGCGCAGGAAAGCGCCGCGCTGGCAGCGCGAATTCAGCAGACAGAGGCTTCGATCGCGGCCAATCAGGCGCAGATTGCGGTGATCGCCGGCCAGCGGCAGGCATTGCGGGCAGAGCTTGGCCAGCGCCAGCAACCGCTGGTCCGGCTGACCGCGGCACTGCAGCGCCTGTCGCGCCGGCCGCTGGCGCTGTCCTTGCTGCGGCCGGGATCGCTGCGCGATACGGTCTATCTGCGCGCGGTGCTGCAATCGATGCTGCCTGAAATTGAGCGGCGCACCGCCGGGCTGCGTGGTGCAATCGCCCGCGCCCGCGCGCTGGAAGACAAAACCGCGCAAGCCAATGCCGCGCTCCGCGCCAGCGAGGGCGAATTTACCCAGCGCCGTCAGGCTTTGGCCGTGCTGGAAGCCCGGCAGCGGCTGGTGTCCCGCGCGGCCAGCGGCGTGGCCGACCGCGAGAATGAGCGGACCCTTGCCCTTGCCGAGCAGACCCGGGATCTTGGCGGGCTGATCGGCGTGCTGGAAAAGCAGGGCGAGCTGCGTGACCGGCTGGCCGCGCTGCCCGGCCCGGTGCCGCGTCCGCCTCAGCCGGCCAGCGCCCGGGTGGACGAGGCGGCGCTGGACGCGCCCGCCCCGGTTGAAACCGCACCGGCCGGATACCGGCTGCCGGTAACGGGCCAGATGATCCAGGGCTTTGGCGACAGTATGGCGGGCAGGCCCAGATCGCGCGGGATCACTCTGGCGACCGGTCCTTCGGCGCAGGCGGTCGCCCCCGCGGCGGGCCGGGTGGCATTTGCCGGACCCTATGAAGGATATGGGCAGATCGTGATCGTTGAACATTCCGGCGGCTGGACCAGCTTGATCACCGGGCTGGGGCAGCTTGATGTCCGGGTGGGGGAACAGGTGATCGCCGGATCCCCGCTGGGCCTTGCCGCAACCGAGCGGCCAACCGTCACCCTGGAACTGCGCCGCAATGGCGATCCGGTCAATCCGCTCGATTTCGCGATCCGGTAGGATCTGGCGGGGGATGGGGCTGGCCCGGACAGGTTCATCTCAATCAACCTTGGTATAAGACTATCTGGTGTTAAGGTGCGGCGCGTTATAGGGCCGCCAGGACACAGCTTGCGAAAGATGCGCTTGATGAAATTTGCTCCCCTGCTTCGCGCCAGTCTGCTGGTCAGCGCCGTGGCCCTGATCCCCGCGACCACCGCGGGGCTTGCTGCGGTGGATGGCCGGGCCGGGCCGCAATTCGGCCGGTTGCTGGCGGTCTATCGCTTTGTGAAGTCCCAGTATGTTGAACCGGTTGATGATGACAAGCTGGTCAACGGCGCGATTGACGGGATGCTGGCTGCGCTTGATCCGCATTCCACCTATCTGGAAGGCGCCAGCCTGACCCGGCTGACCACCATGATCGATGGCAAGTATTCGGGCCTGGGCCTGTCGGTGGAAATGGATGACGGCGCGGTCAAGGTCGTCTCGCCCATGCGCGGCAGCCCGGCGGAGGCCGCCGGGGTCAAGGCGGGGGACTATATCACGCATCTGGACGGCAAGCTGATCTATGGCGGCGATCTGGACGATGCGGTGCAGAAGATGCGCGGCGAGGCGGGCACCAAGATCCGCCTGACAATCTTTCGCCCGGGCCGCGATGCGCCGTTTGACCTGACGGTAACCCGCGGAACGATCAGCCTTGAACCGGTAACCTGGAAACTTGATCAGGGCATTGGCGTGATTTCCGTCAACGAATTTTCGCGGGATGTGGGCGTCAATGTCAACAAGGCTGTCGCCGACCTCAGGAAGCAAAGCGCCGGAAAGCTGACCGGGCTGGTGCTTGACCTGCGGCAGAACCCCGGCGGCGCGCTGGATGAGGCGGTGGCCCTGTCCGATCTGTTCCTGACCAAGGGCGATATCGTTTCGCAGCGGGGCCGCAACCCGCAGGACAACGAATATTACAAGGCCGAAACGGTCTATCCCGGTGACGTCGCCAAGGGGCTGCCGATCATCGTGCTGATCGATGCCGGCACCGCCTCAGCCTCTGAAATCGTGGCCGGGGCGCTGCAGGACCAGCACCGCGCGGTGATCATGGGTGAACGCAGCTTTGGCAAGGGTTCGGTCCAGTCGCTGTTCGAGCTGGACCGCGATCATGCGATCAAGCTGACCACGGCGCGGTATTACACCCCCTCGGGGCGGTCGGTGCAGGAAGGCGGGATTGATCCCGATATCCGCGTGCCGCAGATTTCCGATCCCGATGCCCAGCGCCGCAACCAGCTTGCCATGCGCGAAAGCGATCTGCGCCGCCATCTGGTCAATGAAGTCAGCATGGATGACAAGAAGCTGGAAAGCGACGCCAAGGCCGATCCGCGCTTCACGATGACCGCAGACGAGCTGAAGGCCAAGGGGATCAAGGACTTTCAGCTTTACTATGCGATTGAAACGCTGCGCCGGGCCGCGCCTGCGGGAACTGCGGCGAAGGGCAAGTGATGCTGCCGGCGGGACGGGCGGCGTGGAAGGCCGCGCAGGGGCTGGCGGTGCTGGTGCCGGCAGTGCTGCTGGCGGCGGTCTATGTCGGGCAATATGCCTTCGCGCTTTACCCGTGCGAGATGTGCTGGTGGCAGCGCTATGGCCAGTTCGCCGCGCTGGCCTTTGCCCTGCTGTCATTGCTGGCGCGCGCGCAGGCCCGGCTGCTGGTGGCGCTCGCCGGGGTTTCCATCCTGGTTTCCGGCATCATCGGCGCGCTTCATGCCGGGGTTGAATATGGCTGGTGGGAAGGGTTCACCACCTGCACCGCCGTCGCGGTAAAGGGTGCGGCCGATCCGCTTGACGCAATCCTCAATGCGCCGATCATCCGCTGCGATCAGGTGCAGTGGGAACTGTTCGGAATCAGCCTGGCGGGTTATAACTTCCTGGTTTCAACCGCAGCGGCGATGCTGATCTTCGTGCTGCTGCGCCGCTCGAAAGGGATTGCGGCATGACTGGTGCGCGCAGCGAACGGATGCTCCGGGTCGATCAGGCCGGCGAATATGGCGCGACCCGGATCTATGCCGGGCAGCTTGCGGTAATGGGGGACCGTGCGCCGCATTCCTCCATGATCCGCCACATGGCCGAACAGGAAGAAGGCCACCGTGCCCGCTTTGACGCGCTGATTGCCCAGCGGGGGGTGCGCCCCACCGCGCTGCAACCGTTCTGGAGCGTGGCCGGCTTCGCGCTTGGCGCGGCGACCGCGCTGATTTCTCCCGAAGCGGCAATGGCCTGCACCGCCGCGGTTGAGGAGGAGATTGACCGCCATTACAGCCAGCAGCTTGACGAACTGGGCGGGGACGATCCCGAACTGGCCGGCATGGTCCGCGAATTTCGCGATGATGAACGCGCGCACCGTGAAGCGGCGCTGGCCGCCGGGGCGGAACGCGCGCCGGCCTATCCGCTGCTGGCCGGGGCGATTCGCCTGGGCTGCCGCGCGGCGATCCGTCTGGCCGAGCGAATCTGATCCGCCGCGAAACGGATGCCGCGCTTCATCTGTTGTTCAGTGCCCGGACCGCCTATATCGTGTCCGGCAGCCTGTGCGGGCTGAGCCGAGGAGTTTGATCATGCTGCGCCCCTTTCTGTGCCGTTTCAGTGCCGTTGTTGGCGTGCTGGGTGCCGCTGTGCTGATGGGCGCGCCGGCCCACGCACAGGAAGCGGCAGAGCCCAAGGTCAACCAGCTGATCATCTATGGCGATGACAAGTGCCCCGAATCGAACGGGGATGAAATCGTGGTCTGCGCGCGCAAGGCTGAAGGCGAACGATACCGCATTCCTGCAATTCTGCGCGAATCGCACTCACCCCAGAACGAGGCCTGGACCAACCGGGTCATGGCCTATGAAACGGTCGGGCGCGGCGGCACGCTAAGCTGCTCTCCGGTCGGGCCGGGCGGCTGGACCGGCTGCGCCAACAAGCTGATTCGCGATGCCTATGCCGAAAAGAGCACTTCGTCCGACGTCAGGATGGGCGAACTGATCGCTGCCGAGCGCACCAAGCGGCTTTCAACCATTGATGCCGAAGCGGCCGAAACGCAAAGGCGGGTCGAACAGGCCGAAAAGGACTATGCAGCCCGGCAAAAGGCGTTGGACGATGCCGAAGCGGCCAAAACCGCGGCACCCGCGGCAACCCCTGCTCCAGCGCCGGCTCCGGTCACAAAGCCCTGAATCGATCGCGGCCGGCGGCTCAGCTCAGCGCAATATCGGGGGCGTCTTCCTGCTTCATGCCGATGGTGTGATAGCCGGCATCGACGTGGTGCGTCTCGCCAGTCACGCCCGCCGCTAGGTCTGACAGCAGGTACAGCGCCGATCCGCCGACGTCATGGATCGTGACGTTGCGGCGCAGCGGTGAATTCAGCTCGTTCCACTTCAGGATATAGCGGAAATCGCCAATCCCGCTGGCCGCAAGGGTCTTGATCGGCCCGGCCGAGATTGCATTGACGCGGATGCCCTGCGGGCCGAAGTCATTGGCCAGATATTTGACGCTGGTTTCCAGCGCCGCCTTGGCCACGCCCATCACGTTGTAATGCGGCACCACCTTTTCCGCGCCATAGTACGACAGCGTCAGCAGCGATCCGCCGCCGGCCCCCGTTTCGGGGTCGAAAGCCGGCATCATCGCCGCCGCGCGCCGGGCAACCGCAGTGAAGCTGAACACCGAAATGTTCATCGTCATCAGGAAATCATCAAGGCCGATGTCGGCATAATGACCGCGCAGGGCATCCTTGTTGGTATAGCCGATGGCATGGACCACGAAATCGATTGTCGGCCAGCGCGCGGCAAGCGTGGCAAAGGCCTTGTCGAGTTCAGCCTCGGTCGAAACGTCGCAGTCGATCAGGAAATCGCAGCCAAGCTGATCGGCCAGCGGGCGAACCCGCTTTTCCATCACCTCGCCTTGATAGGACAGCGCCAGCTGCGCGCCCTGCTCATGCAATTTCTGGGCGATTCCCCAAGCCAGTGACTTGTCGTTCGCCAATCCCATGATCAGCCCGCGCTTGCCCTGCATCAATCCATTCATGCGTCAAATTCCATCATCATTCGTTTCCGCCATGCCGCTTCCGCCCGTTGCCGGCGGTCGAACCTTTTCGCGCGCGGTTGTCTTCCTGGCCAATCAGATCCCGTTCCTCCGGGCTTTCGGCCAGGGCCGCGTTAAGTTCAGCGCCAACCACTATTCCTAATCCGACCAGCCAGAAAAAGAAAAGAGAGATCATGACCCCGGCCAGACTGCCATAGGTCAGGTCGTAAGTGAAAAAGCGCTGCAAGATCTGCGGCAGCGCGGTGCTGACGGCCATCCACCATGCCGTCACCATCAAGGCGCCGGGCCATTTGGGGTAGCGCCGCGGGCGATATGCGCGCGGGGCCAGCGTAAAGAACAGCAGATATGTCGATGCGAATATCACCAGCGCCGGCACCAGCCGCGACGTACCCAGCGCCCCGATCCAGTCCGATGCGCGCGGATACCAGGCGCGGATCAATTCCTGCGCCGCACCGATCGAAACCTGCATCAACAGCGCGAACAGCAGCGCGATCATCGCGGCGATGATAACCCCGGTGGAAATCAGCCGATAACGCCAGAAGGCATAGGTAATGGGCGTGCCATAGGCGCGGCGCAGGATGTCGCGGATCGTTTCGATCAGGCTGCCCACGGTCCACAGGCCAACCAGTCCGCCCGCCCACAGCAGCCAGCCGCTGCGCGCCACGATCACGTCCTGCGCCACTGGTTCCAGCGCGCGGGCAACCACAGCGGGCAGGGCGCGCAATACGGCGTGAACCGATGCCTCGCGCTGGGCCTGCTCGCCGATCAGCGAAAAGGCCGCGCCGACCGAGACAAAGAAGGGAAACAGCGCCAGGATCGACATATAGGCCAGATTGCCGGCGTGAATGAAACCATCGTGATAGGCCCCGGTCCAGACCCGGTTGAACACCCTGAAAAAACGGGTGTTCCAGAATTTCCCCTGCGGGCCGACGTGCTGGTCGAAAGTATCCTGCAAATCGCCGCGCAGCCGCTCCGCGCGTCTGCGCCGCGCCTCTGGCGACAGATCAGGCGGGGTCAGCGGGGGCAGGTCACCATCGCTGATCGGCCGTTCTTCCACGATCCGCCGCCTGCTTCAGACGCCCAGCCGGGCACGCAGATCGCGCGGATCGTGCCACCCCTCCAGCCGCCGGGCCAGATCTGCGCCATAGTCGCTTGCCCCCTCGGGAAGCTGCACCTCCAGCGTCACCAGTTGATCGCCGCGCTGGCCGTCCTTGCGGGAAAAACCCTTGCCCTTCAGCCGCAGCGTCTTGCCCGAACTTGATCCCGGCGCGACGGTCAGCATGACCACGCCTTCCGCTGTCGGCACTTTCACCTTGGCCCCGGCCACCGCCTCGTGAAGGCTGATCGGCAGGTCAAGCCGCAGGTTGTCACCATCGCGGCGGAAGAACGGGTGCGGGTGGAACTGGATTGTAACCAGCGCATCACCATTGCCGCCGGGTCCGGCCTCGCCCTTGCCGGCCAGCCGCATCTGGGTGCCGTCTTCCACCCCGGCGGGCAGCTTCAGGTCGATTGTCTTGCCGTCGGCCAGGGTAATGCGCTGGGTGGCCAGCAGCACCGCATCGGGCAGCGAAACGCCCAGCTTGTATTGCACGGTGGCACCCTTTGGCGCGGCATGGCCCCGCGCGCCGGCATTGCCGCCAAATCCGCCGCCCATCCCGCCGCGTCCGCCGAACAGGCCGTCAAAGATGTCACCAAAGTCCACGCCGTCGCCGCCAAACCCTTCGAACCCGTCGGCGCGGAACCCGCGCTGGGCGCCGCCGCCAAATCCGCCGCCCGGCCCTCCGCCGCCGCCAAAGCCAAAACCCATGGTCGGGTTGCCATCGATGTCGATTTCGCCCCGGTCGAACCGCGCACGCTTGTCCTTGTCGGACAGCAGGTCATAGGCGCGCGTTACCTCGGCAAAGCGTTCGGCCGCCTTGGGGTTCTGCTGGTTGCGGTCAGGGTGAAGTTCCTTGGCAAGCTTGCGATAGGCGGACTTTACGTCCTTTTCGCTTGCATTGCGGGCAACGCCCAGGATCGAATAGGGATCAGCCATGGATGCGTAGCTAGGTGGCCGCAACGCATAGGGCAAGCGCGCCCGCGCTTATTGCGAATCGCTTGCGCTTTTGTCTGTGCCGAAGCGCGGCTATGCGCACGGGCATGACGCATGACAGCACCGACGCCATTACCGGTGAAGACCCCTTTGCCCTGTTCGACGCGTGGTTTGTAGAAGCACAGCGCAGCGAGCCCAACGATCCGGAGGCGGTGGCGCTGGCCACGGCCACACCCGGCGGCGCACCATCGGTGCGGATGGTGCTGATCAAGGATCATGGCCCATCGCTGGGGGATCACGGCGGTTTCGTGTTCTATACCAACGGCCACAGCCGCAAAGGCGGGGAATTGCTGGCCAACCCGCAGGCGGCGCTGCTGTTCCACTGGAAATCGCTGCGCCGCCAGATCCGCATCGAAGGCGTGGTGGACGAGGTCGATCCCGCAGCCGCCGATGCCTATTTCGCCAGCCGCAGCCGCGATTCGCAGATCGGCGCGCTGGCGTCGGACCAATCGCAGCCGCTTGGTTCGCGCGGGGAATTCCTGGGCCGGATCGCAAAAATCGGCGCGCGCCACCTGATCGGCAAAATTCCCCGCCCACCGCATTGGACCGGTTTCTGCCTGACCCCCAGCGCCTTTGAATTCTGGATGGATCGCCCGTTCCGCCTGCACGAACGGCGGCGCTTCGTCCGCGCTGCCAGCGGCGGCTGGACCAGCACACTGCTCTACCCATGACCAGTGCGGCAACACTTAACCGCAGCGCGGCCCTGGCCTCGATCACGGTGGCGCTGCTGCTGGTCGGGCTCAAGGCATGGGCGGCGCTGGCCACCGGTTCAACCGCGATGCTGGGCAGCCTTGCCGATACCGTGCTTGATCTGGTTGCCAGCATGGCCACGCTGCTGGGGGTGTGGGTCGCCGCCATGCCCGATGATGACAATCACCGCTTTGGCCACGGCAAGGCAGAAGCGCTGGCGGCGATGTTCCAGGTTGTGCTGATCTCGCTTTCGGCGCTGACCCTGGCGGCGCGGGCGCTGGGGCAATGGGCGGCCGGGGCGCGGCCCGAAGGAGCCAGCGATGGCATCGTGGTTTCAGCCATCGCGATGGCGGCGACGCTGACCCTGCTGGCATGGCAGCGCCACGTGATCCGCAAGACCGGCAGCCTGGCCATCGCCACCGATCACGTCCATTACCAATCGGACCTGGCGCTGAACCTGGCGGTGATCGCCGCGCTGGCGCTGGATCAATACGCGCATATCCCCGGGGCCGACCCGGTATTCGGGCTGGGCATTGCGCTGTGGCTGGGCTGGGGGGCGTGGAAAGCCTCTCAGGAGGCGATCGAACAGTTGATGGATCACGAATGGCCCGAGGACAAGAAGCAGCGCTTTCTTGAGGTTGTTGCCCGCCATCCCGAATTGAAAGGCCTGCATGATCTGCGCACGCGGACATCGGGCAACCGCGATTTCGTGCAGTTCCACGTCTCGGTCGATCCCGTGATGACCGTGCGCGCCGCGCATGATGTGATGGACCAGATCGAGGACAAGCTGATGGCTGAATTTCCCGGGATCGAAATCCTGATTCACCCGGACCCGGAAGGGCTGGTCAACGAAACCGGGATCGCCGCGCAGGATCTGCTGGCCGATCTTGAAGGAGCGTCACCGCAAGCGGGTAGCGTTTAACGCTCTTCACCGCGGGGGAACAGTCGCGCTATCCCGGCCAGGCCTGCGTGGATCGGCTGGTGTTTGCCCTCATCGGTCTTGCCAAGACGAACGATGGTCAGCCCCTGATCGGGTGAAACCACCACGAACTGGCCCAGATGCCCGTTCAGCGAAAAGGTTGATGCTGGCGCACCGGGCCATTCCACATGGCCATCATCGATCTGCGGATTGTTGAGCCAGATCTGCGCGCCATAGCCGGGATTGCGCGGGCTGGGGCTGATCATGAAATCGATCCACGCCGATGGCACCAGCTGCGCGCCCTTTACCGCGCCGCGATTGCGCAGGAATTCGCCAAACCGCGCCCAATCGCGCGCCGTGCCGTGCATCAGGCTGCCGCCGATCAGCGTGCCGGCCGCGTCGAATTCGGGAATCATGCTCTTCATGCCCAGCGGCTCGAACAGCCGGGTCCGCAAATAGTCCTGCACCACCCGGCGGCGTTCGGCCGGATCAGTGCTGGCGGTCAGCGATCGCGCCGCCAGATCAGACAGGATTACCGTGGTCGCGCTGGAATATTCCCACTTGGTGCCCGGTTCGGCCTCCAGCGGCTGCGCCTCGGCATAGGCGGCCATGTTGTCGCGCCCGTCAAGGAACAGCATCCGCGCCGTGTCGGTCAGGTAAGGCGGCCCCTCGGCCTCGGTATGGCGCAGGCCCGATCGCATCTGCAGCAGTTGCCGCAGGGTGATTTCCCCGCGCGGATCGCCGGGGCGCTGCCAGGCCGGGATCGGCACGCTTTCATCCAGCCGCAACCGGCCATCGGACACCAGCATCCCGATCATCACTGCGGTTACGGTCTTGGCCATTGACCATGACACGAACCGGGTGTGCTCGTGATAGCCCGGGGCATAGCGCTGGGCCACGATCCGCCCGTCGTGCAGCACCAGCAGCGCCCGGGTTTCGACCATGGCGGGATCGGTGAACAGGGTATCGACCGCGCGGGCCAGCCCTTCACGCGCGGTGCCCGGATCGTCAACCACCGCAGCCAGCGCCTCGGGCGGAAGCGGGGGCGGTGCCGTGGGGGCATCGCCGCGCCCGCAGCCGATCAGGGCTGGCAGCAGCGCCAGTGGCAGGATAAGGGACAGGCGGCGCGATCGCATGGCGCCGCTTCCCTTGCCCAAAGGCTGACAGATGGCAACCGTTGTTCACCCCGCCGCGCCTTTGCGTCACCCCCGCCGCCGCCTGCTCGGCCGGGTTCTGCTGCTGGCGCTTCTGGTGCTGGCGGCGCTGCTGGCCTGGTTCTGGCAGCCGCTGAACGGCTACGCCGGGATCGGCGCTGCCTATGGCGCGCGGGTTGCCTGCTCATGCCGGTTTGAAGGCGGGCGCAGCCTGTCCGATTGCCGCAAGGATTTCGAACCCGGGATGGCCATGATCATGTTGAGCGAGGATTCAGCGGCAAGAAGCGTCACCGCCCGTTTCCCGCTGCTCGCCACAGAAACGGCAACCTACCGCGAAGGCGAGGGCTGCCGCCTTTCCCCCTGGCGCAAATAGTTGCATTTGGCGCAACTGCACTTGCGCCGATCTCAACCGCAGCCCTGTCCGGTTTCGCTTGCGAACACCGGCAGGAAGGATAGATTCCTCCCTATCGAACGGACAAGGGAGTTGGAGTAGCGACGTACAGGGCTTGAGCTTGCGGCAGATGCCGATCCTTCGGATCAGCAATCACCCGCATTGTGGCTGATGCTTTCGTCGCCTTCGCCGGCACCGCTCCCCAAAGGTATCGGTGCTTCCGTCGGCCTCCCCGAAACTCACCAGACCTCATCCGCTCACGCGCGGGAATATCCCCGTGCGCCCTGGCGCCCACCGCCCGCCGTTCCTTCGCTTTCGGGGGCGTTCTTCCCCGCACTGGAGGAATGACAATGGCTTATCTGGATGATGATGACGCACAAACTGGCCGCAGCCGTACCTTGCGCCGCTTTTTCGGCCCGGTCGCCGGCAAGGCGGGGATGCTTGTCGGCATTGCCGCAGGCGCGGTTTTGCTGTTCAGCACCTTCGCCCAGGTCGAACCGGGCAATGTCGGCATCCGTGTGAACAATATTGCCGGCGGCGTTTCCGCGCGCTCGCTTGGCGTGGGCTGGTACTTTGCGCCGCCGGGCACGAAGATCTATGAATATCCGGTTTTTACAAGAACCTACACCTGGACCGGTTCCAGCACGGAACAGAGCCCGATCGATGAAAGCTTCAGCTTTCAGGACAAGAACGGGCTGTCGCTGCGGGCCGATGTTGCGGTCAGCTACCATGTCGATCCGGCAAAGGCGCCGATCCTGTTCCAGCGTTATCGCACCGACATGGACCAGATCATTGCCGGGCCGATGCGCAATGCCATCCGCAACGCGATTGTAGAGCGCGCGGCGCAGCTGGGGGTTGAACAGATCTATGGCGATCACAAGGCTGAACTGATCCAGACAGCACAGGCGCAGGTGGGACGGTTCTTCGGCCCGGTCGGCTTGCAGGTTGAGCAGATCTATTGGGCCGGCAACATCCAGGTGCCGCAGCAGGTGCTTGAACAGATCAATGCCAAGATCGCCAATGAACAGGCGGCGCTGGCGGCGCAGGCCAATGTCGCGACAGCAACCGCCAATGCCAGTGCCCGGATTGCCAAGGCCAAGGGCGATGCAGAGGCGATCCAGGTGGAGGCGCAGGCGATCCGCACCAACCCGGAAATCGTCAAGCTGCGCGCGGTGGAAAAATGGGATGGCAAGTTGCCGACCTATGCCGGGGCGGGGCCGCTGCCCTTCATCGATGTGAAGTAAGCGGGATCAGGCAGGGGGCCGGGTCGATTCGATCCAGCCCCCGCCAATCACCCGGTCCCCGGCATAGAGCACCGCCGCCTGGCCGGGGGCGACGCCGTATTCGGGCTGGGCAAAGCGGATCACTGCTTGCGCGTCGTCACCCAGCGGTCCCTCCAGCAGGATGGGCACGGGCCGCGCCAGCGATCGGACCTTGGCGGTCAGCGGGGTGGCGGCCGCAGCATCGGGCAAGGGACCGATGCGGTTGGTCTGGGTGATCAGCGCAGAACCTACCGCCAGCATCCGGCGCGGCCCCACCAGAACCTGCCGTGTGTCCGCGTCAATCCCGGTGACATAGAGCGGCTCTGGCTGACCGCCGATCTCTATCCCGCGGCGCTGGCCGACCGTGAAATGAATGATCCCCTTGTGCGTGCCCAGCACCGCCCCGGTTTCGGCATGGACAATCTCGCCCGGGCTGACGCCCTGGGGGCGGACCGCGCGAACCACGCGGGCATAGTCGCCATCGGGAACGAAACAGATGTCTTGGCTGTCCGGCTTGGCAGCGACCCGCAGCCCCTCGGCCTCGGCGATCGCGCGGACTTGCGGCTTGGGCAGGCCGCCAAGCGGAAAGCGCAGGAAATCCATCTGTTCTTCAGTGGTGCCATAGAGGAAGTAGGACTGGTCACGCGCCGGATCGAGCGCGCGGTGCAATTCCGGCCCCGCCGCCCCGTCTATGCGGCGGACATAGTGTCCGGTGGCCAGGCAATCCGCACCCAGTTCGCGCGCCATGCGCAGCAGATCGGTAAATTTTGGCCCCATGTTGCAGCGGATGCAGGGGATCGGGGTGCGTCCGGCCAGGTATTCGTCGGCAAAACGCTCTACCACTTCCTCGCGAAAGGCGCTTTCATGGTCGAAGACATAGTGGGCAATGCCCAGCCTGTCGGCCACGGCGCGGGCATCGCGGATGTCATCCCCGGCGCAACAGGCACCTTTGCGTCCGGTGGCCGCGCCGTAATCGTACAATTGCAGGGTTATGCCGATCGTTTCGGCACCGCTGCGCGCGGCCAGCGCGGCCACCACGGAGCTGTCGACCCCGCCCGACATGGCGACGACGATTTTTCGGGCGGAAAGCGGCCCGGCAAGATGGAACAGCGCGGCGGGATCAGGCGGGGCGACTACGGACATGGCGGGGAGCCCATACACCCGCATTCCGGATAAGGGCAACGGCCAGCCCGGGCAGGTTCAATTCGGTAAGCAATGTGACTGCAAGGTAAAGCCCGGCTTTACCCGTTCTTGACCAACCGGCGCGTATAGGGCGCCTATGGAAATCGCAATCGACATCACGGCCAGCCTGCGAGAGCACGGCGGAACGCCGGGCGAAGCCCTGGCGGACAAGGGCTTTGACTGGAACGGTTTGCACGCGCGCTGCGCCGCAGCCCATGCCACGCGCCGGGCGCTTGCCGCCGGCGTTACTGGCGATTCGGGCGGGCCCGCCGCAGTTGGCAGTTTTGATCGGCGCGGGGGATGTTCAACCCCTTTCGATCAAGCCTCACGGGTCGTTAACCCAAATGATTTAGCAGATCGAAAAGTAGCCGCGGGCAAGGATGACGGTGTCGCACAATTCGCCCTTCCCGGCGGCCGAGGATAACGATGATCGAAAACCAGAAGATCCGACCCGCGATGGTTATTGGCCCGCTTGGCGAGCCTCTTACGATCGAATCGCTGCCGTCACCGGAAACCACCCGCTGGGTGGTGCGGCGCAAGGCAGAGGTCGTAGCCGCAGTCAACGGCGGATTGCTGTCCATTGACGAGGTCTGCGAACGGTACAACCTGACGCTGGAAGAATTCGCCTCGTGGCAGCGCGCCGTCGATCGGTCCGGTATGCAGGGGCTGCGCGTCACGCGCCTGCAGCATTACCGCGATCTGTACGAACGCCAGTTGAAGTACTGATCCACAACGAAAAAATCGACCCTTCCCAGTTTGGCCGGCGCGGCATAGTCTCGCGCCGGTCGAATCGCCCTGCGCGCATGGTGCCCGCAACCCCGGCGATTGATTCAATAGAGGGGAGTAAAGGTCGCATGATGGATCTAATCATAGCCCTGGTGATGGGCGGCGTCATTGGCTGGCTGGCCAGCATGGTGATGAACCGGGATGCCTCGATGGGCATCGTCGCGAATGTCATCGTCGGCTGCGTCGGCTCGATGCTTGGCCGGTTTCTGCTGGGCGGGCTGATCGGCGGTGGACACCTGCGCGGAGACGCCTTTGACTGGCGGACCCTGGCAACAGCCTTTGCCGGTGCGATCATCCTGCTGGGCGTGGTCAATCTTGTCCGGCGTGGCAGTATTCGGTAACAATCACCCCATTCGGCCAGTCGTCGTTTGCCGAATACATTGGGCTGTTTGCCGAACCAGTGATTGTTTCTTGCACACCCGGTGACTAGCGCGCCGGGTGTGTTGGTTTTTCTGTGACCGATACGCAACCCGGGCTTGCCGGGGGTGACTTAAGAGTGTAATACACTTGGATTCCGCGATGCGCCCGATCGGGCGCGGGTGGTTGCAAATCAGGAATGAAGGCGCGCTCGGCGATGAATTTTGATGCACGGATTGGCGGATCGGCCGCTTCGCCCGGTGATCTGGAAGGCAATCCGCTGCTGAATGGCAGCGATGCGGATAGCCGCAACAAGCGCTGGCTGATCATCGGCGCGGTGCTGTTGTTCGCGCTGCTGGCGGGCATCTGGTTCCTGAGCCACAAGGGCGCGAGCGAGGTCTCGACTGATCCCAAGACCCAGATTCCGGTGGTCAGCGTCATTACCCCCGGCAGCGGAACCGTTTCGGGCCAGATCAATGCCACCGGAAACCTGGCCGCACGCCGCGAATTGCCGGTTGGCGTTGCCGGCGAAGGCGGCCAGGTGGTGCAGGTTCTGGTCGAGCCCGGTCAATGGGTCCGTCAGGGCCAGGTGCTGGCGGTGATCGATCGCTCGGTCCAGGTCCAGCAGCAGGCCAGCCAGGCGGCGCAGGTCCAGGTTTCGCGCGCCAATGCCGAACTGGCCCAGGCCAATTACGACCGCGCGGTCAAGCTGGTGGACAAGGGGTTCATTTCCAAGGCCGATATAGACCGGCTGCGCTCCACCCGCGACGCGGCCTATGCGCAGGTGCGCGTTTCCGGCGCGCAGCTCGGCGTGCTCAAGGCACAGTCGCACCGGCTCAACATCTTGGCCCCGGCCGCCGGACTGGTGCTGGAACGCAAGACCGAACCTGGCCAGGTCGTCAGCAGCGGATCGGGCGTATTGTTCCGCCTGGCCAAGGGCGGCGAAATGGAAATGCTGGCCCAGGTGGGTGAGGTTGATCTTGGTAAGCTGGCGCTTGGCGGCAGCGCCGATGTTACCCCGGTGGGATCCGACCGGGCGTTCATCGGCCAGATCTGGCAGCTTTCGCCAGTGGTCGATCCGCAAACCCGGATGGGAATCGCGCGGATCGCCCTGACCTATGCGCCGGAACTGCGCCCCGGCGGATTTGCCAGCGCCGTGATCAAGGGCGGCACGGTGGTTGCGCCTGTCCTGCCCGAATCCGCCATTCTTTCTGATGAGAAGGGCAGCTTCGTCTATGTGGTGACGGCGGATAACAAGGCCGTGCGCCGCCCGGTCAAGACCGGGCTGGTGATCGAACATGGCATTGCCGTGATCGAAGGGCTGAACGGGACCGAACGCGTGGTGCTGCGCGCTGGCGGCTTCCTGAATTCCGGAGACAGGATCAAGCCGCAACTGGTGAAGGCGAACTGAGGGACATCCCGTGAACTTTCGCAATATCTCGGCCTGGTCCATCCGCAATCCGATCATTCCGATCGTGTTGTTTGCCGGCCTGCTGCTGGCGGGGGTGATCGCCTTCGTCAAAATGGACGTCAATGACAATCCGGACATCGATTTTCCGGCTGTAACCGTCAACATCTCGCAGCCCGGCGCTGCCCCGCGCGAGATCGAAACGCAGATTACCCAGAAGGTTGAGGCAGCGATCCGTTCAATCAACGGCGTCGATGAAATCCAGTCGACCGCCAGCGAGGGATCAAGCCAGTCCTTCGTGCAATTCACCATCGGCACCAACACGATCGAGGCGGTCAGCGACGTCAAGAACGCGATTGACCAGATCCGTGGCAGCCTGCCCGACGGCATTCTGGAGCCGCAGGTTTCCAAGGTGAACATCGGCGGCAACGGGCCGATCGGCTATTTCGCGGTCAGCGCCGATGACATGACCATGGAACAGCTGAGCTGGTTCATCGACGATACCGTGGCCAAGCGCCTGCTGGGGATCGAGGGCATGGCGGCGGTGAGCCGCGAAGGCGGGGTCAATCGTGAAATCCGGGTCGTACTTGATCCGGCGCGGATGCAATCGATGGGCGTCACGGCCAGCCAGGTCAACCAGGCTTTGCGATCGGTCAATCTGGACGCAGCCGGGGGCAAGGCGGAAATAGCCGGATCGCGCCAATCGGTGCGGGTGCTGGGCAATGCGGACAATGCCTTCAAACTGTCGCAGGTTCAGGTCAGCCTGTCCGGCGGACGGACCGTGCGCCTGTCCGACATCGCCACCGTCTATGACGGCTATTCCGAACAGACATCGATCGCCAAGATGAACGGCCGCCAGGTGGTGACCTTCGGCATCGAACGCGCCAAGGGCGCTTCGGACGTAACGGTCTATGACGCGGCGGTGGCTGAAATCGCCAAGCTGGAAAAGGAAAACCCCGGGGTTCATTTCACCCTGCTTTACACCAGCGTCAAATATACCAAGGACCAGTACAAAAGCTCGATCGACGCCATGGTTGAAGGCGCGGTGCTGGCAATCGTGGTGGTGTTCCTGTTCCTGCGCGATTGGCGCGCCACCTTCATCAGCGCCATTGCCATTCCGCTGTCTGCCATCCCGACCTTCTGGTTCATGGACCTGATGGGCTTTGATCTCAATTCGTTGTCGCTGCTGGCGCTCAGCCTGGTCGCGGGCGTGGTCGTCGACGACGCGCTCGTCGAGGTCGAGAACATCGTCCGTCCCATGCGGATGGGCAAGACCGCGTATCAGGCGGAGATCGGCGCCGCCGACGAGAACGGCGCCGCGGTGCCTCCCAA
>JAFEEX010000064.1 GCA_018240895.1 Pseudomonadota bacterium | reverse complement strand
CGCGAATCGCATTAAGGACGCGCGCGATGGCTTTTTGCCGCAACAGGAGACTACGACATAGCACCCCCACCCCGGCGCATGATGACGCCCCCCGTGAAGAGCGGGCCGCGCTACAATCACATGATCACCTCGGACAAGGTCCGCGTCATTGACGAAGAAGGTGAGAACCTTGGCGTGATGTACACGCGCGAAGCGATCGAACAGGCGGCCGAAGTCGGTCTTGACCTGGTCGAGGTTTCGCCCAACGCCGACCCGCCGGTGTGCAAGTTCCTCGATGTCGGCAAGTTCCGCTACGAAGCGCAGAAGAAGGCCAACCTCGCCCGCAAAACCCAGAAGACGCAGGAGATCAAGGAGATCAAGATGCGTCCGAACATCGACGATCATGACTATGATACGAAGATGAAGGCGATCCACAAGTTCATCGGCGAAGGGGACAAGGTAAAGGTCACCCTGCGCTTTCGCGGGCGCGAACTGTCACACCAGCAATTGGGCATGAACCTGCTGAAACGGGTGCAGGAAGATACCGCCGAAGACGCGAAGATAGAGGCCTATCCCCGCATGGAAGGCCGCCAGATGCTGATGGTGCTTTCCCCGAAATAGCATTGGAACTGGCCCGGTGCGTTAACCGCCGGGCCAATCCAGTTTCAAGCGCAACCACCTTGCCTTGGTGCAGTGGCTGGCCTATCCCCGGCCGGTCCTTGGGAGACGCGTTCCTGCGGAGGTTAGGAACCCCGGCCCATGGCTTTCCATTTGGCTCCCGCCTTCCTGGGGGCGTTGATTCAGGAAGGACCGCCATGGCCGCGGATGACAAACCGACTCCCGCTCGCAAACCCAAGCCCGTTGTAACATCGCTGGGCAATCATCCGCTTTCGCCCGAAACGCTGATGATGGGATACGGTTATGATCCGATGCTGTCCGAAGGCAGCCTGAAGGCACCGATCTTCCTCACCAGCACCTTTGCCTTTCCCAGCGCCGCCGATGGCAAGCGCTTTTTCGAAGGGATCACCGGCAAACGGCCGGGCGGCACCGATGGCCTGGTCTATTCGCGTTTCAACGGCCCCAACCAGCAGATCCTGGAAGGACGGCTGGCAGTGTGGGACGGCGCGGAAGAGGCGTTGTGCTTTTCCAGCGGAATGACCGCGATCTGCGTGCTGTTCCTGGCGCTGTGCTCCGCCGGAGACGTGATCGTTCATTCCGGCCCGCTCTATGCCGCGAGTGAGGGCTTCGTCGCCCGCACGCTCAGCCGCTTCGGCGTCAGCTATGTCGATTTTCCCGCCGGGGCCGACCGCGCCGAACTGGATGCGGTGCTGGCCCGTGCCAAGGCGCAGGCGGCAAGCCAGGGCGGCAAGGTGGCGATGATCTATCTTGAAAGCCCCGCCAACCCCACCAATGCGCTGGTCGATGTCGAGGCAGTGCGCGATGCACGCGATGCGGCGCTGGGGACGGATTGCCCGATCGCCATCGACAACACCTTCCTTGGCCCCTTGTGGTCACGCCCGCTTGATCACGGGGCGGACGTGGTGGTCTATTCACTGACCAAATATGTCGGCGGTCATTCGGACCTTGTCGCCGGCAGCGTGGCGGGGGCGAAAAAGTGGATGACCCCGGTGCGGATGCTGCGCAACACCATGGGCGGCATTGCCGATCCGCATACCGCATGGATGCTGCTGCGCAGCCTAGAAACAGTGGAACTGCGGATGAGCCGCGCGGGCGAGAACGCGGCCCGGGTCTGCGCCTGGCTGGCGGCGCATCCCAAGGTGGAAGGGCTGGGCTATCTCGGCATGATCGCCGATCCGCACCAGCAGGACATTTTCGATCGCCATTGCATCGGCGCGGGCAGCACCTTTTCGCTGTTCATCAAGGGAGGAGAGGCGGAAAGCTTTCGCTTCCTTGATGCACTGAAGATCGCCAAGCTGGCGGTCAGTCTGGGCGGGACCGAGACGCTTGCCAGCCACCCGGCCAGCATGACGCACCTTTCCGTCCCTGATGAACGCAAGGCGGCGCTGGGCATCACTGACAATCTGGTGCGGATCAGCATCGGCATTGAAAGCGCGGATGACCTGATCGCCGATTTCGAACAGGCGCTGGCAAAGGTATAATCGGGGCGCGATGGGACTTGCGGGGCGGGGCGGTTTCTGCTCTGCCCCGATAGACGCCAGTACCGGGGGAATTGCCGCGCCCATGTCGGAAGAACCGCACGACAAGCTGTTGCCCGAAGGGCTGGAGGATGAGCCTACCCGGGCCGGGCTGAAAAAGTTGAGCGAGGGCGAGTGGGCCGGCTGGTATCATTACGCCCCGTCTGATGCCTTTGAGGATCACGTCGGGCCGTTCTATTGCAAGCCCGAACGGCGCAAGATGATCTGCGGGTTCCGACCGGACGAGAAGAACTGCAACGCCGGCGGCAATGTCCATGGCGGCACGCTGATGACCTTTGCCGACTATGCCCTGTTCATGGTTGCAGGCGGGATGAACAATGAAGTTCATGGGGTGACCGTCACCTGCAACTGCGAATTCGTCAACGCTGCGGTGCCGGGCAAGTTGCTGATCGCGAGGGGCGAGGTGGTGCGCGCCGGGCTGACCATGGTTTTTGCCCGGGGCATCATTTATGATGGTGAACGCCCGGTGCTGGCATTCTCTGGATCAATCAAGCGGTTACCCGCACGGGAGCGTGCATGAGCGACAGCGAAACCGATCGTTATGACGATGAGGTGGCGGGGTTTCGCCAGCCGATGGTCACTTCCGTCGGCATTATCCTGGGCTTCCTGCTGGGGTTTCTGGCGAACTGGGCGGCGGAATCTGACAAGGCGCCGGCACTTGCCACGCCTTCAGACTATGCTCTGGCCGGGACGCTGGGCATCAGCATGGTTTGCTTTGTCGTCGTGCTGTTCCGTCTGCTTGACAACCGCGTGGTCGAACGGCCAGGCCTGCGTTATCGCACCACGCTGCGGCTTTATATGGCGAGCATGACAATCGCCGGGGTCGGGCTGGCAGCGGCGCTGATCCTGTAGGAATCGCGCAGGCGGTCTATCCCTTCCACTCGCGGCGTTCCTCTGCCGCGCGCAGCACTTCATAGGCGAGTTGCAGGGCCTGGAACGCCTTGGCCGCCTCGGCATCGCCGGGTTTCACATCGGGGTGAACCTCTTTGGCCTTGGTGCGCCAAGCTTTGCGGATTTCGTCAAAATCGGCATCGGGGGCAAGGCCCAGCAGATCGAGCGCGCGCAGCTCATCCCGGCTGCGGGTGCCATCGCCCGACATGGCCCAGCCATAATGCGCGCTTTCCTGATAACCTTCGTGATTCTGGCGTTCCGCTGCCTCACGCTCGGCGGCTTCCTCTGCATCCAGCCCGGCAAAATAGTCCCACCCGGCGTTGTATTCGGCGGCGTGGCGCTGGCAGAACATCCAGCGGTCCGGGCTGTTGGGGCTCTTGGGGGCGGGGCAGGTGCCGGGATCGCTGCACCCGTGGCGGTCGCACAGCCGGATCGTGGCCGCCTCGCGCGCGCCTTCATATCCGCCCCAGCGCGGAAAACCCCAGCTATCGGATCGACGGGCCTTGCTCATGGAGCGGAGATAGGCGTTCCCGGGTGCGCCGCGCAAGCATCAAGCGGCGCTTTTCCTGCTCCGTTCGGCTATCTTCCCTTGTCACGCTTGCCTGCAAGTACCAGATAAGGCACCGCATTTGGAGTGGTGGCTACCATGAGCAAACAATTGGCATTGTCCATCGCGCTGTCGGTACTGGCCATGACCGGCTTTGCCCTTCTCGGGCCTGATTCGGCCCAGCCCATCGGTTCGGGAACCGCGCTGAAGGTGCCGGTCAGGGCCAGTGCCGCGCAACTGCCGGAATTGGCTCAGCTTCTTCCGACGCTGCAATAGGCCGCGCTGGCCATCAATCGATCGCGACCGTTACCGCCCGGCGGTTCTTCGCCCAGCTTGCCTCGTCCGAACCCAGCGCGACCGGGCGTTCCTTGCCATAACTGACCGTGGTGATTCGCGACGGATCAACCCCCAGCGCCGCCAGCGCATTCTTGGCGGCATTGGCGCGGCGTTCACCCAGGGCCAGATTATATTCGCGGGTGCCGCGCTCGTCGGCGTGGCCTTCCAGCGTGACGCGCTTGGCCGGATACTTTGCCAGCCAGCTTGCCTGAGCGGCCAGCGCCTGCTGATCGGCACTGTCGATGTTATAGCGATCGGTATCGAAATAGATCGTATCCTGGCCCATCATCTGCGCCACGAAATCGGCCTGGCTGCCCGGCACCGGCCCCTGGTTTGCCGCGGGTGCCTCGGTCGATATCGAACTGCCCGGCTCTGGCGGAAGCGATTGCGGGGCCTTTTTCGCACAGGCGGACAGTGCCAGGCCAGCGGCCAGCGCGATGCTGAGGGTTGCGGTGGTTTTCATCAGGTACTCCTTGTCATTCAAGCCGTGCGGTGCCCCCAGGTACAAAAAGCGGACGATCAGGGCCGCAGCGGGCCCCAGGCCGGATCAGATCCGTCAACCGGGGTGTCAAGCTTGCGCTCGTTCCGCCCGGTCAGGTCAACCTGCCACACGCTGGTCTTGCCACTGTTCTTGATGGTGCGGAAAAACTGGATCACCCGGCCGTTCGGCGCCCAGGTTGGCGCTTCATCCTGCCAGGAATCGGTCAGATAGCGCATCGAACCGCCCGATGGGTCCATTACCGCGATCCGCAGGTTGCCGGCGATGTGCGTAAAGGCAATCTGATCGCCGCGCGGGCTCCATTCGGGCGTGGCGCTGCGGCCGCCGAAGAAGCTGATCCGGTGCTGGTTCGATCCATCGGCGTTCATCACATAGACCTGCTGGCTGCCGGACCGGTCGCTTTCAAAGACGATTTTTGAACCATCGGGTGAAAAGCTGCCGCCGATGTCGATCCCGGGGCTGTCAGTCAGCTTGACGGCGGTGCCGCCGCCTGCCGCCGGAACCTTGTAGATGTCGGTATTGCCCGCCGTCGCCATCGAATACAGCACCCACTTGCCATCGGGCGACCAGCGCGGGGCGAACAGCGGGTTCCTGGCGGTGAGCAGCAGGCGCTGGGTCTTGCTGGCCAGATCGAAGATGTAAATCCGCGGCTGCCCGTTGTAATAGGACAGATACAGGATCGATCCATAGTCAGGCGAATAGCGCGGGGTCAGCGCGGTGGCCTGGCCGGTGGTCAGATAGACGTGGTTTGCCCCGTCCGAATCCATGATCGCCAGCCGTTTCAGCCGATGATCCTTGGGGCCGGTCTCTGCGATGTAGGCAATCTTGCTGTCAAAGAACGGGTTCTCGCCCGAAAGCCGTGAATAGACCAGATCGGCGCACTTGTGCGCGGCGCGGCGCCACTCGCCCGGGGCCACGGTCCAGCCGGCCTTGGCCAGCTGCTGCTTCAGCGCCACGTCGTACAGGTAACAGCCCACCGTTACCTGACCGTCCTCCCCGGCGCGGACAAAGCCCTGGATCAGCATATCGCTGCCCCGTCCCTGCCAGGTGCCGAAATCGGGGGTCTGGATCTGGACGAGCGCGGGGCGGGGCAAGGCACCGGGGCCGGTTGGCTTGAACAGGCCGTTGTTCTGAAGATCGGCAGTGATGACGCTTGCCAGGCTGAAACCCAGCGCCGCCGTGCTGCCGGCGCTGGTCTGGGTGGCAACATCGGCATTGGTGGCAAAGGCGGGAATGGCGATTGTCTGGTTCTGCCAATCGCTGTCATCCGAGACGGTCACGTCTATCCCCGGCGCGGCGGCTGGCGGAGTGGCGGGGGACGCGGGCGGTGCTGTCTGGGCGGCAGCCGCACCAGCGGCCAGCGCCGCAGCAAGGGCAAGGGGGGCCAGTTTCATTGCGATAGCCTTCTGTCGAATGTCGAGGTTACGGTCTGCCAGTGATCATAGAGATCGGGCGGCAGGATAAAGGGCTGGGCCAGCTTGACCGCTCGCGCCGCCTGTTCGGCATGGCGGCGGACCTGCGCGGCATTGGCGGGGGTCTGCCCGCTCTGGCTGACAATCTGCGGCTCCCCCGCCAGCGTGCCGTTGCGGTTCAGGCTGAAGCGGACCTGGGTAATCAGCTTTTCGGCATCGACGCCTTGCGGCGCGCTCCAATGGGGTTTCAACTGACGCATGATCGCGGAACGGAGCGCCGATTGCTGCTGCGGCCCAAATGCCGCTGCAGCCGCCGCGGGCTTGGCCTGTCCCTTCGCGCCGGACACGCCCTTCAGAAAATCGGCCCCGATGCGGCTGCCGCCCGCCGGCTGATGCGCGGGTTTGGCCGGCGTCGATTTGGCCGGCGTGGCGGGCGCCGGGGCAACTCGCGCCGGGGCTGGCCTGGCCGGAGCGGGATGCGTCTTCACCACAGGGCGCGGCGCGGGTGCGGGCGGGGCAATATGGCGCGGCTGAACCGGAACCGGAACAGGAGCCGGCTGCGGCCGGGGTTGCACCGCCGGTTCGGGGGCGGGCTGGGCACTGTCCTCACCCAGCACCGGCGCGATATCGAGTGCAGGCGCAGCCTTTTGCGGTTGCGGCGCGGTAGAGGTCAGGCCGACATCTTCGCTCAGCGTCACGGTCATCCGCTCGGGCGGGGGCAAGGGCGCGGGTGCCGGCGGTGCCAGCATCAGCCATGCCAGCAGCCCGCCATGCGCCGCCAGCGCCAGTGCCAGGCCAATGCGTTCTTCGCTGCGAAGGGCAATTGCCGTCATCCTGCCTCGCTAGGGGGCTGTGACTGAACTGGTGGTGACCAGCGAGATTGCGTTGAACCCGGCGTGGTTGAGCTGCCCCATCACCGAAACCACCCGTCCATAATCAAGCGATTGATCGGCGCGCAGCGTTACCAGCGGGGGCTTGCCATCGGCCCCGCGCGGCAGGGCGGACAACCGGTCGCCCAGCGTGCCGGGATCGACCTCGCTCTTGTCGATATAGACCCGGCCGTCCGCCGTGATCGACAGGTTTACCTGGTGCGGCTGTTGATCGAGCGGCTTGGCCTGGCTGTCAGGCAGGTTGACCGGAACCCCGGCGTTAAGCAGCGGGGCGGTGACCATGAAGATGATCAGTAGCACCAGCATGACGTCAACCAGCGGGGTGACGTTGATCTCTGCCATCGGCGCGCGTCCACGGCGTTTGGTGCGGCGGGGTGAGGTCATGCCCATTTCACAACCTTCGCTCGACACGAACGGCTCAGGGAAGACGGATCACTCATCACAGCGTCCCCTTTTCCGCCGCACGGCGGAAGGCAACACCAGCCCGCTCCCCCGGCCCGGTGTTGCGCAAGCGGCAACGAAGTTGACGCGGCCCATGCACATCACTGCCCCTCCAGTTCGCGGCTCAGGCTGGCGTGGAACCGATCGGCGAAGCGTTGCAGCCGCGCTTCGATCTGATCGACCCGGTGTGAGAAGCGGTTGTAGGCAATCACCGCCGGAATCGCCGCAAACAGGCCGATCGCGGTGGCGAACAACGCCTCGGAAATCCCCGGCGCAACCACCGCCAGCGAGGAATTCTGCTGCTGGCCGATCTGGAAAAAGCTGTTCATGATGCCCCACACGGTTCCGAACAGGCCCACAAAGGGGGCGACAGCGCCCACCGTGGCCAGAAAGTTCAGCCGGTCTGACAGCCGATCAGCCTCCTGCGCGATCGCGCCATCCATCGCGGTCAAAAGCCGTTGACGCGTACCCTCCCGGTCAGGGCCGCGCCCGCTGTTTGAACGCCGCCATTCGGCAAGACCTGCAGCGGCGACGCGGGCTGTGGGAGTATCGGTTGCGGCATAGTCAGCCTGAAACGCTTCGATATCCTTGGTCTTCCAGAAATCGCGCTCATAGGCATCGCAGCGCTTGCGGATACCGGCATGGCGCAGGCTGAACGACAGGATGATCGTCCAGACCCAGACCGAGGCAAGGATCAGCCCGGCCATCACCACCTGGACCACGATATCGGCGTCCATGAACAGTTTGACCGGATTGAGATGACGCGGCGCATCAGCGCTGACGGCAAGAAAGGAAAGCACTATCATCGGGGTCCTTCGGGCAGGATGGAAGCAAAGGCGGCGCGCCAGGCGGCGGGCATCCGGCGCGGGCGGCCATCGGGGGAAACAAACCCGACCCGCAGGTTCACCTCTGACAAGAACAATCCGTCCTCGCGCTGGGCCCTCTGGTGCATCCGGCATGATGCCGCGCCCAGATCGGTGCAGGTTGTTTCGATCAAGACGCCGTCGTCCAGCCGGGCCGGGGCGGCATAGCGGATCGTCAGGTCGGTCACGGCAAAGGCGCCTTCGCCCGCTGCGTTCACCGCGCGCTGATCAATCCCCAGCAGCCGGACGAAATCGCTGCGCGCCCGTTCAAACCAGCGCAGATAATTGGCGTGATAGACCACCCCTGACAGATCCGTATCCTCAAAATAGGCGCGCACCGCAAAGCGGTGGACCATGCCGTCGATCAGGCCGGAAGGAAGGGGCGGGAATGAAGCCATGCCGTCACGGCCTTAGCAACCGGGCGAGTCACAGGGCAAGGGCCGCGGTTCGCATCGGCGCAATAATGCAACCGCTGGGCAGCTGGGCGGGAGAGTTGGGGTTCGCGCGAAGGCGCGAAGAACGCGAAGGTGTTGCGCCTTGCGCCGCAGGCAGTTGTTCGATCCAGCGCGCCGCAAGGCGGGAGCTTCACTTGAAAGGCGGCTTCGCCGCAAGCGAAACCTCTTCGCCCTTCGCGTCTTCGCGCGAACCAATCAACCAAAGTTCAGCGCGGCAGCATCGCGCCCATCTGCCGCCCGCCGAAGATGTGGACGTGCAGGTGCGGCACTTCCTGATGGCCGTGCTGGCCAACATTGGCGAGCAGGCGATAGCCCGGCTCAACCAGCCCGGCATCGCGCGCCACCGTGCCGACCGCGCGGACGAAGCCGGCTATTTCGTCGGCTGATGCCTTGGCCGAAAAATCGTCCCAACTAACGTAAGGCCCCTTGGGGATCACCAGCACATGGAACGGTGCCTGCGGGTTGATGTCGTGAAAGGCCAGCGCCCATTGGTCTTCATAGACGGTCTTGTTCGGAATTTCCCCGCGCAGGATCTTGGCGAACACATTCTGGTCATCATAGGGCTGGGTGGCGTCAATCGGCATCTATTCGCTCCGGCTGGCTTTTTCGGCGATCCCGCTGGTGCCCTCTCGGCGGTCCAGTTCGGCAAGCACTTCGTCAAGGCTCACCCCCTTGGCATCGAGCAGGACCAGCAGGTGAAACAGCGTATCCGCCGCCTCGCCCACCAGTTCCTCGCGGCTGCCGGTCAGGGCTGCGATCACGGTTTCAACCGCTTCCTCGCCCAGTTTTTTGGCAATCACCGGCAGGCCGCGCGCGTGCAGCTTTGCCACCCACGATGTTGCGGGATCGGCAGTGCGGCGCGCGGCGATGGTCGCGGCAAGGCGGGTCAGGGTGTCCATAGGTTCCGGTCTGCCAAGCTATCCGCGCGCGGGCAAGCCTGCTGCACGTAGCGCGGCGTGCGCCTCTGCCACGGTGTGCGTGCCGAAGTGGAAGATCGATGCCGCCAGCACCGCGCTGGCGTGGCCTTTGATCACGCCATCAACCAGATGATCAAGCGTGCCAACCCCGCCCGATGCGATCACCGGCACGCTGACCGCATCGGCAATCGTCCGGGTCAGATCAAGGTCATAGCCGGCCTGGGTTCCATCGCCGTCCATAGAGGTGACCAGCAGCTCGCCAGCGCCCAGTTCGGCCAACCGCACCGCGTGTTCGACCGCGTCGATCCCGGTCGCCTTGCGCCCGCCGTGAGTGAATATCTCCCACTTGCCCGGTGCGGTGCGCCGGGCATCGACCGAGGCGACGATGCATTGGCTGCCCATCTTCTGGGCGATGTCGGCCACCACTTCGGGCCGGGATACCGCGGCGGAATTGACCGCAACCTTGTCCGCGCCCGCCAGCAGCAGCGCCCGCGCGTCCTCCACCGTGCGAACCCCGCCGCCCACGGTCAGCGGCATGAAGCACACTTCCGCCGTGCGGCGAACCACATCGAGCAGGGTGCCGCGCCCCTCGTGGCTGGCGCTGATATCCAGGAAGCACAACTCGTCCGCCCCCGCTGCGTCATAGGCGCGCGCCTGCTCAACCGGATCACCCGCGTCCTTGAGGTCGACGAAGTTGACCCCCTTGACCACGCGCCCATCGCGCACGTCGAGGCAGGGAATGACGCGGATGCGGACGGTCATGAGCAAATACCTCCCCGATACGGGGAGGGGGACCGCCGCAGGCGGTGGAGGGGGCTGGCCCTGGGCACGAGCAATCGGCGACGTGCCGAAAGGCTCCTCCCCTCCACCATGCTGCGCATGGTCCCCCTCCCCGTGCCGGGGAGGTATGGGTCGCTCAAGCCCATCATCCTCTATTCGCCATGGCAATCGCCGCCGCCAGATCAAGCCGTCCTTCGTAGAGCGCCCGCCCGGTGATCACGCCTTCGATCCCCTCATGCGCATGAAGCGCCAGCACGTGGATGTCATCCAGCCCCTTGACCCCGCCACTGGCGATCACCGGAATGTCCACCCGCCGGGCAAGGTCGACGGTGGCGTCGATGTTCACGCCCTTGAGCAAGCCGTCACGGCCAATGTCGGTGAACAACAGGCTGGCAACGCCGGCGTCCTCGAACCGGCGGGCAAGATCGACCACTTCGACGTCCGAGACATCGGCCCAGCCCTCGGTCGCCACCATGCCGTCCTTCGCGTCCACCGCAACTACGATCCCACCGGGAAATTCCCTGGCCATGTCGCGCACGAATTCGGGGTCTTTGAGCGCGGCCGAGCCCATAACCACCCGGCTGACGCCAAGATCGAACCAGCCCTCCACCGCATCGCGGGTGCGGATGCCGCCGCCCAGTTGGACGTGGCCGGGGAAGGCCTCAAGGATCGCTTCCACCGCCGCGCGGTTCTCCGCCCGTCCGGCAAAGCTGCCATCCAGATCTACCACGTGGAGGAACTGTGATCCGGCCTCGGCAAACAGCATGGCCTGCGCGGCCGGGTTGTCGCCATAGACGGTGGCACGGGCCATGTCCCCTTCGGCAAGGCGGACGACCTGCCCGGCTTTTAGGTCGATGGCGGGGAAGACGATCATGTGCCGGGTGCCCCTTCCCCAGCTTCGCCAGCAGGCAAGCCGGCAAGCTCCGCCTCCCTCTCCCTCGCCGGGGGAGAGGATACGAAGGCTTGGGAGCGAAGCGACCTAGCCGCAGTTGGAGAGGGGGGCTCGGCGCCTAGGGCCGCCATTTCAGAAACCTTTCGAGCAGCGCCAGCCCATAGGTCTGGCTCTTTTCGGGATGGAACTGCACCCCCACCAGATTGTCGCGCCCCACAGCGGCAACCAGCCCGCCGCCGTGATCGGTCATGGCCAGCACATGGTGCCCATCGTCAGGCGCGAAGTGGTAGGAATGGAGGAAATAGGCCTCGCCCGGCTCGATCAGCGCGGCATGAGGCCGGATCTGGACATCGTTCCAGCCCATGTGCGGCACCTTGATTCGCGGATCGGTCTGCTCGATCAGCCGGACCTCGCCGGGAATCCAGCCCAGCCCCGGTGTTTCGCCGTGTTCCACCCCGGTACTGGCGAGAAGCTGCATCCCAACGCAAATACCCAGGAACGGCGCGCCGCCGACGAAGACCCGCTCGGCCATCGCCTCGACCATGTGGGGCACGGCGCGCAGGCCCTCTGCGCAAGCCTTGAAGCTGCCGACACCGGGAAGGATCACCCGGTCGGCAGCGCGGATCACGTCAGGGTTGGCCGTCCAAGTAACGTGTTCGCAGCCCGCAGCCTTCAGGGCATTGGCAACCGAATGGAGGTTCCCCGCGCCATAATCGACGAGGGCAACGACTTCAGCCACCAAGAACCCCCTTGGTGCTGGGGATTGCTCCGCCTTTGCGCGGGTCTAATTCCACCGCCTGACGCATCGCGCGGGCAAAGCCCTTGTAGATGCCTTCACAGATGTGATGGTTGTTGCTGCCGTAAAGCAGTTCGATGTGCAGCGTTACCCCAATCGCCTGGGCGATCGACTGGAACCAGTGTTCGAACAGCTCGGTGTCCATTTCCCCCAGCCGTTCCTGCGTGAACTGCGCGTTCCACACCAGCCAGGGGCGGCCGGAAATATCCAGCACGACGCGGCTCAGCGCCTCGTCCATTGCCGAATGCGCCTCGCCGTAACGGCCTATCCCGGCCTTGTCGCCCAGCGCCTGGGCAATGGCCTGGCCGATGGCGATCGCGCTGTCTTCGGTGGTGTGGTGCTGGTCAACATGAAGGTCGCCGTTGATGCGGCATGTTACGTCGATCAGCGAATGGCGGCTGAACTGTTCGATCATGTGATCGAGAAAGCCGATCCCGGTCGACACGTCATAAGCCCCGGTTCCGTCAAGGTTCACCTCGACCAGAATGTCGGTTTCGTGCGTCTTGCGGGCGACTTTGGCGGTGCGCATGGCGCTGGCCTATAGGCTGGCGTCCGGCTTTGTCCAGCCGGGCGGGCGCATCGCTCAGGCCTTTTTGCCCCTTGACCATAACGCGCGCGGCATTCACTTGAACCTTATGAGTGATGATACGCCTGACAGCCTGATCCCCTATGACGAGATTGTGCAGGAAGCGCTGCGCGCCGTGGTGGGCCGCGTGCTGGGTGAAGTCGAATCGACCGGCGGCACCTTGCCGGGGGATCATCATTTCTACATCACCTTCAAGACCGGGGCCGCGGGCGTATCGATTCCCGCGCATCTGAAGGAACGCTTTCCTGATGAGATGACCATTGTTCTTCAGAACAAGTTCTGGGATCTCAACGTCGCGCCGGATCACTTTTCGGTTGGGCTGTCGTTCAACCAGATGCCGGCCAAGCTGGTGGTGCCGTTCTCCGCGATTACCGCCTTTGTCGATCCGGCGGTGGACTTCGGGCTGCAGTTCCAGGCGATTGGCGATCCGCAGGGGCCTGAGCCGCACGATGCCGCTGAAAACGATTCGCCCGGCGGGGACGAGCCGGGCACCGGCGGCGATGATGGATCGAACGTGGTGACGATCGATTTCGGGCGAAAGAAATAGCCCCGTGGCCAAGGCGAAGCCCGCGCGGCGCCTGGCGCAGAAATCCGGCAAGCCGGCTGACAAGGCGGAAGAAACGCCCGCCGGCAAGGCATCCGCCTCCAATCCGCCCACCTCCAATCCGGTCGCCAATCTGGTTCTGGCGGATTTTGCGCTGCGCGGCGGCACCCGGCTGCTGCGCCATCTGGTTGAACGCAACCTGCTCAGCACCAAGACTGCGCCGGGCAAGGCCAGGGGGATCGTCAACGGGCGGTCAGTGACGAAAACGCTGCTCAGCACCGCGCTGGTGCGGATCGCCAGCCGCTCGGTTCCCGGGGCGCTGGTGGTGGGCGGCGGTCTGCTGGCCAAGACCCTGTTCGATCGCCGCCGTGACAACGCACATGACAAGGCGGAAGCCCGTGCCAAGGGCAAAACGGCGGTGAGCCAGCAAGCCGAAAAGGACGGGCAGGACAGCGGCAAGGCTTGATCGCGGCGGCATCCTGCGCGATTGGAGCCCATGGAATCCACCGACACCCTGCAGCGCCGCGGCCTGATGTTCATCCTCTCCTCGCCATCGGGCGCGGGCAAGACCACGGTTTCGCGGATGCTGCTGCGCGCCGATCCCGAAATCCGCTTGTCGGTTTCAGTCACCACCCGCCCGCAGCGCCCCGGAGAGGTGGACGGAACCGACTATATCTTCGCCGATCAGCCCAGCTTCGACCAGATGGTTGAGGGCGACCATTTCCTTGAATGGGCGCACGTCTTCGGCCATTCCTATGGCACGCCCAAGGCCCAGGTGAAGGCCGGCCTGCGCGAAGGGCATGATTTCCTGTTCGATATTGACTGGCAAGGCACACAGCAGCTTTACCAGAAGCTGGAAACCGACGTGGTCCGGGTGTTCCTGCTCCCCCCCAGCATTGACGAGCTACGCCGCCGCCTGACCGGCCGCGGCACGGACAGCGCCGATGTGATCACCGCCCGGATGGAAAGGGCCAGGGCGGAAATCAGTCACTGGGATGGCTATGACTATGTAGTGGTCAACGATGACATCGATGAATGCTTCGCCAAGGTGCAGGAAATCCTCCACGCCGAACGCATGAAACGCGCACGGCAGACCGGGCTGATCGGCTTCGTGCGGGGACTGATGAAGGATTGAGGAGGGAGGCGATAGACCTTGGACGTCGGTGCTTTTCTAGAGCTTGTGGGGATTTAGGATTCCCATTTCAGCGGAGATGTGATTCA
Organism: Pseudomonadota bacterium; assembly: GCA_018240895.1. Lineage (GTDB taxonomy): Bacteria > Pseudomonadota > Alphaproteobacteria > Sphingomonadales > Sphingomonadaceae > Novosphingobium. The sequence continues at coordinate 21,021 of JAFEEX010000064.1, read as the reverse complement.
CGTCCTGATGGAACGCTTTGTACTGACCGACGCCCAGTGGGCGAAGCTGGAGCCGCACTGTCTGGGCAAGTCGACTGACCCGGGACGCAGTGGGAGGAACAACCGGCTATTCATGGAAGCGGTGCTTTGGATTGTCCGGACGGGCAGTCCGTAGAGTGACCTTCCGGCTCTGTTCGGCAACTGGAGCACGGCGTTCCGGCGGTTTCGTGATTGGCGCGAAGCCGATGTTTTCAAGCGGCTTTTCGATGCCTTGTCGGAGGAGCCCGACATGGAATACGCGATGGTCGATGCCACTATCGTCAAGCGTCAAGGTTCACCGACATGGCCAGGGCGCAAAAGGGGGACTCAGAGCCAGGCCATTGGCCGTTCAAAAGGCGGCATGACGACCAAGATCCTGGCGCTGACGGATGACCTGAGCGTTTGGAGCTCGAGAGCAGGAGATAGACGAGATGATCAAGCATTCAGAAGAGTTCAAGCAGGAGGGTGAAGCAGCGTAGGCAATCCCGACAACACCGTCGCTTGCCCAGCGTAGGTGTTGGCGTTTCCGCGATGTTTGTCGTTAAGGCTCGACGCAATGCGGAGCCGTTGACGCTTTGGTGTATATGGCATTGATCCTCTCCTTCTTGTGCAGAGGGATCGGAACATCAGGTGATTGAAGATTTTTCCGGACAATTTTCATCGGTGACGGTCATCAAGGGGCCGAGGGGAAATTGCACGCCTGCTTCGTTTGATGGTACAGCGCGAGCGACGTTGTCGATTGTCCTTGAAAGGTAGCTTTCCGAAATCGGCGGAAATTTATAAGCAATGTCAGCAGGTTAGATTGGTGACAGTCTCTCTGTCGGTAGACTCCGAAAGAAAATTTTTTACGCGTTTAGTTTCAATGGCTTATACGAATCCAAACAATCGAGTGGGAATGATCATCCGCCCTGCCGGTGTGGCGGACCGCGATGCGGTTGTCGCGCTGTGGCGGGATGCCGGGCTGACCCGGCCGTGGAACGATCCGGGTAGCGATTTTGATCTGGCGCTGGCCAACCCGACCTCAACCATTCTGCTGGCTTACCGGAATGGCGATCTGGCCGGTTCGGTTATGGCAGGTTTCGACGGCCATCGCGGCTGGGCCTATTATCTGGCCAGCGCCACCCGGCAGCGCGGACAGGGCATTGCCAGACGCCTGATGGCGGAAGCGGAAATCTGGCTGGCGCAGCTCGGCTGTCCGCGCGTCCGGTTGATGGTTCGGACCGACAATCTGGCGGCCAAGGGATTCTATGCCGCGATCGGTTATGAAGAACAGGATGTGATCACGCTGGGCCGAACTCTGGATTGAGATTGGGCGGTTTCGCGTGTTTGCGATCATCGGCAAAGGTTCTTGATCTCTGCGAGAGTTGGAACATAATGGGAACATATGCGAATCGTTCCTGCCTTTTCCAATGATCGGCCGTGCCCTGAACCGCGCCGCTGGGCCAGCGGCGTTGCCTCGCTGGATGCGGCGCTGTCCGGCGGGCTGGCACAGGGCTGCGTCCATGAAATCTATGCAGCGCAGCCTGGCGATGCCGCCGCGGCGGCGGGGTTCGTCCTGGCCGTGGCAACGGGCATGGGCGGGCGGGACAAGGCTGTTTTGTGGCTGCGTTTGCACCGTTCCATGCGGATGGCCGGTGTGCTTCAGGGCAATGGCTGGGCCGAATTGGGCGGCCTACCGGACAATGGCCTGCTTGGGGTGGTGGACGATGTTCGCACCCTGCTGCGCACCGCTGGCGATGCCCTGCGCTGTGCGAGCCTGGGGGCGGTAATTGTCGAAGGCTGGGGGGCGATGCGTGAACTGGATTTGACTGCCAGCCGCCGCCTGGTCCTTGCCGCCGAAAAGTCAGGCGTGCCGCTGTTGCTGCTGCGGATCGATGCCGTGCCAGTGCCCAGCGCGGGACGTACCCGCTGGCAGGTTGCGGCTGCGCCTTCGCGGGCCTTGCCCGGCAATGCCCCGGGCTGGCCGGCCTTTGCTGTAACCTTGTTGCGCCAGCGATCCGGCCCCTGCGGCCTTGACTGGCGGCTGGAGTGGAACCGTGACCGATGCCAATTTGACGAGGCGCCGCTATCTGGCGCTGTGGTTTCCCTTTCTGCCGGCCGAGCGGCTGCGGATCGAACAGGGGCAACACCATGGCCGGACGTCCGGCGGGCAGGCTGATCCGCCAGCGGTGCTTGTCGCCAAGGTTCGCGGGGGATTGCGGCTGGCAGCGGTCAATTCTGAGGCCCAGGCTTTGGGGGTTGTACCGGGGCTGACGCTGGCGGATGCGCGGGCCATGCAGCCGGGCCTGATCGTGGCCGAAATGGATACGGACGCAGACCGGCACTGGCTGCAGCATCTGGCTCGGCGCTGTTCCGGCTGGTCTCCATTGGTCACTGTGGCCTCGCCCGATGGCATCACGCTGGATATTTCCGGGGTGGACCACCTGTTCTGCGGCGAAGCGGGGCTGGCCGCGCAAATCAGGGACGCGTTCGACGAACTGGGCATGACCATGCGGCTGGCCGGGGCCGCGCTGCCCGCCGCCGCGCAGGCGCTGGCCCGGCACGGTGCCAGTTACGGCACGGTGCCGGTTGATGAGGAACGCCAAGCCATCCGCGCACTGCCGATCGCCGCGCTGGAACTGGATGAAGAAGCCAGCCTTGCCCTGCGCCGGGCCGGCCTGAAGACCATTGGCGATGTCGCCGCGCGTCCGGCTGCCAGCATCGCGGCGCGGTTCGGAGCCGGCGCTGTGGCTGCCCTGCGCCGGATGACGGGGGAAGAGCAGGTTCCGATCACGCCGCTGACGCAGCCGGTGCCGCTGCGGTTCACGCGCCGTTTTGCCGAGCCGGTTGCCCTGCAGGCAACGATCGCCGCCTGTTTCATGGACCTGCTGCGCGAAGCGGCGCGGGTGCTGGAACAGCGCGATCTGGGCGGCAAGCGCTTTGTCCTGACCCTGTTCCGCAGCGATGGCGCGCGCCGCCGGCTGGACATAGAAACCGGCCTGCCCACCCGCGATCCCGCACTGGTCCTGCGCCTGTTTAATGAACGGATCGCCAGCCTGGCCGATCCGCTTGATCCCGGGTTCGGTTATGACCGGATCACGCTGTTTCTGCCGGCGACCGAACCGCTGCCTGGCGTCCAGCCGGCGCTGGATGGCGGAGGGCAGGCGGAAACCGCGCTGGCGGAACTGATTGACCGGCTGAGCACGCGGCTGGGCGCGGCCAGCCTGTGCCGCCTTGCCCCCCAGGACCGTCACCTGCCCGAACAAGCCCAGCTTGCCTTGTCGGCGATCGGGAACTGCGCACCTGCGCGCTGGCCCGCCCCTGCACAGGATGAACCGCCGCTGCGGCCCCTGTTCCTGTTCGATCCGCCGCAAGTGATCGAAGCGATAGCCGAAGTGCCCGATGGTCCGCCGCGCCGGTTCCGCTGGCGACGCACATTGCACGAGGTGCGGCTGTATGAAGGACCGGAGCGGATCGCCACGGAATGGTGGCGGCGCAAGGCCGGAGCGGCTGACGGCAAGGGCGGGCTGACCCGCGATTATTACCGGGTCGAGGACAAGTGCGGGCGGCGTTACTGGATCTTCCGCCACGGCCTTTACAGCGAGGTGTCCGATCCGCGTCAGGGGCCAAAGTGGTATCTCCACGGGCTGTTCGCATGATCGCCGCGCCGCCCTTTGCTGAATTGCTGGCCACCAGTAACTACAGTTTCCTGCGCGGCGCCTCTCATCCGGGGGAAATGGTGGCCTGGGCGCACCGGCTGGGCATGGCGGGGCTGGGCCTGGCCGATTGCAATACCGTGGCGGGCGTGGTGCGCGCTCATGTCGCCTGGCGCGAAATCGGCGGGGCGCAAAGCGGGCTGCGGCTGGTGGTCGGCGCGCGGCTGGTCTTTGCCGATGGCACGCCGGACATCGCCGCCTATCCCGCAACGCGCCGCGGCTGGGGCCGGCTGACGCGGCTTTTGACAGTGGGCAACCGGCGGGCGGTGAAAGGGGACTGCACGCTTTATCTGTCTGATCTGCTGGATTACGCGCAGGATTTTCTGCTGATTGCCACCGGCACTGACCGGGCCGTGCTGGACCGGCTGGCCGCGACCTGCCCCGGCAAGGTCTGGCTGGCGATCACCATGCCCCGCAGCGGGGCCGACGCCCGCCGGCTGGTTCAGGCACAGGCGCTGGCGGCGGCAACCGGGGTGCCGCTGATTGCCGTCAACGATGCAACCTATGCCAGCCCGGACGCGCGGGCACTGCACGATATTCTCACCTGCATTCGCGAAGGTGTGACGATCCGCGATGCGGGCAAACGTCTGGCCGCCAATGCCGAACGGCATCTGAAACCGCCCGCCGAAATGGCGCGGCTGTTCCGCGCCTGTCCCGATGCGGTTGCCGCTACGGACGATTTCCTGTCACGCGTGGCCTTTACCCTGGATGACCTGCGGTACGAATATCCGCACGAGCCGGTGCCCGAAGGGTGGGATGCGCAGGACTGGCTGGAGCATCTTTCGCAAGAAGGCGGCCGGGTGCATTTTCCGCAAGGCTTGCCGGCAGCCTATCAGACGGTTCTGGATCAGGAATTCGATCTGATCCGCCAGCGCCGTTATGCCCATTACTTCCTGACGGTGCATGACATCGTCCGCCATGCACGCAGCCTTCAGCCGCCGATCCTGTGCCAGGGGCGCGGCAGCGCCGCCAATTCGCTGGTCTGCTATTTCCTGGGGATCACCCCGATTGATCCGGTGCGCGAAAAGCTGCTGTTTTCCCGTTTTCTGTCCGAAGAGCGTGATGAGCCGCCCGATATCGACGTTGATTTCGAGCATGAGCGGCGTGAGGAAATCATCCAATATATCTATGCCCGCTATGGCCGCGAACGCGCCGGGATTGCCGCCACCGTCATCCACTATCGCCCGCGCAGCACCTTGCGCGAAGTGGGCAAGGCGCTGGGCCTGACCGAAGATGTAACCGCACGGCTTGCCTCCACCATCTGGGGCAACTGGGGTGATGACGTGCCCGATACCCGTCTGGCCGAAGCCGGGTTTGACCGCGCCAATCCGGTGATCGCGCAGCTCAAGCTGCTGGTTGATCAGGTGCTGGGCTTTCCCCGGCACCTGTCGCAGCACGTCGGCGGCTTCGTGCTGACCGAAGGACGGCTTGATGAACTGGTGCCGATCCACAACGCCGCCATGCCCGACCGCACCTTCATCGAATGGGACAAGGACGATATCGATGCGCTGGGGCTGATGAAGGTAGACGTGCTGGCGCTGGGGATGCTGACCTGCATCCGCAAGGCGTTTGACCTGCTGCGCGCACAGGGACTGGGCGATCATGATCTGAAGAACGTACCGCTGGAAGATCCCGCAACGTACCGGATGCTGCAGCGCGGTGACAGTATCGGCACTTTCCAGGTCGAAAGCCGGGCGCAGATCGCGATGTTGCCGCGGATGAAGCCGCGCGAACTTTATGACCTTGTCATTCAGGTCGCGATCGTGCGGCCGGGGCCGATCCAGGGCGGAATGGTCCATCCCTATCTGCGCCGCCGCAATGGGGAGGAACCGGTGGTTTTCCCCCGGCCAGCGCCGCCGCATGATCCGGGTGAACTGCGCCAGGTGCTGGGCAAGACCCTGGGCGTGCCGCTGTTTCAGGAACAGGCGATGAAACTGGCGATTGTCGCTGCCGGCTTTACCCCCGGGCAGGCCGATGGGCTGCGCCGAGCGATGGCAACCTTTCGCAATCGCGGAACGGTGGATCGTTACCGCGAACTGATGGTCGGCGGGATGACCGCGCGCGGGTATGACACGGAATTTGCCGAACGCTGTTTTGAACAGATCAGGGGCTTTGGCGAATACGGTTTTCCCGAAAGCCATGCCCAGGCCTTTGCCTGGATCGCCTATGTTTCGTCATGGCTCAAATGCCGCCACCCGGCGGTGTTCACCTGCGCGCTGCTTAACAGCCAGCCGATGGGCTTCTATGCCCCGGCGCAGCTTATCCGCGATGCGCGCGATCACGGGGTAGAGGTGCGGCCCATCGATGTCAGCGCCAGCGAGTGGGATTCTACGCTGGAACGCCGCGTGGATGGCGCTCTGGCGTTGCGGCTTGGTTTTTCCCGGCTTGACGGGTTCCGTCAGGAATGGGCCGGGGCCGTGGTGCAAGGCCGCCAATCGGGCGCGTTCACGGCGGTAGAGGATCTGGCCGCGCGCGCCGGTCTGCCGCCGCCTGCCTTGCGCAAGCTGGCCGATGCCGATGCGCTTGGCTCGCTGGGCCACAGCCGGCGTGAAGCCCTGTGGGAAGTGCGGCGCAAGCCCCCCGGGCAGCTTCCGCTGTTCGCCTGGGCCGATGCGCCGGAACTGGGCAGGGAACCCGATGCCGCCCTACCCGCCATGCCCCTGGCAGAAGAGGTGGTGGCCGATTACCAGACCACGCGTCTCTCGCTCAAAGGCCATCCCATGCAGTTCCTGCGCGCGGCGTTCACGCGCGAAGGCGTGCTGACCTGCGCCGCCGCCAATGCCGCGCCCGATGGGCGAAAGGTGCGCGTTGCCGGGGTTGTCCTGATCCGTCAGCGCCCCGGCAAGGGCAATGCGGTATTCATCACGATCGAGGATGAAACCGGCATCGTCAACGCGCTGCTGTGGGCGCGCGATATGGAACCGCAGCGCCGCGCGGTAATGGCCGCGCGGCTGATGCTGATCGAGGGGGAAATCCAGAAATCAAGCGAGGGCGTGGTCCACCTGATGGTCAGGCGCGTTATCGATCGCACCGCGATGCTTGGCGATCTTTCTTCGCGGGACAATTCTGATCCGCCGGCTTCGCGCACCGCCCCCCCGCACCGCCACGGCCACCCCCGCAACGTCCGCATCCTGCCCCGATCGCGCGACTTTCATTGAACGGCCTGCCGAAAGCGCGGCGTGCCTATCCCCCGGCGGCAATCCGGTGCTGTTCGGGAAAGTACCAGCGCAGCACCTTGCGGAATTCATCGGAGCTGGGCCGCGCCCAGTTGCGCATCAACTCGCTGCCGAACGAGATTGCCGTTACCGGCTGCGCCCCGGCCCGGACCATGCGGGTAATCGCGCTGTCATGAGACGTTTTGGAAATGCCGCCAATCGCGTCGATCACCGGAAAAACCTCAAACCCATCGCGCAGCATATCAAGCGTGGGAAAAGCGCAGCACACTTCTGTCCACAGCCCGCAAATCACGATCTTGCGCCGCCCGGTGGCCTTGACCGCATCGCGGAAATCCGCGTCTTCCCACGAATTGACCCCGGTGCGGTCAATCTCTGGCGCATCGGGTAATTCGTCCCTCAGTTCGGCAATCGTTCCGGTATTGACCCCCAGTCCGACGCCGACCGTGGAAAGCACTGTCGGCACGGAATAGGCGCGCGCCAGTTTTACCACCGCGCGGACGTTGAGCATCACATCCTCTATCGGTGAACTGCGCACGGTCCGGACCTGTTCGGGCTGATAATCGATCAGCACCACCGCGCAGTTTTCAGGGCTCAGCAGCGGATCGGCGGCGGGATCGCGGATCGGTTCGATGGCGGTCTTGGCCATGGTCATTCTCCCCGGATCTGGCTGGCGGTCAGCACCGGTTTTTCACCTGGCGCGGTGGTGAAAACATCACTCCATTCGGGGTGCTTTTCATACCGGGCGCGGACATAGGGGCAGATCGGGATGATCTTGAAATGCCGTTCGCGCGCGTCGGCCACCAGATAGTCAACCAGCGCTGCGGCTACCCCGGTGCCGCGCAGTTCATCGGGCGCGCCGGTATGATCGGCGCTGATCAGGCCAGGCCCGCGGTGCGTAAAGGTGATCTCTGCCTCGGCATCGATCCCTTCGACCCGGCCGACATAGCGCCCGTGACGCGGGCCGTCCTCAATGGTGATGGCAATTGCGGGCATCGGTGTTCTCCTGCGCGATCAATGAACTGATGTGGGAACGCGTGCGGGCCTGCCGGGTTCCCGGCCGAATACGATCACAGATCATCCCAGTCGAGCGGCTCGACCCGGCGGACCAGCAGCCCCCAGCAGGCCATGCCCGCCACGGTGATTGCCGCCGCCAGCAGAAAGGCCACGCGGTAATTGCCGGTGGCGTCGATTGACCAGCCGGTCAGCAGCGGGCTGATTACGCCTGAAAGGCCGGCAACGCCGTTCTGGATGCCAACCCATTTCCCGGCGCAGCGCGGTCCGGCCAGGGTCTGACCGATCGAGAACACGCTGAACGCGCCAAGGCCATTGGCCAGCGAATAGGCCAGCAGGCCGGCCACCGCCACCTGGGCACTGCCAAAGGCGCAGGCCAGCATACAGCCAAGCGCCACTGCCAGGCACAACAGCATCATCATCTTGCGCACCCGGCTGGGATCGTCCCCGCGCGCGATCCAGCCTTCGGCGATCCGCGCGCCGATCACCCCGAACAGGGCCGAAAGGAAATAGACCGCACCGCCCAGCCAGGCCATCGCCACCAGCGAATAGCCCTGCTGCTTGACCAGATAGAGCGGCAGCCACGACAGCACGAGGAAATAGGGATAGTTGTTGCAAAAGTGGCCCAGCGCGGTCCCCCACATCTCCCGCCGGGACAGCATTGCGCGAAAGCTGGGGGCGGGGCCATGATCGGCCTGCCCTGTTTCTGGCGGGAGTGGCTGAGGCCGTCTCAGCCGCAACCACGGCACCAGCCACAGCAGCGACACCGCGCCAAAGGCAAAGAACAGCGCGCGCCAGCCAAATTGCGCAATCACCAGCCCGCCCAGCAGGATGCCCACCCCGTTGCCCAGCATCAGCCCCGCCCCGGTCAGGGCATTGGCAGAAGCAAGCCGGCCCGGCGGAATGTGCGTCGCCAGCAATTTCGAACAGGCCGGCCACCCCGCGCTTTCGCCCAGCCCCAGCAGCAGACGCAGCGCCAGCAGCACGGCAAAGCCCGATGCGAACCCGGTCAGCAGGGTCGCCAGGGACCAGATCAGCAGGCCAAGGGTAAGGGTGCGATAGGGATTGATCCGTTCCGACAGCCAGCCTGACAGGAAATGGCCGGGAACATAGGTCCAAAAGAACGCGGAGAACAGCACCCCGATCTGCGAATTGGACAGCCAGAGCTGATCCTTGATCAGCGGCGATGCGGTGGAAAAATTGCCGCGATCAAGCGAATTGATGAAGACTGCCGCCGCCAGCAGCAGCAGCAAAGCCCGCGTCCCGGTCGCAGCGGTCGGCCCCTGTGGATCAGCACGCGTCGCCATAGTCATCCCCCCCAATCCGTCACTGGTTAGGGAACAAGACCGGCAATGCCAAGCAGAACGGGCCGGAACCCCGCAAGGTTCCGGCCCGCCTGCCAACCGGCGATTCTTACGCGGGAACCGCGCCGAACCGGCCCGAATCGAAATCGGCAAAGGCCTGGCGGATCTCGTCGTGGCTGTTCATCACGAAGGGACCGTGGCCAACCACCGGCTCATCAATCGGTTCGCCGGTCAGGACCAGGACGATGGCATTGCCATCGGCCTTGATCGTTACGCCTTCACCCTCGGTTGAAAAGCGCGCGATCTCTGCCTCGCCCACGCCGGTTCCGCCAATGGTGATGTGGCCGGCCAGCACGGCGATCATGCTGGTGTGGCCTTCGGGCAGCGGCAGCGTCACCTCGGCATCGGCGTCAAGGCGCAGATCCCACAGGTTGACCGGGGTGAAGGTGCTGGCCGGTCCCTTGGTATCGCCGAACTGCCCGGCGATGATCCGCGCGGTTCCGCCATCGAAAGTGGCGGTCGGGATCATGTCGCGGGTAATCGCCTGATACCGCGCCGGGGTCATCTTGTCCTTGGCGGGCAGGTTGACCCACAGCTGAACCATGCGGAACGGTCCGCCCGTCTTGGAATAGCCGGGTGAATGGTATTCCTCGTGAATGATCCCCGCACCAGCGGTCATCCACTGCACCTCACCCGTGCCGATCGTGCCGCCGCCGCCGGTCGAATCCCTGTGGCTGACTTCACCGTCATAGACGATCGTTACCGTTTCGAAGCCGCGATGCGGATGCTGGCCCACGCCGCGCGGCTGGCCTTCGCTCGGCTCAAAATTCCACGGCCCGGCATAGTCGAACAGCAGGAACGGGCTGACCGCCTTGGTATCGCCGTGATAGCTGAACAGCGAGCGGACGGGAAAGCCGTCTCCCACCCAGTGGCCGTGCTCGTTGCGAATGGTGTCGATAAGGGTCTTCATGGCTTGTGCCTTTCCAGAGAGGCGTATTCGCTTTGCCCCGCCTCCAGGGTCATTGTCATCAGGTTGATCGCTACATATGTGGGCACGCACCCATCAACAAGTACGGTCCAAAAGGATACTGCAATGGCAAATCCCGTTCCTGCGGAAGGCTGGCACTGCCCCGCCGAATTCACGCTTGATATGCTCAGCGGAAAGTGGCGGGCGATGATTGTGTTCTGGCTGATGCCGGGGCCGCTGCGCTTCAACGAATTGCAGCGCCGGCTGGGGGCGATCACGCACCGCACCCTGTCCAAGACGCTGAAGGAGATGGAGGCCGAAGGGCTGATCACCCGCACCGACCACGGCGAGATTCCGCCGCGGGTCGACTATGCCTTGACGCCAGGCGGCCAAAGCCTGAAGCCGGTGCTGGAAGCGCTGGAGATCTGGGCGCGTGACCACCGCCGATAAGGCGAAGGGGACAGGATATGGCGCTTGACTACGTGATGATCGGAACCAACGATCACGGCCGGGCACAGCAATTTTACGGCGCGGTGTTTGCGGCCATCGGTGGAGAGATGGTGGCGGAATACCCCGCAGCCGTCTGCTATCGCTTTGGCAATGGCACCCAGGCCTGGGTCGCGGCGCCGTTTGACGGGCAAGCCGCAGCGCCGGGCAATGGCAATATGCCCGGCTTCCGCTGCGCTTCGACAGCAGAGGTTGACGCCGCCCACGCCGCTGCGCTGGCCAATGGCGGCAGCAACGAAGGCGGTCCCGGGCCGCGCCCGCAGTATGGCCCGGAATTCTATGGCGGCTATGTGCGCGATCCCGATGGCAACAAGCTGAGCCTGATCTGCCACCGCCCGGTCAGCTAAGCGCCACGAACTTCCCCGCGGCGCGGTCCTTCTTCACTTTCAGTGCGTCAAAGACCTCACCGCTCATCGCGATCCACACCCCGGCAGGAGCAACCTGAGCGGCGGCAAAGGCCATGCCCAGATTGAACGGTGCATCGGTTTCGGCAAAGCGCGCCGGGCTTAGCGCTCCGGTCAGCACCACGGTCTTGCCCGGAACCTGCGCGGCGATAACCCTGGCGGTTTCGGTCATCGTATCGGTGCCATGAGTCAGCACGATCCGCGTCTCCGGCGCTTCGCGTGCGGTGCTGGCGATCAGGGCGCGGTCGGCGTCGGTCATCTCAAGACTGTCCTTGCGCATCAGCTCCACGATCCGGAATGGCAGGGCCACCCGCGCTTCGCTCAGCAGCGCGGGAATGCCACTGTCAACAATCTGGTATTGGCTGAGCGCGTCGAAATAATTCTTGTCGATCGTGCCGCCGGTGGTGAGGATGAGGATCGGTTGTGATGTCATCCATCCCTGATAATTCGAACAAGGACCAATGCCAACGATCCTGACACACGCCATTGTTCCCCTCGCGGCGGCGACCGCGCTGCCGAAGCTCAGAGCCGAGCCATCCCGTTCAGTGCAGTGTATTGGCCGGAGCCAGGCGTGACAGCATCAGGCCAACCAGCGCGCCAACGCACAATGTGCCGGGAACCAGCGGTGCCACAAGCAGGGCCACGATCAGGATCGCGGCCAGCGGCTTGCCCATGCCCACGGTGGCTGCTGCGGAAATTCCCGCCAGAACCGCCACGGTGGAATCCAGTCCGGGCATGAAGCCCTGCACGCTGCTGCCCGCGGCCGCGCCGACAAAGATCAGCGGGAATATGGCCCCGCCGCGCCAGCCGCCGGCAAGACACAGCGTCAGGCACAACACTTTCAGCCCGGCAAGGCCCAGCAGGGCTGCCATTCCGACGCTTTGGCCCCAGACGAGCATCGCCTCGATCTCATGATGGCCGGAGAACCGCAGAACCGGGAAGCTGGCGGCAAGCGCCGCAAAACCGGCCGAGCATAGCAGGGTCTGAATCCAGGTGCCGCCGCACCGTGCCAGCAGATGCTGAAGCCGGGGAAGCAGGACGACGAAACCCAATCCGGCCGCCCCGCCAAACAGCGCCGGCAAAGCCGCTGCGAAGATGTCGCGCAGTTCGTCAGGCTGCGTGACAAGCGGCAAATGCACCCGCATCCCGCCACCGTGCAGCACAACCCTGGCGGCCAGCGCGAAGCCGGCCAATCCCGCCAGAGCCGCAAGAAACAGCAAAAGCTGCTGCCGTTTTGCGTTGGCGTCGGAGCCGACGGCTTCATCCGCCTCCCCGGCCAGCATGGTTCCGCCTGGCGGCGATCCGTAAAGCCCGCCCAGCGCGGCTGCGGCCCCCACCTCGCCAATGAACCGGCGTTCCGCCCCGGAACGGGCGATGGCCAGCGAGACAATCGCCGACAGTTCGGCAATCACCGCCAGGGTTCCCGCCTCTGGCCCGATCGCGCCGCCAAAGGCCACCGCAATGATCGCCATGGCCGCCAGCAGCGCCGTGCGCCGCCAATGGAAGGCCGCAGGATCGCGGACCTCACGCAGCTGCGCGGCAAGATCGTTCTCTTTGCCGCCGTCAAACGCCCGCAATCCCGCAATCAGCGCGCCGCCGGCCATGATGGTCAGGAAGGTACGCCCCGCCGAAACTTCTCCCCGCCAGATCACCTCCGTCAAAATGTTCATGGTGCCCAGCACGGCTGCGGCAATCATGCCGGCGACCAGACCGTAGAGCGCAGCGACCGCCGGTTGCTTCATTCCTTGTGCGCTCCGCTGCGGCTGCGCTGCGCCACGATCCGGTCGCCCAGCGCGGACGCCGTCGCAACGAACAGACCGATTCCGGAAAAGACCAAGCCGATGGTGAACAGCTTGCCCATGTCGGTGCGCGGCGCGAAATCGCCATAGCCCACCGTCGCCAGGGTCATCACCGAAAAGTACAGCGCATCAAGCAGGCGCCATCCTTCAACCTGATGATAGAACAGGGTGGCGATGCCGATCAGGCCGGCGATCAGCCCCAGCAAGCCACGTAGTTGCGGATCGGCCAGGGCCTGCGCCAGACCCCGTATGATCGTTATCATGCTACGCATGACCGTCTTCTGCCATATGCTTGCTCCCGCACGGCCAGCGATGTTTCCTGAAACATTACAGAAATTGCTCGATCGGCAAATAGCGCAGCACGGTCAGGGTCGCGCGTTGCAATGCGGTGGTGCCGGGTTCCTGATGATGGATGGCAACCGTTCCATCGGGCCGTGGTTCGCGCCAGATCAATTCGCCGTCCTTGTCGATCACCGGTTGATAGCTGGCCAGCGGCACCTCCGTATCGAATTGACGGTGAAGCTGCCGCGCCATTGCCGGGCTGTCGATCAGGAAACCCATCTCGCAGTTCAGCCGCGCCGACCGCGGATCGAAATTGAACGATCCGATGAAGATGCGGGCGTCATCCACGGCAAAGGTTTTGGCATGAAGGCTCGCACCGGAAAGCCCGGCCAGGCGCACCCCGGTCTCGGCAGGCTTTTCCCCGCCGCGCAGGCGCAGTTCGTACAGCGTCACCCCGGCTCCCAGCAACCGGCGGCGATATTTTACATAGCCGGAATGCACCGCCATTACGTCAGTGGTGTTCATCGCATTGGTAAGGATGCGCACATGGCGGCCCTGCCGCATTTGCTGGACGAACCATTGCGTGCCCTTGTTACCGGGGATGAAATAGGCCGAGGCAAGATCGATCCGGTCGGAAACCCCGCCCAGCACCGCGCCGAGGCGGGTGATCATCAACTGGTCATCACGCGCCTTGCCCTGCCCCTTTACCGGGTCATCGACCGTCAGTTGCACGCGCGTCCACTCGGGCGCGGTCTTGCTGGCCAGCCAGGCCTGGACGCTGCTTTCAAGCTGGCCCAGCAGGGTCTGTCCCGCCTGCGATGCTGCAACCCGGTCCGCCTCGACCCGAAAGGCAGCGATATCGCCGGGCGCGGGGGGCGCGATGATCTGGCCGGCGGCAAATACCGACGCGCTGTTCCAATAGGCATAGAAGGTCCGTTCGGTTTCCCCCACCACCGCGCCGCTGGCAAGAACGTCAAGATCCAGAAAGAAATCGTCGGTGCCGACCTGAAAATACTCGTCGCCAATGTTGCGCCCGCCGATGATGGCCGCCGCCCCGTCAACGATCAGCGCCTTGTTATGCATCCGCCGGTTCATTCGGAAGAAATCGATCGCATAGCCGGCCAGTTTGGGCCGGCGAATGGTGGAGGGGTTGAATATGCGGACCTTGAAATTGGGCTGGGCCGCCAGCGCGGCCAGGGTGCGGTCCATGCCTGGCACGCCGTTGTCATCCACCAGCAAGCGCACGGCAACCCCGCGCCGTGCGGCCTGATCAAGCGCCCGCAGCAGGATCATGCCCGAAACGTCGTTATGCCAGATGTAATACTGCGCTTCGATCGAATGCCGGGCACTGCCGATCAGCGCCAGCCGGCTGGCCAAGGCATCGTGCCCGTCGCGCAGGGGCACCACGCCGGACAAGCCGGGATGCGCCGCTCGCTCGGCGGCGCTGGCAGCGGCAAGCGGCGAGGCCGGATCAGGGGGCAGGGGTGTTTCAACCGTTCTGCCAGCCAGATCGGGCAGGGGGTTGAACAAACGCAGCACGCCGATGACAATGGCAAGAACCACCGCGATGAAAAAAACGGCCCTGATCAAGCGCATCGTTCAAGTCTCCCTGATCGTTGGATTTCATCGAACGGGGCCGTAGTCAATGATCCAGGCTGGCCCCGGTTGAGCCGAACCCGGCTCAATCGGGAATGTCCTCAGCCGCGATCGACCTGATGATATCGATGAATGCCCGGGTAGCGATTGCCTCCAGCGCCGGCATTCGCGGCTCGAACGGTTTTTCATAACCGGCGAAGATGGTCATCCCTTCCATCGATGCTGAAATGAACAGCGCAAGTGCGGCGCACTGCGACTGGTCAAGATCGGGCCGCATCTTCGCGATGATCGCCTCAAGCGGCGCACGGGCGCGGGCATAGAGCTCGTGCACCCGGTCAAGAACGAAGGGGTCATGGTTGGTCAGCGACCACAGTTCGGGAAAGACCCGCGTGGTCTTCTTGGTGCGGATGTCCTCCAGCACCAGTTCGCAATAGAGTTCCAAATGGTGCTCGGGGGTTTGATCCGGGTTCTGGGAAATCGCACTGAATTCCACCTCATAGCTGGCGATCACTGCATCAAGCAGCGCCCGGACAAGGTCTTCGCGGGTCGGGAAATGATAGGTCAGATTGCCCAGCTTCATCCCGCAAGCGGCGGCGACTCGGCGCATCGACATTGCCCGGTAACCGTGGTCCACCAGCAGCTGCAACGCGGCATGAAGTATCTGCTCGCGCGTTTCGTGCCCCTTGGCATAGCCGCCTTCGCGGGGCGGAAAGGCCAGGTCCGCCACGCTGATTGCGTTATGTTTTTTCAATAATTCAGTCATTTGATCCACATTCCGATGCAATTTTGAAAACCTGACACTAGACAAATTTAGGACACTTGACAATTTTTGTTGTCAGGGAGCAACATGACGTCAGCTGCTGGCGGGCGAGGGTCCGACCGGACGGGGAGGGACCTGATGCGATCTGCGACTGTCATGTTTGCCGTGGCGTTGTCCGCCATTACCCTGGCCAGCGGTGTCAAGGCTGCGCCGCCACCTTTGCCTGAAGAACCGATCCCCAGCGAGGCAAGCTTGCCAGCCGACTATCCGCAAGGCTGGGCGCTGATTCAGGATTTCAATTTCAACTCGCTGGTCGATGGTCGTACCGTGGTGGTTGACACCGGCAATCCGGCTCAACCGCTGAAGGGGATCATCCGCACCGCGCAGTTCGGCAACACCCTGTTTGCCCCGGCAAAACATGAAATTTACACGGCGGAAACCTTCTTTTCGCGGTTGACCCAGGGGGAGCGCACCGATGCGATCACCATCTGGGATACCGCGACGCTGAAGTCCAAGGGAGAAATCGTGCTGCCCGGCGGCAAGCGTCAGCAGTCCGTAACCTACGCCGGCACTTTCCAGTTCACCAATGGGCAGAAATGGGTGCTGATCAGCAATTTCACCCCGGCCCAATCGGTCACCGTGGTCGATCTCGACGGACGCAAGGTACTGGGCGAGATCGATCTGCCAGGCTGCGCGCATATCTACCCCACCGGGGATCGCGGTTTCACCACGCTGTGCGCCGACGGATCGCTGACCTCGATCCAGCTTGATGACAAGGGCGCCGTGGCTTCGTCGAAAACAGTGGCCAATGTGCAGGACATCGACAAGCAGCCGCTGTTCGGCGATGCCGCCTGGATTGGCAAGACCGCCTGGTTCGTATCCTATCATGGCCAGTTGCAAGGCATCGACATGGCCGGTGCGGTTGCCAGGCCGCTTGCCGCAAAGCTTTCGGTCGGCACTGCCGAGGGCGGCGCGCCCGAATGGCGTCCCAGCGGCTGGCAGGTAATCGCCGCCGACGCCAAGGGATTGCTCTATGTGTTGATGAGCCCCGCAGGCAAGGAAGGCAGCCACAAGGACGGCGGAACCGAAGTGTGGGTGATCGATCCCGCCACTGGAAAGCGCACCCAGCGGATCGCCCTTTCCGGAGGCGCTACCTCGATCGCGATCACCCGCGAGGCTGCCCCCCGCCTGATCGCGATGCGGCTCGATGGACCGATTGACATCTTCGACGCGGCGACGGGGAAACCGGTCCATTCGCTCGGCACGACAATCGCGTTCAACCCCACCGTGGCGATCCCCGTGCCATGAGCGCAGCGCTGACCCTGTTTCTGGCGGTGCTGCTGCTGGCTTCTGCACTGCACAAGGTTGCCGCACGTGATCGGCTGGCGATGAGCGCGGCGCGGCTGGCAGGTGCCCCGCTCCCGCTTGGTCAACCGCTGCTGTTCGCCGCGCTCAGCATTGAGGCGCTGGCGGGTGCGGCCTTGCTCGTGGCTCCGCTGCATCAGGCGGGCGCTGTTGCGACGGGCGGCCTGTGGACGCTTTATGCCATCACGCTCATCGCCCGGCGGGGGCAGGTGCTCGATTGCGGGTGCGATCTGTTTTCCCGGGAAAAGCCGGTCGATGCCTTCGCCATTGCCCGCCCGCTGGGCCTGGCCTTGCTCGCTTTCACCCTGGCCGTCGTGCCGAAGCCTGCCTGGACCGTTGACGCGCCGTTTGCCGCCATCGCCCTGCTCGCCCTGTGGTTCGCCGCTGGCGAACTGGCCCAGCTTCCCCATCTTGCAAGGATCTCGCGCCGATGATGCTGACTTCGCAAATCTTGCTGTGGATTGCCGTAATCGTGCTGGCGGTGCTGGTTGCGGCGCTGGCCCGTCAGGTCGGGATCCTCCACGAACGGATCGCTCCGGCGGGCGCGCTGACGCTGCACCAGAAGGTCAATGTCGGCGAGGTGCCAACCCCGCTTGAACTCAAGACGGTGGATGGCGGCAACCTGATTGTTGGCGGCCAGCGCGGCGGGCGCAGCCAGTTGCTGTTCTTCGCCGCCCCCGATTGCCCGGTCTGCAAGATCCTGCTGCCGGTGCTGCGTTCGGCCGCGAAGGACGAAAGCGACTGGCTTGAAGTGGTTCTGGCCGGCGATGGTGATGCGCGGGCCTATCGCGCCATGGCGGACGAACACGGGTTGACCGGAATGCCGCTGGTCCTGTCCGAGGCGCTGGGTCGGACCTATGGCGTATCGAAACTGCCCTATGCCGTTCTGATCGATGAAACGGGCCGGGTGGCGTCGCTGGGACTGATCAACAGCCGCGAGCATCTGGAAAGCCTGTTCGAGGCGAAGGAACGGGGCGTCGCCTCGATCCAGGAATTCCTGGCCCGGCGTAACGGAGGGGCGTGATCATGGCAGGTTTCGACAAATTGACGGAAAAGCTGGCGCGCGGTCTGGCGCGGGGCACATCGCGGCGGTCTTCGCTGGCCTGGATCGGCGGAATCGCCACCGGCGCGGCAATCCTGCCGGTGCTGCCGGTGTCGCGGGCCATGGCCGCACCGCACAGCGCGGGGCACAATCGCCCGCCGATCACTTCGGGCAATCCGCAGGATCCCGGCGATCGCAGCCAATGCGATTACTGGCGCTATTGCGCGATTGACGGATTTCTCTGTTCTTGCTGCGGGGGCACGGTCAACACCTGCCCGCCGGGTACGGAAATGAGTCCGATCACCTGGATTGGCACCTGCACCAATCCGGCGGACGGGCGCGCCTATGTGATCAGCTATAACGATTGCTGCGGCGTATCGTCATGCGGGCAATGCCTGTGCAATCGCAACGAGGGTGACCGTCCGCAAGTCCGGCCCCAATCGAACAACGATTACAACTGGTGCCTCAATACCCAGAGCAGTGTCTACAACTGTTCCGCTGCGGCGATAGTTGGCGTGGCGGTGGAGAAATGACGGCGCGCGCGCTGTTTCCCGCGGCCGCCGTGCTGTTCGGCGCCTTGGCCGTTTCAGTCCATCCCGCCCCGGCTGCATCGCCCGCGCCGACCGGCGCAGCCACCTTTACGCGCTGCGCCGCCTGCCACACCGCGACCGGCAAAGGCGTTCCGGGGGCCTATCCGCCGCTTGGCTCTGATTTCCGCAAGATGGCGGCCAAACCCGCCGGACGGCGTTATCTGGTGCTGGCAGTGGTCAAGGGGCTTAACGGCCCCCTGACGGTCGAAGGCAAGCCCTATCGCGGGGTGATGCCGGCGCAAACCGGATTGGACGATGCAGCGGTGGCTGGCGTGCTCAACCATATCGGCACTGCGATTGCCGCCAGCGGTCCGGCGTTCAAGGCCTTTACCGTGGCAGAAGTGGCCGCGGTGAAGGCAGGTGGTGCAGGCATGACCAGCGCAGACGTTGCCAGGCTTCATGCCCAGGCCGGCGGCGGCTGATATGCGCGGGCAGTTGCGCACTGCCATATTCGCGGCGCTGGCCTGCGCTGCGCCGCTTGCCGCGGGCCAGGCGGATTGGAACGGGGTATCCCATCCGGCACGCGCGCGGGTCGATTATATGCTGAAGTGTCAGGGGTGCCACCAGCCGGGCGGCGATAGCAAACCGGCCAACACACCGCCGCTGGCAGGGGAGGTGGCGAAGTTTTTGAGCGTACCGGGCGGACGCGAATTTCTGGGGCGGGTTCCCGGCGTTGCGATGACCGATCTTGATGACGTCCGGCTTGCGGAGCTGCTCAACTGGACGATTTACCGCTTCGATCCCGGACACCTGCCTGCCGGGTTCCAGCCCTATACCGCGCAAGAGATCGGTGCCCTGCGCCGCCAGCCCCTGCGGCTTGACCGGGTTCAGACGCGCGACCGGCTGATCGCCCAGATGGAGCATCCGCCAGCAAAATAGATTTCTAGATTCAGGGAGAGGGAAAACACAAATGGGACTCTACAAAAGCAAGGCCCTTGCGGCCCCTTCGCTGGCTTTGGCCCTGGCGCTGATGGCCACCCCCGCGCAGGCACAGGACAGCGGGGCGAATGCCCAAGCGGGACCGGCACCGGGCGAAATCGTTGTCACCGCGGCCAAGCGGGCCGAAAATCTCCAGACCGTTCCGATTTCCGTTTCCGCGATCGGCGGCGATGAATTGTCCAAGTCCAAGGTTGGCAGCGTCGATGCGCTGGTGACCAAGGTGGTCAACCTTCAGCTGACCTCGATCGTAGGTGACAACACCCCGATTTTCGCACTGCGCGGCGTTTCGATGTCGGACTATTCGCTTAACCAGTCGAGCCCGGTGGCGACCTATTACGACGAGGTTTACAAGGGCAACTTCGCCTTTCTGGGCGTCGCCATGTACGATCTTGAACGGGTTGAGGTGCTGCGCGGCCCGCAGGGCACACTTTATGGCAAGAACACCACCGGCGGCGCGGTCAACCTGATCAGCCGCACCGCCAGGATTGGTGAAACCAGCGGCTATGTCGGTGCTGGATACGGCAACTACAACCGGTTCGACGTGAACGGTGCGGTAAACCTGCCGCTGGGTGACAAGGCTGCACTGCGCATCGCCGGCACATATTCTCACGACAATGGCTGGTTCAAGAATGTCGTCCCCGGAATGCCGGACCTTGCGCAGACCAGCGAATACGGCCTCAGGGCAACGCTCAATTTCGAACCGACCGATCGCCTCAAGATTGTGCTGCGCGGATCGACCAGCTTCCAGAACCCGCAGAACTATGGGATTTTCGCTCAGCCCGAAGCCACGGTCCGCGCAGGGCTGTCCACCTGGCAGATCGCATCAAACATCCCGACCAAGCGCCGGGCGCGGACGTGGTCGGCGGCATTGACCGCCAATTATGACCTGACGGATACGCTGACCCTGACCAGCATCACATCCTACGACAAGGGATCGCTGCACTTTTTCGAGGATACTGACGGCCAGGCAATCAAGCTGCTGGAAATCCCCTATGACGACGAGGCCAATCAGTTCGCGCAGGATCTGCGCCTGACCAGCAATACCCACGGTCCGTTCGATTTCATCCTGGGGCTTTATTACGCCCGCGAAAAGGTGTTCAATTCCACCAATTTCCAGATCGCTAACGGCACTGATTTCAACAACGACGGTGTGATTAACGCTCAGGACTGCATCGCCGGTGGTCTTTATGCCTGTCAGTTCAAGAACCGGTTCGATCAGGTCAAGAAAAGCTTCGCGATCTATTCCGATGTCAACTACAAGGTGGGCGAGCACGTCGTGCTGCACGGCGGGCTGCGCTATACGCATGACAAGGGCGAACAGACCGGGTTCCGTTCTGACCAGTTGGACGTGAACGGCAATTTCATCGCCAATCTGATCCCGCTGTCGAACCTCAGCTATTCGACGGACAATCTTTCAGGCAAGATCGGTGCCGATTACCAGTTCGATCGCGGCAACATGATCTATGCCAGCATCAGCCGCGGGTATCGCGCGCCCAGCTTCAACGCTCAGGCATTTTTCAGCCCCGCCGAACTGTCCGTCGCCAAGGCGGAAAAAGTCACCTCGTA
>JAFEEX010000063.1 GCA_018240895.1 Pseudomonadota bacterium | reverse complement strand
CGAGGACGAGCTCGATCCGGCCTCGGGCGAAGGGCTGACCTATGCCGAAGCGTTGCTGCGCCTGGGCCATCCGGAGCAGGCGCGCGCGCAGTTTGCCGAGGCGCTGCTGGTCCAGCCGCAGAACCGCTATGTCCGCATGATGCTGGGCGAAAGCCAGCTCGCCACCGGCGATGCCGCATCGGCCTGGGAGACTCTGCGACCCCTGGCGCAAGGGCTGTTCGTCCAGCCGCGGGAGATCGAACTGGCGATCAAGGCCGGGCAAGCGGCGGGCGCGGAGGAGACCGGCGCATTGCAGGAACGGGTGCAATCGCCCGTGTTCAGGCAGCAGCAGACAGTCTTGCAGGCCGCGATCGCTGCCGATGCGCGCGGTGACAGTGCGAAAGCGCTGCAGCTTTACCAGCAGCTTACTGCAGGCGGCTCGGTCGATGCCGAACTGCTGCGCCGCTTGGCCATGTCTGCCAGCCAGGCAGGCCAGCCCGCGCTGGCTCTGGCCAGCGCGGACAGGGCGCTGGCGCTCGATCCGCAGAACCCGGAACTGCGCTATGCCGCCGGGGTGGTGCGCCTGCGTGCAGGCCAGGATATGGCGGCGGCGCGGCAGCACTTGCAGGCCGCGGTCGATGCCCGGCCAGACAACCCGCAGTACCGCGCCCAGCTGGCCAAGGCAAAGGCCGCCGCCGGTTGACCCGGCGACGGCCTTTCAATCTTTCGGGACTGGAAAGACTGGCGCTATCAGTTGCGGCGGCGACGGCTGCGGGCGATGCCCACGCCGATCAGGCCCATGCCAAGCAGCCCCAGCATGCCCGGTTCGGGAACCGAAGTGCCGCCCGAGGTGGTCGTGGTGCCGCCCGAGGTGGTGGTGGTGCCACCCGAGGTGGTGGTGGTGCCACCCGAGGTCGTGGTGGTGCCGCACTTGGAACCGCCCTGGGTGTGGCCGCAGTGGCAATAGTGCGTGTGGAACAGCTGGGCCGAAGCCGGAGCCGAGACAGCGGTTGCGCCGGCGAGGGCGGTGAGCAGGATCAGAGTGCGCTTCATGGTGTTAACCCCCTTTGCGAATATCAAGGTTGACGCTGTCCAACGCAACAGCCGTGCCAGATGCGTGAATCCGGGCCTGGCAGTGGTTAACGGGCCTCGGCGGTTGCCGTGGTTGTAAAACGGCCCGACAGAAAACAGGGTTAATTCACGGGCCTGCACTCTTACATGGCTCTCGCCAGACGGTGCGGGATGGAATAGCCTTTGGCCATGCGCCGCTTGCTGCCTTTGCTGCTGATCGCTTTGGCCGGATGCCGGGCCGAACCGGTCGGACCGGACTATCAGGCCGCAAATGCCGCGCTGATGCAGCGCGATTCGCGCCGGGTTCTGGCCATGCTGAAGGACGACCCATCGGCCGAAGCCGAGCGCCTGAAAGCGACGGCCCTGTTGCAATTGCAGGACCTGCCGGGTGCCGCCCGCCACCTTGACCTGGCCGTGGCTGCGGGCGGCAGCGCGGCGGTCTATGCCGACTATGCGCAGCTGGAACTGATCCGCGGTCACCTTGACCAGGCCGGGCAATGGCAGCAGCGCGCCGAACGCGCTGATGGTTCGGCGCTTATGCCGCTGCAGATCGGTGGGGAAATCGCGCTGGCGCGGGGGCAGGCCGATGCGGCGCTGGCCTATTTCGACCGGGCACTCGATCGCCATCCCGACAATCTGGCTGCGCTGGCGGGCCGGGCCCATGCGCTGGCGCGGTTGCAACGCTGGGGCGAACTGGCCCCGCTGCTCGACCGGCTTGATCGTGACATGCCGGGAGATACCGAATTGGCGCTGCTGCGCCGGGCGATGCCGTCTGCCCGCTAGTCCTGCTGGCGCAGCGCCACGTCGCTCATGAAGCGGGCGTCATCGCCTTTGGCCAGCCAGTCCGCCTCGGCGCTGATCGCGCCCAGCATGTCGGCCAGCGGGTCCATTTCCGATTTCGCGAAGTTACCGAGGACGTGACCGGTCACCCGATCCTTGTGCCCGGGATGGCCGATCCCGAGCCGGACGCGGCGGAAATCGGGGCCAAGGTGCTGGTCGATCGAGCGCAGGCCGTTGTGCCCGGCGGTGCCGCCGCCCTGTTTCACCTTTACCTTGAAGGGGGCCAGATCGAGCTCATCATGAAATACGGTAAGGGCGTCCGTATCCAGTTTGTAGAACCGCAGCGCCTCGCTCACAGAACGGCCGCTTTCGTTCATCCATGTCGCGGGTTTGAGCAGCAGGATCTTTTGTCCGCCGATCCGCCCTTCCTGCAACCAGCCCTGAAACTTCTTCTGGACCGGGCCGAAATCATGGACCTCTGCAATGGCGTCCACGGCCATGAAGCCAACATTGTGGCGGTGCAGCGCATATTGCGGGCCGGGATTGCCTAGACCTACCCAGACTTGCATGAAACTCCCCTGCCGCTTGCGGGAGGGGCTGGGGAAGGGCGTGTTTCCAGCCCCAACCCAACGGGCCCTTCCCTATGGCCCCTCCCGCAAGCGGGAGGGGGATAGAGGAATGCCGCCTTCCCAGCGGGGAAGGGGCTGGCTTACTCGGCCGAACCGTCGGTCTTGCTGTTGTCGCCTTCTTCGCTGCGCAGGCCCGAAGGGGCAACGATGGTGGCGATGGTGAAATCGCGATCGGTGATCGCGCTGGCCGAACCGGCGGGCAGCTTCACATGGCTGATGTGGATCGAATCGCCCACGTCGAACCCGGTGACATCAATGGTGATGTCTTCGGGGATCTTGTCCGCTTCGCAAACCAGTTCCAGCTCGTGACGAACGATGTTCAGCACGCCGCCGCGCTTCAGGCCGGGCGAGGCGTCTTCGTTGGCGAAAGTCACCGGCACGTTGACGTGAACCGTGGCGTCCTTCGCCAGGCGCAGGAAATCCGCGTGCAGCGGACGATCGGTTACGGGGTGAAAGGCAACGTCCTTGGGCAGGGTGCGCAGCGCCTTGCCGCTGACCTCAACCGTGACGATCGAGTTGAAGAAGTGGCCGGTGCCAAGCTGCTTGATCAGCAGCTTTTCCTCGACGTGGATGGTCAGGGGCTCTTCATTGCCACCATAGACAACGGCGGGTACGCGGCCATCGCGACGCAGGGCACGGGAGGCTCCCTTGCCTGCCCGATCGCGCGTCTCGGCCGGCAGTGTAAGCGAATCGCTCATGATATTGCCTTTCGAAAAACGAATTAGTGATACAGCTTCGTCGCCACGCCTCCAGGGATGACCATGACGCGAAGCGCGCGCCGTTAGCGGGAAAGGGCGGGAAAAGCAAGCACCGTGAGGGTGCCCACGGTGCAGCCTATTGCAGCCGGGTGACGTGATAGCCCTGGGCCTGCAGTCCCGCCACCAGCCCGTCTGGCCCGGCAAGGTGCATCGCGCCAACCGCCACGAATGGCCGCGCTCCGCCCGTCATCCGCGTTTTCAGCAAGGCGATCCAGGCGCGGTTGCGATTGACCAGCAGGACCGCGCGCAGTTCAGGATCGGTCAGCATCCCCTGATGGTCCTGCGCGGCGATCGCGGCCATGTCACCGCTTTTCCAGGCTTTTTGCAAATCGGCAAGTTCACGGGTGTTGTCAGGCGCGGAGCCCACCACCTCGTCCAGCAAGGCGCGCTGTTCGGCCTCGGGCAGACGATCGAACAGGGATAGCTGCGGCTCTACTCCTTCAAACTGGTCCAGCGTCTTGCCGCCGCGCTGCGCCAAAAGCTGCTGGTCAATCCCGTCGCCGCCGGAACTGCCGGTTTCGCCCAGCAGCAACTGGTTGATCGCCAGCGCCGCAGCCCATGTTTCCATCCCGTCAAACTGCTGAGGCGCTGCGCCATGCTTCTTCAGCAGGGCGTCAAGCGCGGCGCGCTTGTCTGGCGATACGCGTTCGCGCAGCGGGGGCAGGTTGGGGCTGGTGCCCAGCCGGGTGAAGATCGCCGTGGCCCTGGCCGTGTCATTCAGATCGGCGGCTTCCACCATCAGCCGGTCGGAAGCCTTGATCGCGGCATCGATCCGGGATGATCGCCAGTTCACCCCGGCGGGCAGCGCGTGGATCGTGCCGAACAGCCAGGCGCGCTGCCCGCCGGGACCGTCAACCTCAAACAGAGCAGGGCGGGCCTGCTCCTGCCCGCGGCACGATGCCAGGATCAGCGCCGCCGCCAGCAGCGCCGGGGCCAGGCGGCGGCTATTGAACACGGGCTGCGGCAATGCCGGCTTTGGCCAGTTCGTCCTGCACTGATCCCTTGCCCCCCAGGTGCCCGGCCCCCACCGCGATGAACACCGTGCCCGGTTTGCCAAGCCGTGCCTTGATCCACTGCGCCCAGGCCTTGTTGCGATCATAGAGCAAGGCCTTGAGCATCGCCGGATCGTCCTGCTCGGCGTTGAGCAGGTCGGCCAGGCCGGCGGCGTCACCCTTGGCCCAGGCGGCAATCATATTGCGCACTTCCTTGTCAACGCTGGGAAGGGAATCGATCACCTCGGACAGATAGCGCTTCTGAACCTTGGGGCTGAGCGTATCGAACAGGCCAAGCTGATATTCCAGCGTCTCCAGCCCGGTTCGGGGGTGGTTCAGTGCCGCGTTGCGCGCGCCAAGCTGCGCCTCAACCCCGTTTTGCAGGTCATAGCCCTGGCGTTGCAGCGGCAAGGTGGTCATCACCACCGCCGCATACCAGGGGCGAAACCGGTCAAAAGCGCTTTCGGGCAGGCCAAGGCGGCGCATCGCCGCGTTGAATTTCACCTTTTCCCGCGGGGCCATCCCTGCGCGCAGCGATTGGCCCGGCGGCAGCATTGCGTGCTTCATCACCGCCATCGCGGTTTCGGTATCGCTGTATTCGGGAATTTCGGTGACGAGTTCGCTGCTGCTGGCAAAGGCATCGGCCAGCGGGCCAGAAAACCAGTCCACCCCCTGGGGCAAAAGATGAATGGTTCCAAACAGATAGATCGTAGTGTCACTATCCGCGACTTTCCACAGCGCGGGATGAGCCTTGGTGACTGGCGCGGCTTCAGCTGGCGGCGCAAGCGGTGCCGGTTGGTTGGGCAGGGCCTGGTTGTGCTGGGCCTGGGTCTGGGCTTGCCGCGCGGCAAGCGGCAACGGCGCGAACAGGGATGCAATGGCGGCGGCGGCCAGCGCCAGCCTGTTGAGGATCGTCATGGCCGCCTTCCTATCGCGCGATCCGGCCCGCGTCGATCCACCGGGGCAAAACCTTGACCGGCCCCGGCCGCTGCGCCAAAGGCGCGAGCCATGAACCAGTCCACCGCGCCCCTGCCTTTTCAGGAGATGATCCTGCGGCTTCACGCCTATTGGAGCGCGCAGGGCTGCCTGATTCTGCAACCCTATGACATGCGGATGGGGGCGGGCACGTTCCACACCGCCACCACGCTGCGCGCGCTGGGGCCGGAACCGTGGAACGCTGCCTTCGTCCAGCCCAGCCGCCGGCCCACTGATGGCCGCTATGGTAAGAACCCCAACCGCCTGCAACACTATTACCAGTATCAGGTGATCCTGAAGCCCAACCCGCCAAACCTGCAGGAGCTGTACCTGAACAGCCTGCTGGCGATCGGGATCGATCCGCTGCTGCATGACCTGCGCTTTGTAGAGGATGACTGGGAAAGCCCCACGCTGGGCGCCTGGGGGCTGGGCTGGGAAGTGTGGTGTGACGGGATGGAGGTGAGCCAGTTCACCTATTTCCAGCAGATGGGCGGGTTCGATTGCAAGCCGGTGGCGGGTGAACTGACCTACGGTCTGGAACGCCTTGCGATGTATATCCAGGGTGTCGACAGCGTTTACGAACTCGATTTCAACGGGCGCGGCGTAACCTATGGCGACGTGTTCCTTGAGAATGAGCGCGAAATGTCGAAGTGGAACTTCGAGGTGGCGAACACCGACGCGCTGTTCGACGGTTTCAAAAAGGCGGTGGCCGAATGCGAGAACTGCCTTGAGGCGAAGCTGCCGATCCCGGCCTATGAGCAGGCGATCGAGGCCAGTCACCTGTTCAACCTGCTCCAGGCGCGCGGCGTGATCTCGGTTCAGGAACGCGCCAGCTACATCGGCCGAGTCCGTGATCTCGCCAAGGGAAGCTGCCAGGCCTGGATCGAAAAGAACCGCGATCAGTGGGCGAAGGATTTTCCGGAGTGGGTGTTGTGATTGCTCCTCATCCTTTTGCGCCCCCACACCCGCTCAGCCTGAGCTTGTCGAAGGCCCCGCGGGAGGCTGCCGGTGCGCGCGGGCTTCGGCAGGCTCAGCCTGAACGGGCCTTGGTTATGGAGGAAAGCAATGCCTGATTTCCTCCTCGAGCTGCGCAGCGAAGAAATTCCCGCGCGGATGCAGGCCGGGGCGCGAGCCGATCTGGAAAAGCTGTTTCGCAAGGAAATGGACGCCGCAGGCCTCGCCGTGGGCAAGGTTACAGTCTGGTCCACCCCGCGCCGCCTGGCGCTGATCGCGCACGATCTGCCGGGTGCGACCGAAGCGGTCAGCGAAGAGGTCAAAGGCCCGCGCGTCGGCGCACCGCCGCAGGCGCTCGAAGGGTTCTTGCGCAAGACCGGCCTTACCGAAGACCAGTTGATCGAGCGGGGCGGGGTGCTGTTCGCGATCAGCGAAAAGCCCGGTCGCGCCACTGCCGAGGTGCTGGCCGAAGCGATCCCCGCCATCATCCGCGCCTTTCCCTGGCCCAAGTCGATGCGCTGGGGCGCGGCTTCGCTGTCAAGCGAGAGCCTGCGCTGGGTCCGCCCGCTTTCGGGCATCGTTGCCATTCTTGGTGATGAACTGGTGCCTTGCGAAGCCGGCGGCGTAACCTCGGGCTTTGCCACCCATGGTCACCGCTTCCACTGCCCGGGTGAAATCACCATCGGCGGCGCGCATGACTATGCCGAAAAGCTGCGCGCCTGCCACGTCATTGTCGATCATGCCGAGCGTCAGGATATTGTCCGGGACAAGGCCCGCGCCGCCGCCAAGGGTGCCGGGCTGGCGCTGGTTGAGGATGAAGGGCTGGTGGTGGAAAATGCCGGCCTCACCGAATGGCCGGTGCCGCTGCTTGGCCGCTTTGACGAAACCTTTCTTGAGGTTCCGCCGGAGGTTATCCAGCTAACCGCACGGACCAATCAGAAATATTTCGTTTGTGAGGATGCCGGTGGCAAACTCGCCAACGCCTTCGTTTGTACCGCGAACATCAGTGCCGAAGATGGCGGCGCGGCGATCGTCAACGGCAACCGCAAGGTGCTGGCCGCGCGCCTGTCCGATGCGCGGTTCTTCTGGGAACAGGACCGCAAGGTTCCCTTGGCCGAACAGGCGAAGAAGCTGGAACGAATCACCTTCCACGAAAAGCTCGGCACCGTCGCCGACAAGGTTGAGCGGGTGGCCAAACTGGCACGGTGGCTGGTGAACGAGGGAATCATAAAGCCCTCTCCCCATTCCCCTGAAGGGGAGGGGGAGTTGCTTGCCGACCAGGCCGAACTAGCCGCGAAGCTGTGCAAGGCCGATCTCGTTACCGAAATGGTCGGGGAGTTCCCCGAACTGCAAGGCGTGATGGGCGGCTACTACGCCCGCGCCGAAGGCCTGCCCGACGCCGTGGCCGACGCCATCCGCGATCACTACAAGCCGGTAGGGCAGGGCGATGAGGTGCCAACCGCGCCGGTGACGGTTGCGGTGAGTTTGGCGGATAAGCTGGATACGTTGATGTCGTTCTTCGGGATCAACGAAAAACCAACGGGATCACGTGATCCCTTTGCGCTACGGCGGGCCGCAATTGGGGCGACTGCTCTCATTGTCACCAATGGGATCAGAGCTTCCGTTTGGGTTTTGCTAACTGTCGCATCAATCGAAATCAGTGGCGACATAGTTGCTCGTGAAATGGGCTGTCGCTCCGATGAAGTTGCAGTGGCTCTTGAACGACGCTTTGGATGGCGTGCGGCGCAGCTTGTCGATGACATCGAGTTAAACGAGTATGATCAAGGATTCACAAATGACCATTGGGCATTGGATTCGTTTGATTTTGGACGACATCACCTCCTTGACTTCATCATCGATCGCCTCAAAGTCCAGCAACGCGAGGCCGGTGTCCGCCACGACCTGATCGACGCGGTGTTCGCGCTTGGCGGGGAGGACGACCTCGTCCGCCTGCTCGCCCGAGTCCACGCGCTTCAGGCCTTCATCGGCACCGAGGATGGCAAGAACCTTCTCGCCGGTTACAAGCGCGCGGCGAATATCCTCAAGAAGGAAGGGGTCGAGGCGGCGGATGCGATTTCTCTATCCTACACGCCCGAACCTGCAGAAAAGGCGCTGATCGATGCGCTTGATGCGGCGGGGCCGAAGGCGGCTGCGGATGTTGCGGCGGAGGACTTCGCCGGGGCCATGGCGGCGCTCGCCACGCTGCGCGCGCCGATCGATGCCTTTTTCGATGAAGTGACCGTCAACGATGCCGATCCGGCGAAGCGGCAATACCGCCTGTCGCTGCTCGCGCGGTTCCGCGATGCGGTGCATGGGGTGGCGGATTTCTCGCGGATAGAGGGCTGATACCCGCGTCCTGACCCTGTTGCATTGCACAATAGGGGGCTGACTTGCCGTGCCCTGACCGCTAGGTGCAGGCCACACCGCCAGCGATTCGGCGGTTCCAAAGGGCGGCTGAAAACCATGGTTGCATACGTATTCGCATTTGGCGGCGGCGCGGCGAACAGCGATCCGCGATCGCGCGACAAGACCGTGGTTGGGGGCAAGGGGGCGAACCTTGCGGAGATGGCGGGGATCGGCCTGCCGGTGCCCCCGGGCTTCACCATCACCACCGAGGAATGCGTCCGTTATCTGGCTGAAGGGGGTGAATTCTCGGATGCACTCAAGGCTGATGTCGCCGCTGCCCTGAACCATATTGAACGCGCGGTGGGCAAGACGTTTGGCGATGCTGCCGATCCGCTGCTGGTTTCGGTCCGCTCTGGCGCGCGGGTTTCGATGCCGGGGATGATGGACACCGTACTCAACCTTGGGCTGAATGACGCCACGGTTGAAGGGCTGGCCGCCTCATCGGGCGATGCGCGCTTCGCTTGGGACTCATATCGCCGTTTCATCCAGATGTATTCCGACGTGGTGCTGGGGCTGGATCACCACAAATTTGAGGATGCACTGGAAATCGCCAAGGAAGACAATGGCTTTTATGCCGATGTCGAGATGGAGGCTGAACACTGGCAGGCTTTGGTCAAGGAATACAAGGCGATCGTGGAGGGCGATCTGGGCCATGACTTTCCCCAGGATCCCGCTGAACAGCTGTGGGGCGCGATCCGCGCGGTGTTCGACAGTTGGGATTCGGACCGGGCCAAGGTCTATCGCCGCCTCAATGACATTCCTTCGGGCTGGGGCACGGCGGTCAACGTGCAAGCCATGGTCTTCGGCAATATGGGCGATACCAGCGCCACCGGGGTTGCCTTCACCCGCGATCCGGCCACTGGTGAGAAGGCCTATTACGGCGAATGGCTGGTCAATGCCCAGGGTGAGGACGTGGTCGCTGGCATCCGCACACCGCAATACCTGACCCTGGCCAGCCGCGAACGCGCCGGGGCCAAGCCGCTCAGCATGGAAGAGGCGATGCCCGCCGCCTATGCCGAGCTGGCTGCAGTGTTCGAGCTGCTGGAAAAGCACTACCGCGATATGCAGGACATTGAGTTCACGGTTGAGCGCGGCAAATTGTGGATGCTCCAGACCCGCTCGGGCAAGCGCACCGCCAAGGCCGCGCTCAAGATGGCGGTCGACATGGTCGGCGAAGGCCTGATCGATGAAAAGACCGCGATCCTGCGGGTCGATCCGATGGCGCTTGACCAGTTGCTGCACCCGACGCTTGACACTGAAGCAGCGCGCGACGTGCTGACCAAGGGGTTGCCGGCCAGCCCCGGCGCGGCCTCTGGCGCGATCGTGCTTGACGCCGATAGCGCGGAAAAGCGCGCCGAACGCGGTGAGGCGGTGATTCTGGTCCGGGTCGAGACCAGCCCTGAGGACATTCACGGAATGCACGCCGCGCGCGGCATCCTGACCGCACGCGGCGGGATGACCAGCCACGCCGCCGTGGTCGCGCGCGGTATGGGGCGGCCGTGCGTTTCGGGCGCTTCGGCAGTGTCGATCGACATGGCCGGCCGCACGCTGAAGATCGGCAACCGCGACCTTAAGGAAGGCGATGTCATCACGCTGGACGGATCGACCGGCGAGGTGATGGCCGGCCACGTCGCGACGATCGAGCCCGAACTGGTCGGCGATTTCGGCACCCTGATGGGCTGGGCAGACCGGCACCGGCGGATGAAGGTGCGCACCAATGCCGAAACGCCGGCCGATTGCCGCACCGCGCGCCAGTTCGGGGCCGAGGGAGTCGGTCTGTGCCGGACCGAACACATGTTCTTTGACAACCGCCGGATTGCTGCGGTGCGCCAGATGATCCTGGCCGAGGATGAGGGCGGTCGCCGCGCTGCGCTGGCCAAGCTGCTGCCGGAACAGCGCGCCGATTTCGCCGCGATCTTTGAAGTGATGGCCGGCTTGCCCGTCACCATCCGCCTGCTCGATCCGCCGCTGCACGAGTTCCTGCCGCATGGCGATGAGGAGTTCACCGAACTGTCCGACATGATCGGCATCGGGGTCGATACGCTGAAGCGGCGGGCCGCCGAACTGCACGAATTCAACCCGATGCTGGGTCATCGGGGCTGCCGTCTGGGGATTACCTTCCCCGAGATCTACGCCATGCAGGCCCGCGCGATTTTCGAGGCGGCCTGCGATGTTGAAGCGCGGGACGGCCAGGCCGTGTTCCCGGAGGTGATGATCCCGCTGGTCGCCACCCGCAAGGAACTCGACATCCTGAGGGCGCTGGTCGACCGTGAGGCCGAGGCGGTATTCGCAGAGAAGGGACGCCGGATCGCCTATCACGTCGGGACCATGATCGAATTGCCGCGCGCCGCACTGATGGCCGGAGAGATTGCCGAGGTTGGTGAGTTCTTCTCGTTCGGAACCAATGATTTGACTCAAACTACTCTGGGCGTTTCGCGGGATGACGCGGCCCGGTTCCTTGGCCCCTACGTCGAGCAGGGCATCTTCCCGCGCGATCCCTTCGTCAGCCTTGATATCGAGGGGGTTGGGCAACTGGTCGAACTGGCGGCGCAGCGCGGCCGCAAGACCCGCCCTGATATCAAGCTGGGCATCTGCGGCGAACACGGCGGCGATCCGGCCAGCATCGCCTTCTGCGAGAAGGTCGGGCTTGATTATGTCAGCGCCTCACCCTTCCGTGTGCCCATCGCGCGGTTGGCTGCGGCGCAGGCCGCGCTGGGTTAGGTCGGGCCTGCCGAAGGGCGCCAGCCGCTCAGGGTCAGGATCTCGAAACGCTCGATAACGCGGGTGCCGAACGTTTCCGTGGCCCGCGCCAGGGCTGCCTTGCCCAGCGGCGGGCCCGGTCGGGCCAGCACATTGCCCAGCCCCTGGGAACGCAGATCCGCGACCAGGCTGGCAAGATCGGTAAAGCGCACGTCAAGCGCACGGGTATCAACGACCGGATCGGCCCAGCCGGCGCGCTGCAGCAATTGCGCCCCGGCGCGCACATCGATCATCGGATGAAGCCGGGGCGCGGGGCGATCGCCATCGGCGGCGAGCATCGCGCGGCGCAGCTCAGGCAGGCTGCCCGCGCCAGGGAAACTGGCAATGGCAAGCCCGCCCTGCGCCAGCGCGCGGCGGATGTGGATCAGCGCGCCGATCGGATCATTGGCGGTATCAAGCGTGCCAAGGCTGGCGACGAAATCATATCCGCCAACGGGGAAGGGCTGGGCATCGTCCCAGTCCGACGCGGGATCGAAGGCTGTTACCGCGCATCCCTGGGCGGCAAGTTTTTCGGTCAGAACCCGGGTCCCCGCGCCGATCACCAGCGCTTTGCGGGGTTGGTGAAGCAGGAAGGCCAGCCGTTCAAGCACGTCTTCCACCATGTCGGCCATGATATAGCGCGCCGCATCCGGGTTCTGTTGCAGGGCCGATGCCCGGTGACAGGCCATCAGCCGCCGCGTTGCATCGAATATCCGGGGCGGGGCGGGCGCAGGCATTGCGCTGCCCTGCCTTGCCAGCGCGCACCGTGCAAGCGATAGGTCAGGCAGATGCAGGTCCATCCGCTTCTCGCTCCGGTCGTTGACCTGGTATTCCCCCCGCGTTGTCCGCTGTGCGGGGAAGGGTTGGCGGCTCAATCCGGGCTGTGCTCCGTATGCTGGGGCGATCTGGTGATTCCGGGGGAGCCGGCCTGCGCAACTTGCCAACGCCCCTTTGCAGACGGCATCGCGGACGAATCGGTCTGTGCGGTCTGCCTTGCCGCGCCGCCGCGCCATGACGGGATAGCGGCGGGAACGCTGTATAACGACGCCTCGCGCCGGTTGGTGCTGGCGTACAAATATGGCCGGCGCATCGCGCTTGCCCCAATGCTGGCGCGGTTGATTGCGGCCCGCTTGCCCGATGCGGTCGGGCCTGAATGGATATTCGTGCCCGTGCCGCTGCATCGCTGGCGATTGTGGCACCGGGGGTTCAATCAGTCCGCACTGCTGGCGCGGGAGCTGGCCAGTGCGCGGCAGGCTCACTTGCTGGTTGACGGCATGGTGCGCCGCAAGCGCACCCCGACGCTGGGCGGACTGGGCAAGACGGCACGGGCGCGGGCGCTCACCGGTGCGATCACGCTTAACCCGCGGCGCTCGGCTGCAATAAAAGGCGCGCGAATCGTGCTGGTGGACGATGTGCTGACCAGCGGGGCAACCAGTGCCGCCTGCGTGTCTGCCCTAAAAAAGGGCGGCGCCAGTGCGGTGGTGATCGCCTGTTTCGCCAGGGTTCTTGACGAAGCACTTGATACCAAGTGACGGTAAACAAACGAAAACGCCCGGAACAATGTTCCGGGCGTCCTCGTGACGAAACTCGTGAGCGCCTTTCGGTTCAGCGGGCCCCCTTGCTCCGCTTCGCTCAATCCCTCATGCGGCGGTCCTTTTCGGACCATTTCCCTGAACCCGGGCCGCTGCGCCTGTCTAGCGCTGCTGGTTGGGTTGCGGATGGTTACCGCACAGCCGAATTCCCCGATTCCGCGCCGAATTGGAAGGACGATCTCCGATCCGTGCAGTTTTTGGTCGACACGTGTGGTTATCTTGCAACAAAGGACGCCATGATTGACGCTGAAACTTCCAATCGCGAACAGGGCAGCAGCTTCCTGCCCAGGTTCGATTCTTCCGGCTTGCTGAGCGCGGTTG
The DNA here is from genome assembly GCA_018240895.1 of Pseudomonadota bacterium. Classification (GTDB taxonomy): domain Bacteria; phylum Pseudomonadota; class Alphaproteobacteria; order Sphingomonadales; family Sphingomonadaceae; genus Novosphingobium. Next base: position 12,982 of record JAFEEX010000063.1, on the reverse strand, counting down.
TCGTCGATGCGGCATCGCGAGAGGTTTTGATGGTCGCGTTCATGGACCGGGAAGCGCTCGACAAGTCGCTGGAAACGGGGTTGGCGCACTTTCATTCCCGCTCCCGCGGGCGGCTGTGGTTGAAGGGCGAAGCCTCTGGTAACATACTGCAAATAGAGGAAATTCGTGTCGATTGTGATCAGGATGCACTGGTCCTGCTATGCCGACCGGCCGGTCCCGCTTGTCATACCGGCGCGGTCAGTTGCTTTTACCGGCGGCTTGAAGGCGAGGCATTGGCCAAGATTTGAAGTTGACGCTTACGTAAAGGTAAGTTACACCTCCCCACCATGGACAGCTTTGGTGGACATACGGCCTTGCACGACGGCGCGCACCTTGATCGCCCGGACGCGCTCGCCCGAGAACAGTTCAGTATCTCTGATCTGACGGCCGAATTTGACGTCACTGCGCGGGCGCTGCGCTTTTATGAGGATGAAGGGCTGATATCGCCGGCGCGAATCGGCCTTGCCCGAACCTATTCCAAGCGTGACCGGGCGCGGCTCGCCTGGATCATGCGCGCCAAGAACGTCGGGTTCAGCCTGACCGAGATCAAGGAGATGATCGATCTCTATGATCTGGGCGATGGACGGCAGGAACAGCGCCGCGTGACTGTTGAGCGGTGCCGTGACAAGGTTGCCCGCCTGCAACAGCAGCGCGACGATATTGACGCGGCGATCACCGAACTTTCCGATTTTATCACCGTCATCGAAAATCTTGATCCGGCCGCGTTGCGGTCCTGATCACTTCCGCAAGGACACCCCATCATGCCGATTTACAAGGCGCCGACGCGCGACACCCTTTTTATCATCAATGAGCTGCTTCGCCTTGAAGATTATGGCAATTTGCCCGGTTTTGAAAACGCCAGCGCAGATATGATCAATGCGGTTATCGAAGAAGGCGGCAAGTTTTGCGCCGAGGTGCTGGCACCGCTCAACCTGCCAGGTGATCAGCAGGGTTGCACCCGCAATGCCGATGGTTCGGTGACCACTCCGCAAGGCTTCAAGGCGGCTCATGCCCAGTTTCGCGAGGCGGGCTGGGGCACTCTTTCAGCGCCGGAGGAGTTCGGGGGGCAGGGCCTGCCGCACGTTATGGGCATGGCGATGGAAGAATTCGTGTCGAGCGCCAATCAGGCCTGGGGGATGTATCCCGGGCTGACCAACGGCGCGGTTTCGGCGATTATCGTGAAGGGTTCGCCAGAGCAGAAGGCCAAGTATCTGCCAAAGATGATCGCCAATGAATGGCTGGGGACGATGAACCTGACCGAGCCGCACAGCGGCACTGACCTGGGGCTGATCCGGACCAGAGCGACACCAAACGCTGACGGAACCTATTCCATCACCGGTACAAAGATCTTCATATCCGCCGGCGAGAACGATTTCACTGACAACATCATCCACCTGGTCCTGGCCAAGACGCCTGACGCGCCGGATTCGACCAAGGGCATCTCGCTGTTCATCGTTCCCAAGGTTCTGGTGAACGACGATGGCTCGCTGGGCGCGCGCAATGCGGTTTCCTGCGGCAGCATCGAACACAAGATGGGTATTCACGGCAACGCCACCTGCGTCATGAACTATGACGGGGCGACCGGTTATATGATCGGGGACGAGAACAAAGGGCTGGCGGCGATGTTCATCATGATGAACGCAGCGCGGCTTGGCGTTGGCATCCAGGGCCTGTCACAGGCCGAGGCCGCTTATCAAAATGCGGTGAAATATGCGAGCGAGCGCCGCCAGGGCCGTGCGCTGACCGGGCCGGCCGATCCGGCGGAAAAGGCCGATACGCTGTTCGTCCACCCGGACGTGCGGCGGATGCTGATGGACGCCAAGGCCTTTACCGAAGGGATGCGCGCGCTGTGCCTGTGGGGTGCCTTGCAGGTTGACCTCAGCCACAAGGCCGCGACCGAAGAGGACCGGCAGGCGGCGGATGACCTGATCAGCCTGCTGACCCCGGTGATCAAGGGCTATGGCACGGACAAGGGCTTCGACACCTGCGTCAATATGCAACAGGTGTTTGGCGGCCACGGCTATATCGAGGAATGGGGGATGAGCCAGTTCGTCCGCGATTGCCGAATCACCCAGATTTACGAAGGGGCGAACGGGGTTCAGGCGATGGACCTGGTGGGGCGCAAGCTGGCGCAGAACGGCGGGCGCGCGGTTCAGGCGTTCTTCGCGCTGGTCGATGCCGAATGCGCCGCGGCCAAGGCCAAGCCGGAACTCGCTTCTGTTGCCGAAAGGGTCGAGAAGGCCAATGGCGAACTGAAAGCGGCGACGATGTGGTTCATGCAGAACGGTATGACCAACCCCAACGCTGTCGGGGCCGGCGCGCATTCCTATATGCACATCATGGGCATCGTTACCCTGGGCCTGATGTGGATCCGCATTGGCGAGGTGGCGCTGGCCGCTTTGGCGGCGGGAACCGGGGACAAGGCCTTTTATGAGGCCAAGCTGGTGACGGCACGCTATTTTGCCGAACGGTTCACGCCAGATGCCGGGGCATTGCGCCGCAAGATCGAAAGCGGGGCGGACAGCGTGATGGCGCTGCCGGTTGAGGCCTTCGCCACGGCCTGATCGCCGGAGGCTGAAGCCGTGACTCCAAGCGATCACCGGATTGCGGTTCCTGGCGGAGCGATCTTCGCCCGGTGCTGGAACCTGCAGCCCGGCAGCGATGCGCCGGCGTTTGTGCTGTTTCACGATTCGCTGGGCAGCGTGGAACTGTGGCGCGGCTTACCCGAAGCCTTGGCCAGGCGGACAGCTATGCCCGTTGTCGCTTACGACCGGCTGGGGTTCGGCCAATCGGATCGGGCCAATGCCGCGCTGACCGCAGACTTCATCATCAATGAAGCCCGCGTTTCGGTTCCGGCACTGGTTGAACACCTGGGCCTGTCGCACCTGATCCCCTTCGGCCACAGCGTTGGCGGGGCGATGGCGGTGGCGACTGCGGCGCTCCACCCAGATCGCTGCCGCGCGGTGATCACCGAATCCTCGCAAGCCTTTGTCGAGGATCGCACCCTGCAAGGCATTCGCGATGCGGCAGCGGTCTTCGCCGATCCTGATCAGGTTACCCGGCTGGCGCGTTATCATGGCGACAAGGCGGCATGGGTTCTGTCAGCCTGGATCGACACCTGGCAGGCCCCGTGGTTCGCCGACTGGAGCCAGGATCCGATGTTGGCCGACCTGCGCTGCCCGCTGCTGGCGATGCACAGCAGCAATGACGAATATGGGTCATTGGCACACCCCCGGCGCCTGGTGGAACAGGCCGGGGCGGGGGCGACCGAGGTGATCTTTCCGGATTGCGGCCATGTCCCGCACCGCGAATGCCAGCAGGCGGTTCTTGATGCTGTGGCCGGGTTTCTGGCTGCGTAGGGCGCGCGGATGAATCTGCGAAGTTTGGCGGAGCGTCGGCGAGCGTTCAGTTTGCACAAAAGCTGCCTGTCCGGACACGACAAGGTTGCGGACATATGCTCCACAGAGAACATTGCGGAACCCCCACGAGCAGGATTGCCAGACATATTCTCAATCCGTCTGTGATTTTTGAACAATCCGACGGACTACACCTTGCACAAAACCGCGAGCAGTCGGATTTCCTGAGAACTACGTGGGGTTGCACGACAATCATGCGTTTTTTCGTCAGGGTGGAAAAAGCTGGGCGTCGAGATGCAACCAAAAGCGCACGTAAACGTCAGGCAAGATCGCGGCTACGCAGCGTGTCCCGAATGCTGGCGTTCCTCGGACTACTAGGCGCGCGTTGTTGACACCGCGCTGTCGCTATATCATGCAGCACAAGGGCAAAGGAGAAGTAAATTGGAAACTGACGAGAGGAAGTGCCCCCAGTGTGCTGAGACGGTAAAAGCTGAGGCGAAGATATGTCGCTTTTGCGGTCACTCGTTCGAGAACAACGTCACGCCCAATTCCGGTGTCTCGCCACAGCCTAAGACTGGGAAAGGGCGGGGAAAGGGTTGTTTAATAGCTTTAGGCACCCTCACCGCGCTTGGGTTTATCGGATCACTTATCGAGTCAGGTAAACCAAGCTCGCCTTCGTCAAATATATTGAAGAGCGAAAACGCGAATAGGAACAGTAATGTAACGGTAGATACTCCTGCTAACACCAATCGAGCGACATCCGCCGTAAATAAACCTGAGAGCGCCAAGGGCATTGGACTCTCCGGCCCACAAGCGAACGCCGCGCGCAGTGCTGAGCAGTATCTTGACATGACCGGCTTCTCTCGTCGGGGACTGATTGAGCAGTTGTCATCCGACGCCGGCAACGGGTATGGTGTCGCGGATGCTACGGCGGCGGTCGACAGCCTAACGGTAGACTGGAATGAACAGGCAGTACGCTCGGCAAAACAGTATTTGGATATGACCGGGTTTTCCTGTAGTGGGCTGATTGAGCAGCTATCGTCCGATGCTGGGTCGAAATACACCAAAGCTCAGGCGCGCTACGGTGCCGAACAAGCGGGAGCCTGCTAAACGCGGACTGGTTCAAACCCCACCCGAGTTTGCCGTTTCCGTTCCTTACGTGAAAAATAGGCGTTTGTCGGACAGTGCTGCCCCTTCGCATGAGTCAAGGACTGCGCTGTCAACGACTCTACAGGTCTGATCCCCCTAACATAGCCGTCATTTCCAATCCCGCTCAGCCTGAGCGGGGGTGGGTTATCTCTGCGGCGATCACTGGGGGCCGACCCTGCCACCCGCACCGTAGCCGGTCGTCTGCGTACACCCCTCGTTCCGATCACAGACCTGACCGTCCCCCCCGGGCATGGGGGAGTTGAGCCGTCAGTTCCCCACATCCTCGTCATTCGACTGTTCGACGCCCCGGCTGGATTCGTTCACGCGCCCTATGGCAGAACTTCGTCGAACAGGCTGAGCATCGCGGCCCAGCTCTGCCGGTCGGCGCTGGCGTCGTAGAAAATTGCACCGGTCGCTGGCGACGGGGCTGGGTTGGTGAAGCCGTGCGCGACACCGGAATAGCTGTGGAAATGCCAATTGGCTCCAACCGCGTCCATTTCCTGCCAGAAACGCACAACCTGCTCACGCGGAACGAGAGCGTCAGCGTCACCGTGGCACACCAGGATGCGGGCACGAATTGGTCGGTCAGCCGGCTTGGCGGTATCCAGCAATCCGTGAAAACTCGCGACGATTGCCAGATCGGTATCGGCCCGCGCCAACTCAAGCACAGCCTGTCCGCCCATGCAGAATCCGATTGCCGCGGCGGGCATATCCGGGCCGAAACCTTTCAGCGCGGCGACGGCTGCGGTGAGGCGGCCCCGGTAAACCTGCACATCCTCACGAAGTGCCGCAGCCATGGTTCCGGCGGCGGGAAAGTCGGTTGGGGTGGCGCCGTAAAAATCAGCGATCAGCGCCATGTATCCCTGCTGAGCCAGCGCCCGGGCTTTTGCCTCGATCACCGGGGTCACGTTCATGATCGTTGGGAAAACCACCACCAAAGCGCGCGGGACGCCGTGCGGCCGCGCCAACCATCCGGTCAGCGCGGTATCGCCATCATGGTAGTCGATCCGTTCAAGCACGGTCATTCCGGCAGGAAATCCGGCACCGAAAGATAGCGCTCACCCGTGTCATAGTTGAAACCCAGCACACGGCTGCCGGCGGGAAGGTCGGCCAGTTTCTGCGCGATGGCCGCCAACGTTGCGCCAGAGCTGATGCCGACCAGCATTCCTTCCTCGCGCGCGCAGCGCAGCGCCATTTCCTTGGCGGCATCGGCGCTGACCTGAATCGCGCCGTCAATCGCCTGGGTGTGCAGGTTGCCGGGAATGAACCCCGCGCCGATCCCCTGGATCGGATGGGGGCCGGGCTGGCCGCCGGAAATCACCGGAGACAGTTCCGGCTCCACCGCAAAGGCCTTCATGCCGGGCCAGTGGCGCTTCAATTCCTCGGCGCAGCCGGTCAGGTGGCCGCCGGTGCCAACGCCGCTGATCAGCACGTCAACCGGGGTGTCCTTGAAATCAGCCAGAATTTCCTGCGCGGTAGTGCGAACGTGGACCGCGATGTTGGCCGGGTTTTCAAACTGCTGCGGCATCCACGCCCCGGGGGTTTGCTGAACCAGTTCGTGCGCGCGTTCCAGCGCGCCCTTCATGCCCTTTTCACGCGGGGTAAGGTCAAAGGTTGCACCATAGGCCAGCATCAGCCGCCGCCGCTCAACAGACATGGATTCGGGCATGACCAGGATCAGCTTGTAACCCTTGACCGCCGCCGCCATGGCGAGGCCGATGCCGGTGTTGCCGCTGGTCGGCTCGATGATGGTCCCACCCGGCTTCAGGCTGCCATCAGCCTCTGCCGCCTCTATCATCGCCAGGCCGATGCGATCCTTGATCGATCCGCCGGGATTGGCGCGCTCTGCCTTTATCCATACTTCATGATCGGGGAACAACCGCGACAAGCGGATATGGGGGGTGTTGCCGATGGTGGCGAGGATGCTGTCGGCCTTCATGTCACGGGTTCCTTCTGGGGTTCACGGTAGTTTGGGGCAAAGGTCTTGATCTTGTACAACTGCGGGAAAATAACGGTCCATAGCGCGGTGACCACGATAGCTCCTGCGCCGCCAAGGGCAACTGCGCCGATCGGGCCCAAAAGCGCGGCGGCAAGGCCCGATTGCATTTCGCCCAGCTCGTTCGATGCAGAAATGGCCAGGCCCGAGATTGAAGAGACGCGGCCGCGTTTGTCATCCGGCGTCTTGAGCTGGACCAGCGTGTTGCGGATGAACACGGATATTGCATCAGCTCCGCCCAGCAGCGCCAGCATCGCCAGCGACAGCGCAAAACTGGTCGACAGTGCGAACGCCAGGGTGGCCCCGCCATAGACCGCCACGGCCAGCAGCATCTTGACCCCGACGTTGCGGCGGATCGGCGCGATGCTGAGCCACACGCCGATCAGCGATGCGCCCAGCGCCGGGGCACCGCGCATCAGCCCCAGCCCCTCATCGCCAACGTGCAGCACGTCATAGGCGAAGGCGGGCAGCATTGCGGTTGCGCCGCCCAACAGCACTGCAAACAGATCAAGCGAAACGCAGCCGAGCAGGAACTTGTCGTTCCACACGAACTGCGCACCCTCTGCGATCAGGGTGATCGGTCGTTCCTTGCTGACTGCGGGAAGCGGGATTGGGCGGATGGTCAGCACCGCAATGATCGCACCAACCAGAAGCAGACTGGCGCACCAATAGGGCAGGGCGGGATCGCGGGCGAGCAGGAACCCGGCGGCGGCCGGGCCGATGATCGCCGCGCTTTGCCAGGCGATCGAACTGAAAGCGATGGCGCGCGGCAATTGCTCGGCCGGAACAACGTTGGGGACGATCGCGCTGATCGACGGGCCGATAAACACGCGCGCCGCACCGTGCGCCGCCGCCAGGCCAAACAGCAGCGGCAGGGATACCGCGCCTTGCGCATTGGCCAAGCCAAGCGCCAGGGCAATGCCCAGGTCAATCGCGGTGGCAGCGGCGGTGATGAAGCGCCGGTCCATCCGGTCGGCCACCAGGCCGGCAACGGGCGTCAGCAACATGAACGGAATGAACTGGACCAGGCCGAGCAGGCCCAGCATGAACGCGGCCTTGTCCGGCGTCAGTCCATAGGCATCGCGCGCAACCTGATAGGTTTGCGCGCCAATGATCACGACAATCGCGGTGGTTGCGCTGACGGACAGAAAGCGCGTCAACCAGACGTGGCGGTAGTCGCGGATTCGCAGGGGATGGATTGCGCTGGTCACTGCCGCCGAATGGCAGCACGGCCCGCCCTTGCCAAGCGGGGAGATTGTTGGGGCGGGGAAACCCCGGCTTTGTTGGCGGTTTGCCTGGCTGTCTGGAGCGCTTAACGGGCGCGGCGCAGCCGGGGGTTGGGCTGCAGCGCATCAATCAGCTTCATGAAATCTTCCAGCCGGATGATCCGTTCAAACTGAAAACCGGCGCGGTCTTCGGTGGCCCAGATCATGTGCGCCTCGATCCGCCCGATGTCGGGCAGACGAATGCTGACGCGTTCGCCCCGCTCCATTTCGGTTGCCCCGCCGATCATGAAGCCGTGGGCGGAAATGTTGACGATGTGCAGACGCACGTCGCCCAGGCGGCGATGCTCGCCGATCACCTTGTGATCGATCGGGTGCCTCGCCGCACGGCGCATATCCGTGACAGTCAGTTGCGCTCCGACACCCATATTGCGTTCAAGCCTCCGCCTTCTATTCCAGCGGACGGACTATGGCGATGAATGCCGAATAAACGGTAAATTCGTCTGCGGTTCAGCTTACAGCGGGCGCAACACGCCGTGTTTCTTCTTTCCAGATGAAATGCGTACTTCTCCGGAATCGCCGCGAATCAAGTAGTTGTCGTCAGATACGGCTTCACCATCTATTCGCGCTCCGCCGCCGGAAACCAGCCGCTTGGCTTCACCCCGGCTGGCGGCAAAGCCGATTCCGACCAGCGCATCGATGATTCCGATTCCCGCCGCCGGCAGCGTCAGCACCGGAAGATCTGCGCCCATGCCGCCCCCGGCGAAGGTTTCCGATGCAGTGGTTGCGGCGGTAGTGGCCGCCTCTTCACCCCGGCACAGCCGCGTCACTTCATTGGCAAGAACGATCTTGGCGGCATTGATCTCGCTGCCCTGCAACGCTTCCAGCCGGGCGATTTCATCCAGCGGCAGGTCGGTGAACAGGCGCAGGAACTTGCCCACGTCACGGTCATCCGCATTGCGCCAGTATTGCCAGAAATCGTAAGCTGGCAGGGCATCGTCATTCAGCCAGACGGCCCCTGCCGCGGTCTTGCCCATCTTGGCTCCGTCGGCGGTGGTCAACAGCGGGGTGGTTACCCCAAACACTTCGATCCCGTCCTTGCGGCGCGACAATTCAATTCCGTTGACGATATTGCCCCACTGGTCCGATCCGCCCATTTGCAGGCGTACGCTGCGGGACTTTGCCAGGTGCCAGAAATCATAGCCCTGCAGGATCATGTAGTTGAATTCCAGGAAAGTCATAGGCTGTTCACGCTCAAGCCGCAGCTTGACCGAATCGAAGGTCAGCATCCGGTTGACCGTGAAGTTGGTGCCCACTTCCTGCAGCAGCTCGATGTAGCCCAGCTTGCCCAGCCAATCGTGGTTGTTGACCATCACCGCATCGGTCGATCCGTCGCCGAATTTCAGCAACCGGGCAAAGACCGTGCGAATAGAGGCAATGTTGGCGTCGATCGTGTCGGCCGTCAGCATCTTGCGGCTTTCGTCGCGCCCGGTCGGGTCGCCGATCCGCGTGGTTCCACCGCCCATAAGCACCACCGGCTTGTGCCCGGCCTGTTGCAGGCGGCGCAGCAGCATGATCTGCACCAGGCTGCCGACGTGAAGCGATGGCGCGGTGGCGTCAAACCCGATATAGCCGGGCACGACCTGCTTCGCGGCAAGGGCGTCCAGCCCGGCCGCATCGGTAAGCTGATGAATATAGCCGCGCTCGTCGAGCAGGCGGAGCAGGGAAGAGGTATAGGTCATGGCGCTTTCCGGTTTCGGGCGCGCGCCTAGCATGGAGTTGTCCGCTTGGAAACGTATCGACTGGTCCCGCACGGCTCTTTCATGCCGCTGGCGGTCGAATCGGTTTCCGTTCACTGGAGCGAGCTGGCCGATGGGCGGCTGATGCTGCGCTTCAAGGTTGCGGGATGCGCCTCGCTGGTGATCCCGTCGTTCAAGGGCCGGGGCAGGGCTGACGATCTGTGGAAGGCAACCTGTTTCGAGCTGTTCCTCTATGATGGAGAGGGGCGCTACCGCGAGTTCAACTTTTCACCGAGCGGGCAATGGGCGGCCTGGCGCTTTTCCGGCTATCGCACTGAACGAGAGGATTGGGAGCCGCTGGCCGTGCCAGAAATCACGCACGATCATGGGGCCAACCTGTTCGCCCTGACGGCGTTTATCGCGGCAGCTGAGCTTGAAGGCGCGCAGATGGCGGCGATTTCGGCGGTGCTGATCGAGGAGGATGGACGCCGTCCGTCCTACTGGGCGCTGGCGCACGGCAAGGCTGAGCCCGATTTTCATGAACCGGCTTGCTTCCGCATTGCGCTTCCGCCACGCAGCGCGGCATGAAGTTCGGCATTGACCGTCTGTTGGCGGACCCCACCCTGCGTGCGCCACTTTCCGGCAAGCGCGCCGCGCTGATCGCTCATCCGGCCAGCGTGACCGAAAACCTGACGCACTCGCTTGACGCGCTGATTGCCGCCGGGGTCAAACTCACCTCGGCCTTTGGCCCGCAGCACGGGTTGAAGGGTGACAAGCAGGACAACATGGTCGAGACGGCGGACGAGCTTGACCCAACCTACAATATCCCGGTGTTCAGCCTTTATGGAGAGGTGCGCCGCCCCAGCGGGCAGATGATGAGCACGGCGGATGTGTTCCTGTTTGACCTGCAAGACCTTGGCTGCCGGATCTACACCTTCGTCACCACGCTGCTTTACCTGCTGGAAGCGGCGCATGGCACCGGCAAGGCGGTGTGGGTGCTTGACCGGCCCAATCCGACGGGGCGACCGGTTGAGGGAACCAGTCTCATCCCCGGTCAGGAAAGCTTTGTCGGGGCAGGGCCGATGCCGATGCGTCACGGGCTGACGCTGGGCGAGATGGGGCGCTGGTTCATTGACCATTTCAAGCTGGACGTGGATTACCGCGTGATCGAAATGCAGGGCTGGCAGCCTGATGCCGCGCCGGGTTTCGGGTGGCCGCAAGACCGGATCTGGATCAACCCCAGCCCCAATGCCGCCAGCCTGAACATGGCGCGGGCTTATGCCGGAACGGTGATGCTGGAAGGGGCGACCCTGTCCGAAGGGCGCGGCACGACCCGCCCGCTGGAGGTGCTGTTCGGTGCGCCGGATATCGATGCCAAGGCGGTTCTGGTCGAAATGCGCCGGTTCGCCCCGCAATGGCTGGCCGGCTGCGCGCTGCGCGAATGCTGGTTCACGCCGACCTTTCACAAGCACGCGGGCGAGCTGTGCAATGGCCTGATGATCCACGCCAAAGGACCATTCTACGATCATCACGCCTTCCGCCCCTGGCGGCTTCAGGCGCTGGCCTTCAAGGCGATCCGCCGGCTTTATCCCGACTATCCGATCTGGCGTGACTTCCCCTATGAGTACGAATTCGAGCGACTTGCGATCGACGTGATCAACGGCGGCCCGGCGCTGCGTGAATGGGTTGATGATCCGCAGGCACTGCCGGGTGATCTTGAGGCCAAGGCGGGCACCGATGAAGCGGCGTGGCGTGAAACGATCAGGCCGTTCCTGCTCTATACGTAATTGGCGATCCACGAGATTGCCCGGGCCGATGGCAGCAGCAACACCTGGGCCAGCACCGTTCCGGCAAGGCGGCTGAAGCTGATCCAGACGATCGTGCGGCGGAACAGCGATTCGCTGATCCGTCCTTCCACTACGTCATCGGTCATCACCGAAAGCTGCGGATCGATCAGGGCAAACAGCAGGATCGTGGCAAAACCGTTGATCACCGCGGAAAGCTGAGAGGCGGTGACGCGAAATTCGGGGTTGAGGTAACCGGCGTAAAGCGAAGCCAGAACGCCCACCGTAATCAGCGCCTGAGCCAGGCAGTTGGCGAGCAGCACGCCCCAGCCAACGCCGCGTTCCTTGCCCAGGTTGCGCAAATGAACCAGCGAGGGCGGGCGGAGTTGCTGCCGGATGGTCTTGAGGCCAACCGGACTTGCCGTTCGCAGCACCAGCCGGGCGGTAGAGCGGTGTTGCTGAAAATAGCCAATCGCGCGGGCAAACATTCGCTGCCCGGTCGGCACCAGCATGATCCCGACCGCCACGGCCAGCGTGGCCGAGGCAAGGACGATCTGGAAATCGCCGTACAGCGCATCGCCGCCGCCGGTCTTGATCCGGTTCTCGATCCGCTTGGCCAGGAACGGCCCCAGGAACGAGTTCGAGGTGCGGCTGACCAGCACCAGAATGTTGAACAGGGCAAAACTCATCGCGATCCGCCGGGTCCGCACTCCGGCGATTCGCGCGGCATAGGCCAGCGTGCCGATCAGATTGATCGCGGCGGTCAGCAGGCAGATGATCAGGAGTTGGCGGTCCATCGCTGGGGCTCATACCGCTGGATTTCCTCCAGAGCCAGCCTCAGGCCAAAGCGTTCAACACCTGCGTATCGCCAATCAGGTAACAGGTCATCGACAATGCCCCGTCGACAGTGTCGCTGAAAATCCCCACCGCATCACCCGGCAGCCGGGCGCCGACGATAGGCAGCAGCGGCAGATAGTGTTCCGCGCTGTTGACCGCCGCCGCCGCAGCCTGATCATCCGGAGCGAACAGGGTGAGCGCGTCGTGATCATCGCCGCGCACTGCCGCATTGATCCGGTTTTGGAATGACACCGCCCATTCGGGCTGGGTTCCGGCAAATTGCCGCCACAGCCGCAGGTTGTGGACCACATTCCCGCTGCCGATCAGCAGCACACCTTCATCGCGCAGCGGGGCAAGTTTCTGGCCAAGCGCGATGAATTGTTCGGGCGTCATTGCCCGGTCAAGGCTCATCTCCACCATCGGGATATCGGCATCGGGATACATCGGCCGGACCACGCCCCATGCCCCGTGATCGAAACCCCAGGTCTCGTCGCGCACAATGCGATCCGCGCCCAGCAATTCGCCGATCCGGTCAATCAGCGCATCCGACCCCGGCGCGGGATACTGGATGGCATAGAGTTCTTCGGGAAACCCGCCAAAATCGTGAATCGTTCGCGGCGAAGGGCCAGCGGTCAGGTGGACCGCGCCCTGCGTTTCCCAATGGGCACTGATCACCAGAATCGCCTTGGGCCGGGGCAAGGCGCGGCTCAGCACCTCCCATGCATGGCGCTCTGGCACGTCGGAAATGACAGTCATCGGCGAACCGTGACCAAGGAACAGGACGGGGAGGCGGTCAGTCATGCCGCAAATGTGGCGATCAGCCCGCGCGGATCAAGGTGAGGTGGTCCCGCCTTCTTGG
>JAFEEX010000062.1:1044-14363 GCA_018240895.1 Pseudomonadota bacterium | reverse complement strand
GGCCATCAACGTGTGCGCCGGGCTCTCGGGGTAGTTGGCGAGGTAGAGCGAGGGTGACGGCGCGCGCAGTGTCGTGCCGAGGGCCTGGGCGCTATAGAGCGCGCGCGAATCCGCGATTGCGAAGATCAGGTAGTCGAGCGCGATCGCCGGGTTCGACGCGAGGTTGATTGCGAGTATGTCGCGGCGCTGGACGGCGAGTTCCTCGACCAGCTTCTGCGACAGCGGCTAGGGTGCCGAGGTCGCGCCAGCGCCCTCCCCTGCCCCGCTGTCGGCGCCGCCCGGCGCATCCGCATTGCCGCGGGCCTTGCGCTTCTCGAGCGGCTTGTCGCTGTAGAGCCCGCTGGCGACGGTAGGCTCGCCGTCGGCGCCGATGATCACGAAGCAGCCGACGTTGGCCTTCATCTCCTCGGGGATCACCGGCGGCTTGTCGTGGAGCGCGTCGTAAGCGTTGGTAGCCGCGTCCCAGCGGGCCTGGAATTCGGCGGCAGCCGCTTCATCGTCCTCGTCGACGCAGTCGCTTTCCGCTTCGAGCGCGGAGATCGTCTCCATGAGGCGGTCGGCTTCGGCCTGTTCCTCGTCGGAGAGCGGTGCGGGTTCGGGGTGGACCTGGTGGAGGTCTTCGGTCGCGCCGTAGGTCACGCGGGTCTCGAGGATCGGGCGCACCCAGGCGTAGCCAGAGGTCTCGGCGATCTGGGTTGCGAAGGCCTGGAGCTTCTCGCCGGCGATGCGCTGTGCGATCTCGGCATCGATCCAGGTCTCGCCGCCGTCCTCGGTGAAGAGGTCGCGCTCGATCTTGCCGCCGGCGGCTAGGTAGTCGGCCTCGCTCGCGAGCTTGGCCATCGGCGAGGACGAGCGGATCGCGCTGTGGGTGATCATGCGGCGGATGGAATCGGCCTGGTTGCCCTGCCAGCTGTTCGAGAGCTCGTTCCACACCAACATCTGGCGCTCGTGGTTGGGCGTCGTGGCATAGGCCTTCGCGACATCGAGGGTGATCTTACCCTCCTCGAGCGCGGTGAAGATCGGATCGGCCAGGTCGGCGAGGCGCAGCCGGCCCTCGATGAACCGGCGGGTACGGCCGAACCGCTTGGCGATCGCGTCGAGATCGCTGCCCTCGTTGACGAAGTGCTTGTAGGCACGGATTTCATCGGTCGGGGTCATGTCGAGGCGGATGACGTTCTCGATCAGCGACAGCTCGGATTGCTCGGCGGCATCGATGTCGAGTACGCGGCAGGCGACGGGGTGATCCTTGGGTAGCTTGCCCGCCTCGAGGAGAAAGTTCAGCGCGCGAAGGCGGCGACCACCAGCGGTCACGTCGAATATGCCGCGCTTCTTGGCCGGAGCGACGATCAGGTTCTGGAGGAGGCCCTTGGCCTCGATGTTGGCGGCGAGCTCCTCGATGAAGAGGTTGCTATCGTTCTTGCGGACGTTGGCCTCGGACAAGCGCAGCTTGCCAAGCGGGATCATCTCGATGTCGTTCATTGGGGGTGCTCCTGAAAGCTGGATTGACCGAGCCCTTCGGCTCACCCCTTCCAGCCCCCCTCCTCTCGACGTTTCAGGCCCCCGACATTTCAGGAACGCCCCGGTCGATCGAACAGCGCGATCCTATTTAGCATCACTGATGTTAGATGCGCTCAGGACGCAGAGCGCCGCTGCTGGCCCTGACGTCGAGAAACGTCAGGAAGTGCCCCGTGAGGCATAAATTATGGCTTTATGCCTCATAATGGGCTATAGGGTGAGTTATAAAGCAGGAACGAATGCCTCATGAAGTGGAATTGGCAGCAGCCGGACTGGCCTGATTTTCGCTGGAACAGCGAAGCCCTGGCCGTGCACGAGGCTCGTTTCCTGCAGCAGTCCGGGATCATGATCGGGGTGGTGAAGCACCTCGGCGATGAGGACCGCACCAGCGTCGTGCTCGACGTCATGACCGACGAAGCGATGAAGACTTCGCAGATCGAAGGCGAGCTGCTCAATCGCGACAGCGTCCAGTCCTCGCTGCGCCGCGAGTTCGGTCTCGAAACCGAAGCGCGCCGGATTCCGCCCGCCGAACGCGGGATAGCGGAGATGATGATGGCGCTCTACCGGGACTTCGCCGCTCCGCTGACCGAAGAGGTCTTGGGCGACTGGCATCGCCTGGTCCTGAGTGGGCGCAGCGACATCGACGTCGTTGGCCGTTACCGCGAACACGAAGACGCGATGCAGGTCGTCTCGGGGGCATTGCACAAGCCCACTGTCCATTTCGAGGCGCCGCCGTCGCGCGAGATGGCTGTGGAAATGGCGCGCTTCCTCGAATGGTTTGCCGCCACCGGCCCGGGCGGCGTTACGCCGCTACCCGGCTTGACCCGCTCTGGCCTCGCGCACCTCTACTTCGTGACCATTCACCCGTTTGAGGACGGCAATGGCCGCATCGGGCGCGCGATCGGGGAGAAGGCGCTGTCCCAGGCAATCGGGCAGCCGAGCCTGATCGCGCTGTCGCAGACCATCCAGCGGGGACGCTCGGCCTATTACGACGCACTCGAAGCGGCGAACAAGGCCAACGAGATCTCGGACTGGCTCGCCTATTGGGCCGAGACGGTCCTCGATGCGCAGACCCACAGTCTGGCCCTGATCGACTTCCTGCTGGAGAAGACCCGGTTCCATGACCGGTACCGGGGGAAGCTCAACCCGCGGCAGGAGAAAGTCATCGTGCGCATGTTCCGTGAGGGGCTCGGGGGGTTCAAGGGCGGGCTCAGCGCGGCCAACTACATCACGATCGCCGACACATCGCGAGCCACGGCTACACGTGATCTTCAGGAACTAGTCGCGCTTGGCGCGATGAGCCAAACAGGGGCGCTCAAGTCGACGCGCTATTACCTGAACATTGACCACAGCAGCGGGCGAAGCGCACGCGTGAAGGCAATGGACGACCTGATTGCGGGCGACGCGGACATATACTGATTCATCTGGGCCAAGGCGCACGGGTGTCGAGCAGGCATTTCATTGATCAGCCTTCAAACATCGGCTCGATATTGCTCTCGTCCATCCGGTCGAAGTCGTCCGGTACGCGCATCTCACCCTTGAGGAAGCCCAAGCGCTTCATCCTGGTTGGTGCAGGAGCACTGAACCGTACAATCTTGGCAATCGGCTTACCCCCACACTCAATCACCACAACAGCGCCATTGGCCACGCGCTCGAGCAACCGCGATAGATGCGATTTTGCTTCGTGAACATTGACTGTTTCCATCGCTCGCACCTAGCTGAGTTGAATGAACCAGGTTCAACTGAGACTCAGCAGTATGCAAGTCGCTTTTGAATTGGACACCCTCCCTACTACGTCTCGGAAGCGGGGTTATTTGCGGTGTTCATGGGAGTTGGAACAGCACAAAGTGACCAGTGCCGCTCACTTCGAGAACATGGTTGACGATGACGTCACAAGGCTCGCCCAATGTGCCCAAGTGCGCAATTGCGGCCTGCAGCAACTCGAGCGAGCGCTGGCGCGACACACTCGGCAGCAGGATCAGTCCCGGATGAATTTCCTCCCGAGCTACCAATTTGCGAAAATCAATCGCGTTCTCGGTGACGATCACGCGGTCTTCTGCGAGGCAGCGCGCAAGCACGACATGATCGGGCTCACCCAAGCGTCCCATATCGCGCGGATGGATCGCGTCATGTTCGCCGCCAGCTCTGAGGCTATGTGCAAGCTGGGGCGAAAGACATTCGTCGATGAACAGCCTCAAGCGGCTTTGGTCCAGGGGCGTCCGCCCGGCCTGCCCATGATCGGATGGGTACGCGCGTAGAGCGCGGCCGTCTCGACCGCTTCACGGGTGAGGTGCGGGTTATCGGCGAGGATGTCCTCGATGGTATCGCCGCCAGCGAGCTTGCCGAGCACTGAGTAGACCGTCATGCGGGTTCCGCGAATGACCGGCGTGCCGCCCATGATCTCAGGGTCGATCGCGATATGGTCCTCGCGTGCTTCCTGGTAGCGTGCGGCCTTCTCGGCGAGGCCGGAGCCGACCAGGGCAGGCACGTCGACCGTGACCGCAGGCGCGATATCGAGCGGTTCGGTGGTCATGCGGGCGGGCGGGCGCTTGCCCAGCGCCTTCGCAAGATCGCGCTTCGCAGCGAGCGAGAGCGTTACTGGCAGACGCGCCACGATCGCGGCGTAGGGAACCGCGTGGAGCGGAAACATGCGCCGACGGCCGCCGGTTCGCACCGCGGCCAGCACATTTTCCTCAAGCGCCTTGTCGACCGCGCGCACCGGAACATCGGCGAGGGCGGCGACTTCGCGTGCAGAAAATCCATGTGCCATATAACTACTCCCTAACTGGGGAATATATACCGAAATGGTATGCGCCGCAAGGTGGCGCGCTTTTGCCGCTCAAACCATGATCGCTAGGATGATCTCCTGTGCCCGCTCTGTCGGCACGAACACGCGGGTCTTGTAGGCGATGATCTCGGTGAAGCAGCCAAGGGCCTTGAGCTCGGGGATGCGCGCCGCCTCGGCGCCGACGATCTCGATCCGCCGTGCCCCGTTCACCCGTGAAGTGCGGACGGTGAAGTTCAGCGGATGCGGCGCCTTCCAGGTACCGCCACCCAGAATAGCCTGCGCGATTTTGGCCGGGTCAGTCTGCGCCTTGCGGGAGACGCCAAGCTTCTCGAGCGTCGCATCAACGTAGAGGTCGTGAACATGCCGGCCGAGCCACGACGCGCCGGACTTGTCGACAATCCGGTTGACCGTGAGGTCCTCCTTGGGAAGCGCACCCCAGATCGGCAGCAGCAGGCCGGTCGCGAGGAACACGGTTTCGGTGACGAGCTGGTTCTCGTCGGCGGCGTATTCTGCTTCCCACAGCGCGCTGAACTCAGCCTTGGCCACCGGCTCCCAGGCGGTTTCGTTCAGTCGTCCCGCAAGGATGTATTCGCTGCGCAGCGGTCGCACGAGCTCGAAGCGGCGGATCAGTTCGCCCTCTTCGTCCATGTGCGACGGCGCCGGGATCGCGAGCGCGACCTTGCCCGATTTGCCGTTGCGCAAAAACAGCGGCTTGTCCTCGTAAGAGGCCATTTTCAGCACGCGCTCGAGCGTGAGCAGCTTGCGCCGCTGGGTCAGCGACAGTTCCAAGAGGTGCGAGGTCGCCCCTGTGACCGGATCGGTGCGGATCACCGTGTCTGACAGCACCTCGCAGGTCTCGGCCGAGACGGTCTCGACGCCAATGTCGAAAGTCCCGGCTTCCTTGGCCGCCGAGACCCGGGTTTCGACAAGGGTGAGAAACTCTTCGAAGATCGCGTTCTGCACTGCGATCTTCATGGCGAGAATGCGGTTAAGCCAGCGCTGGATCGGCGGCAGGTCCTCGCGCAGCACGCCGTCCTGGTCGGTGAGCTCAAGCCCGCTCATCGTCTGGAACTGGCTCAGCGTCGTGCTCTTGAGCTTGCCGGTGGCGAGGAGCCCATACCAGTCGTGCAGGGCGTGCTTGGCGTAGGCGCTCTCGAGGTTGTCCGAGGCATCGAACATCCCCTGCCCGCCGGTCTGGCGCTGGCCGCGAGTGAGAGCTCCCAGCGCGTCGAGCCGCCGCGCGATCGTGCTGGTGAACCGGGCCTCGCCCTTGCAGTCGGTGGTCACGGGGCGGAACAGCGGCGGGCAGGCCTGATGCGTGCGGTGCGTGCGTCCCAGCCCCTGGATTGCCCGGTCTGCCCGCCAGCCCGGTTCGAGCAGGAAATGCACGCGGCGCTGCTGGTTCTTGGCATCGAGGCTGGCGTGATAGCTGCGGCCCGTCCCGCCGGCATCGGAGAACACCAGGAGGCGTTTTGCGCCGGTCATGAACGCGGTGGTTTCAGCCAAGTTGGTGCGCGGTGAGCGGCTTTCGAGGCGCTGCTGGCCGCTAACATCGCGAACCAGGCGCTTGGACCGCCCGGTCACTTCGGCCACGGCGCTCACCCCATAATGATCGAGCAACGCATCGAGCGCGGTCGGGATCGGCGGCATGGCGCAGATATGCTCGATCAGTTGTTCGCGCGCGGCCTCGGCCTGGGGGTTGTGGACCGGGTTGCCAGCTTGGTCCCACATCGGCCGAGAGCGAACGTCACCGAGCTCGTCGACGTATTCCTCCATCTGCCGGGTAGGGAAGGCGCGGGTGAGATAGTCGACAATCGCTTCCCGCGGCGACAGGTCAAGGTCCAGCGCCTCGCGCTCCTCGGGATCGAGTTCATTGAGCCGCCGGTTGAGGATCGATTCCGCCGTGCTGACGAGCTGCACCACGACACTTTCCTCCTGGGCGAGGTGCTCGTCGATCGCCGGGAAAATCGAGGGCAGCTTCAGCGAGAGCAAGACCTGCGCGAAGAAGCGTTGCTTGGTCCCCTCGAACCGGCTGCGCGCCGCAGCCTTGGCGCCGCTGTTGAGCGTGCGGTTTTCAAGGCCATCGACCACGCCGGTGAGTTCGAGCGCCACTTCGAGGTTCTGGTGGATGATCGTCCAGGCCTCGCAGTAGGTGTCGTAGATCGTGATCTGGTCGTTGCTGAGGTCGTGGCGCAGGATGTCGTACTCGATCCCGGCAAAGCTGAGCGCGCGGGCGAGATAGAGCCCCGAGGCCTTGAGGTCGCGTGCGACCAATTCCATCGCAGCAATGCCGCCGTCGCGGATCTCGGAGATGAACTGCTCACGATTGGCAAAGGCCGTTCCCGGTCCCCACAGGCCAAGTCGCACCGCATAGGCGAGGTTGTTGACGTCCGAAGCACCTGTGGCCGAGGCGTAGAGCACCCGGGCCCGCGGAAGGGTGTTTTGCAGCAGGACGCCGGCGATCCCCTGGAGCGATCCCTGTTTCTGACCGAGAGCCCCCTCCCCGCCCGCGACACCGCCCATTTCATGGGCTTCGTCGAACACGATCACGCCTTCGAATGCGGGATCGGCCCAGCGCACAATCTGGTCGAGCCGGGTATCCTCGACACGGGCAGAGCGAAGGGTTCCATATGGAACGAACAGGATGCCTTCCGGAGCGGTTATCTCCTCGCCGATCTTCCAGCGCGCGAGGTCGATGATATCGGACGGCAGCCCGCCAATCGCGGTCCAGTCGCGCTGTGCATCTTCGAGCAACGGCGCGTTCTTCGAGATCCAGATGTGGCGACGATTGCCCTTGAGCCACTGGTCGAGGATGCAGGCCGCCGCCTGCCTCCCCTTCCCCGCCCCGGTGCCGTCACCGAGGAAGAACCCGGTGCGGTAGAGCTGGCCGTCGGGGTCTTCTTTGAGCGCAACCTCCCCGTCGGGGTGAATGAACCGCCCGTGCAGATCGCGGCTCCAAGCATTGCCTGCGTAGATCACGGTCTCGAGCTGGGCGGCCGAGAGCAGCCGCGCGGTCACCGTTCGTTCGGGCAGGCACGGAATGTAGCCGGGCTTGGGCGCGGCGATTGACGCCATGGCAGCGGATTCGACGAGGTGGGTCGGATGCTCGCCCGCTTCCGGGATGACCACCCGCGAAGGGCGATAGTCGGCATAGACCCCGCGCTGTTCGCCCATGGCTGCGGCCTCCTCGAGAACCTGGTAGGCGACGGGCCTGACCTCGTTGGTCTGCGGTGCACGGACGATCACTGGTCTGGCCGGGCCGCTTTTCACCGACCGGAACATGCTGAGCTTGGGCCGGGCGACGGCCACAGGGCTGGCGTCGCGCAGCGCAGCGCGTGGTGGATTGGGTCCAATCGCCGCGAACAGCTCGCTCACAGACGCCCGGCTGATCGTCGAAACCGACATGTCACCCGGAACCTTGTCGATTACCAGCATCCGGACTGCGATGCCGGTGCCGTGCTTGGCATAGCCCCCCTCGTCGAGCCGCAGCGACATGACGACCCGCACACCTTCCAGCGTTCGGCGATAGACCTCGCCCCCGCGCGCCGTATCGGCGAACCAGTCCGGCATGATCGCCACGACCCTGCCACCGGGCAGCAGGTGATCGAGCGCGGCGCGCAGGTGCCGTGCCGCAGTGTTCTGATCTTCTCCGCGCGACTGTGAGACCGAGAACGGCGGATTCATCACAATCACGCTCGGCCGAGCGGTGCCAAAGAGCAGCGCGGCAATCTTAGCGCCGTCGTGGCGATAGACCTGAGCCCCGGGGAACAGGCCTTCGAGCAGCTCGGCACGGGTCGGTTCGAGTTCATTGAGCAGGCATTGCTTCACCGCGCCCCTTGCCAGCGCAGCAATGATCCCGGTGCCCGCGCTGGGTTCCATGAAGACATCCTCGCACCCGAGGCGCGCGAGATGGATGGCCAGGCAAGCAAGCGCGGGCGGGGTGGAGAACTGCTGGAAGGCGATCTGGTCTTCGCTGCGCACCGTGTGGGTGGGTAGATCCCGAGCCAGAGCCTCAAGCGTGCGAACCGCAGCCTCAGCGTCCATTCGGCCGACCAGTTCGGGGATTGCCATGGCCTGCGCCACCTCGAGCGCCTCGAAACTCTCGCGCTGGGTCCAGGCTCCTGCGGCATCGTTGCCGCCTGCGCTTTCGGTCATGGCCTGTGAAAGCGCGGCCCGATCGATGGGAATGGCGAGCAGAAGTTTCGCGGCAAGCGTGCGCGCAGCGCCGAGAATGGCGCTGCTGCGTGAGATCGTAGCGGTCATGGAGGTCTCCGGGAGAATTGTGAGGTCTGCTGCCGACCGGCGGCACATCCCCCGCAGCCCCCCTCCCCTCACCGATTCAGGAGCTGCGCCCAGTCATTCATGCGCCCCGGTGGCCACTCGGTGTCGATCACCAGGCCCGGCCGGACCAATGCTTTGCGCGCACGGGCTTCGGCGCGGCGTCCTTCGGGATCGTTGTCGGCAAGCAGGATGACGCGCTCGACGCGGGCCGGGATCTCGACCTGGTGGAAGCGCTTCGCGCCCATGGTGGCCCATGCCTGGATGCCGGTGAGCGAAGTATATGCCGCGGCAGTCTCAAAGCCTTCGCAGATACCGATTGTCTTGCTCGGCGGACCGTTGGTCCAGGCAGCGCCAATGGCCTGCCCGAGCACGAGCTTATCGGTGTAGTGGGCAGTCGCTGGATCGAGGAAAATCCGCTGGATTGCGACGATCTCGCCAGCCTTGCGCATCGCGACGAGCAAGGCCGGCTCAAACTGAACGAGCCTCCCCTGCCCTCTTGGACAGCCGGGATGATAGCGCAGGTCTTCAAGTGGTGCCCAGATGTTGCGCACTTCGCGGACGTATCTCTCAGCCAGGGTGCCCTCGATCGGACGACCGGCGTGCCAGATGGCGAGGAAGGCTGTTGGCCGGTGAGCTTGTCGCCCAGCAAGCTCAGCGGGGCCAATGCTTGGCAGGTTCGAAATCCTGCGCAGTGCACGGAGAACATCGGTAGCATCACAACCGGCATGGCAGGTCACGAGGATGCCGCGATCGCCTTGCCTGATCGCCAGTGACGGCGTTCGGTCTGCATGGGACGGGCAACGGCACATCGCGGTGTTGCCTGACCATTTGCCCCCAAGGCGTGCGACGAGGGCGCGGAGATCTGATGTAGGGTGATTGCTGACGAGGGGCATGACTGCCCAGCTCAGCCCTACTCCCCTCCCCCGTAGCGTGACTTGTGCGCCCTGCTTACCGAATGGGCAGCCCATGTGCCGCACACGAATCGGTATCTGTTTCTCAAAAAATCAATTTACAGACGCCGCTGCTTGCAGCGGAAGCATTCATGATTCTAGAGATTCAGATTCAGCAGGCTAAAAGTGGCGTAAATCCATACGTTTACAGCCACAAAGCTGACCTGATGGGGGAGTTTCCCTGACCTCATGGGGGCTACAGCCTGACCCAACGGGGGCACTTACCTGACCCATTGGGGNNCATCCGATCGAGCGTCCCCTGCCCTCCCGTAGCTAACTTCTGAATCGCGAACCGGTCGAAATCAAGGGCAGTTTCCTATTTTCACCCAGGGTACACCGACTCGCCTGTTTTCGCGGCTTCCCGTTGCAACGGGCGGCAATTCTATCCTGACCGCTTGGGGGGTGCGGCCACGTCACTATCCTGACCTGACTTGACGAAAGAGGTCAGGTCAGGCAGCAATCCAGTCCCGAGAATCACGTTCTGATCGAAATATGGCATGGAAAGTGAAGCTGGCCAAATAGCCGAAGCTGTTGAAGAGGACCTGGAGGAAGTAACTCCCGGCCGTGCCATGCGCGTTGCTGCAGCTCTGAAGGCGAAGGGCGGAGACGAATTCGCCAAGCCTGGCAGCATCATCGAAATTAAGTTCGTCAAAGGTGAATCGCTCAGTCTCACGGCGTCTCGGCTGCTGGCTTTGATGATCCTAACTGCTGGAGGAGATGCTTGGGAGGATCGGCCACACCGGATCCGCAAAGCAGACATCCGCCGCGGCCATAAGGGCAATGAGCGGATCACCGACATGCTTCAGGAGTTGCACCGAACGCTCTTTGCCGTTGATGACAAATCCTGGCGTGGGAAGAAGGCAACGCTGCTGTTTTCATTGATCTCCCGGTCGCGTGAGGAGACAGAGGAAGAGGGCGGCGAAGCAGGCTGGATCGAGTGGGAGTTCACGCCAGATGCGCGCAAACTGATTCAAGCCTCCGAAACCTATGCCGTTCTCAACCGTCAGGCCGTTCTGGGTTTCCGCTCGAATTACGCGCTCAAGTTGTATGAACTAGGGGCGCTTCGGTTGCATCGTCGCCAGGCCACATGGCGAGGTGATATGCAGGCGCTCCGAGCTGCCCTTGGTATCCCGCCCGATGTCTACACGGACTTTGCCCAGCTTCGCCGCAAAGTTCTTGAAAAGGCCAAGTCTGAGATCGATCAGTTGGCTCACTTCCGTGTCGAGTGGCGTGAGATCCGGCAGGGCAGAACCGTTACTGAGCTTGAGTTCCGGTTTGAGCCAAAGGGTGCGCCCGAGGTAATCGAGACAGTCGACGAACTGGATAGGCATTCAGCTGGCCGCCAAGCGCGTCGGGAAGGGACGGTTGAAAACGTTTCCGTGGGGCAGGGGGCTATACCGGCACCGCGTAAGGCAGTCGCTGGCCGCAAGCCGACAGAAGCCGGCTTTCCGCGAGGGTCGCTGCGCTATGGCGATGACGAGGCCGAGTTTCGTTCGATCGGCCGACAGTATGGCGGCGGTTGGGATGTGGATATGATCGCCGATGGTTTTCGCGGGCACATGGGCGAGCGATTGGAAAAGCTCCGTGGTGCGAAGTTGATCGCAGCGTGGAAGGGGTTTTGCGAGGGCTGGGTCAATCGTCGCGGCCGGCCTCAATGAGTGGAAATTGCACGCGTGCAATTTCAGCATCCCCCACCGAGTCAGGTTGGGCCGAGCTAGGGGTACTTTGACCCCGTTTTGATGCTCCAACTTTCGAAATTTGCGAATTTCTTGACCCAAAAGCGCAAGTGAGTGTAGCACACGCTCAGTTGCGAAAGGTGGGCATGTGTCGAACGGACTTCAAATCGAGGAAGCGGAGCGCCTGGTGTCGGTGGCAACGCTGGCCAGTCGGACCTCGTCGGTGCTCGAGAAGCTGCGGGATTCCGCCAGAAGCGCCCGGTCGGATGACCGCCGTGAGCCCACTTTCACGATCGGTAAAGCTGCCGAACTCGTGGGTAGGACCCCAGCTGCGATACGCGATGCGGAGAAGGACGGTCGGCTTCCAGAGCCTGCGAGAACTGATAACAACAGGCGTGAGCGATACACGCTGGCGCAGCTCAACGATATGCGGGGCGTCTTCGGCACGAGGCCGTACCGAGCTGAGAGCGACCCGTGCTGCGTCGTAGCGGTCCAGAACTTCAAGGGCGGCGTCGGCAAGTCGACGGTGGCTGTCCATTTGGCGCAGTATCTTGCCATTCGAGGATACCGCGTGGCTTTGGTGGACTGCGATAGCCAGGCATCGGCAACAACGCTTTTTGGCTACGTTCCCGATCTCGATCTCAACGAGGATGACACACTCTACCCGTTCCTTCGCGAAGGCGAACGATCGTCCCTCGATTATGCACTCCGCAAGACCCATTTCGATGGTTTGGAATTGATCCCGGCAAACCTTCGCCTGTTCAACTCCGAGTACGAGCTCGCTGCCCGAATGGCCCAAGGCAATGCGTCACTTCTCGACCGATTGAAGGAGGGCATTGAGAGCATCTCGGATCGGTTTGACGTTATCGTGATGGATCCTCCACCGGCGCTCGGCGCGATCTCGCTCTCTGTGCTGCGCGCGGCGAATTCGCTGGTGGTGCCGGTGCCGCCAACCGTCATGGATTTTTCGTCGACTGCAGCGTTCCTGTCCATGTTGGATGAGACGATCGAGCAGCTTGCTGACCGCGGGCTTGCGCCGGAGCTCAATTTTCTTCGCTTCGTTGCGTCGAAGGTCGACGAAAATAAGTCGATGCAGAAGGAGCTGATACAGCTCATGCGGACTCTGTTCGGCCACACAATGGTCCGTACACCCCTGAAGGACTCCGCGGAGATCGATAATGCAACTGCGCGTTTGATGACGGTCTATGAGCTCGATGGCCCCGCCACCAGTTCAGCTGTGCGCAATCGGTGCCTGAACTATCTTGATGGCGTAAACGCTGAGATTGAGGTCGATATTCGTTCGATGTGGCCCAGTCATCACAAGCGGTTGCGCCAGGAGGCCTTGGCATGAAAACCGGAAATTGCACGCGTGCAATTCGGGGTGAGAAGCTCGCATTCTTGGAAAATTGCACGCATGCAATTCGGCTGACGGGAGGGTCGGATGAGTAAGAAAAACAGCGGTTTTGCGGCCGATTTGGCGGCCGGAATTGACCTGACGGACGCAGGCACAGCGCCTCGTCGATCGAGCATTGCATCGAACGTTCTAACCGGTCGTTCAAACCGTCTTGCCGACCTGGCATCCGGGGCAATTGTCAATCGGACCCATGAGTTGGTGGATCCTGCCAGATGCCGGATGTGGGCAGGCCATAACCGCGATTATGCCTTGCTAAACGAAGAACGGTGTTCGGATCTCATTGAGAGCATCAAGGCGCAA
Source organism: Pseudomonadota bacterium (assembly GCA_018240895.1). GTDB lineage: Bacteria > Pseudomonadota > Alphaproteobacteria > Sphingomonadales > Sphingomonadaceae > Novosphingobium. The sequence goes on along the minus strand of JAFEEX010000062.1, from coordinate 1,439 downwards.
GGGCGGCAGGAAATCCCCGCAATTGTGCGCCGCCTTTCCGGTGATGAGGATTTCGATTTTGAGGTTATCTGCGGCGCGCGGCGACATTGGTCGATTAGCTGGTTGAGGTCTCACAATTATCCAGACTTCAAGTTCTTGGTCGACGTCCGGGAGATCGGCGACGAAGAGGCATTCAGGCTCGCTGACATCGAAAACCGAGCCAGGGATGATCTTACGGATCTTGAGAGGGCCAGGGACTATCTGCGCGCACTGACAGCGTACTATGATGGCCGTCAGAGGACGATGGCCGAGCGGCTGAAAGTCTCTGAAAGCTGGCTCACGCGATATCTCGATCTCGCTCGCCTTCCCGACGAACTGACCCGGGCTTTTGGCGACCCGCAAGAACTCGGCATTCG
>JAFEEX010000062.1:0-996 GCA_018240895.1 Pseudomonadota bacterium | reverse complement strand
GTGATCAAGGCACTGTCACTGGCTGCAGACCCCCCCAAGAAGTCAGGATCCCCCAAAAAGTCAGGAAAGGCCGAAACGGTCGCGAATGCGAGCGGTAAGCCGGTGCTTCGGATTGAAGGCGCAGATCGTAAGGGCATTCGCCTCACTCTCCTGAGCAAGGGCGGAGCGACGCGCCAAGAGGCGGAGGAAGCAGTTCGCGCGGTTTTGGACCAGTACTGGATCTGAAGACTCATGCCTTCGTGCGAGAGACCGGAACAAATCGCCTGCGTGAATCAGTCCGAATCCTGTGATTCAAAATTCCCGTTGGATCACGAGAATTCGCCTGCTGCATTTATGCGCGCATGGATACCCCGACCCACGGCAGCTTCATCTGGCTCGAAGCCGTCTGCGCAGAGCGCAATGTTGCCCGGCGCTATACCGTCGCGCTGAGTCGCGACCTTTTCGGGGCCTCGATCGTCGAGTTCGACTGGGGCCGGATCGGGACCCGGGGGCAGGGGAGGGCGGTCTCGTTTCCCAGCGAAGACGAAGCATCGCGCTTTGCCAGCCAATTGCTGCGCCGCAGGGCCAGCGCCCCCAAACGCATTGGCGTGCCCTACCGGGAGGTCGCATTGACGCCGTAGGGGGCCTCAGGAGGCCCTGGGAGCCGCTTTGGGGGTCAGGGCGTGGTCACCGGGGCGCAAGGTGGCCAAATCGGCCTTCTCGAGCGCTGTGGCGGCCTGCGAGGCGGTTCGGCGGGTAATACCGAGCGCGCGGGCCAGTTCGGCGCGGGTGAGGGGGCCTAGCCCCGCTATCAACTGCCAGACTGCCGGTGCCTGCGACGAAGCGTAGAGCACGGCCAAGCGTTCATCGCCCAGCGCGAGAGCCGTGCGCACAGCGGCCAGGTCAGTGGCGACGTCGGCCGCAGCCGCGGTGATCGCTTGGCCTAGGAGGGCGGGGAGGGGGCTTTCAGGTTCTGCGCGGAACAGGCTACGCGGGGCGAGCCCGGCCAACGCGAGC